>JAAYKH010000043.1 GCA_012522475.1 Chloroflexota bacterium | reverse complement strand
CTCTATAAGCCGCGGTACAGGGCGCAGTGGACAGGGAGGGTCCCAAGGGGTGGGTCTCTATAAGCCGCGGTACAGGGCGCAGTGGACAGGGAGGGTCCCAAGGGGTGGGTCTAATCACCCATCACCCCGCACGCTTCACAGCCTCAATCAACGTTATAATTAGGGGGCCTTGCTGCAAATAAGCTTAAGAAATGGAAACACCTGATGAAAATCCCAATGTCCTCCCCGGAACTTAACGATGCCGACCGCCAGGCCGTGCTGGACGTACTGAACACACCGCAGCTCTCCATGGGCCCCAAAATCGAGGCCTTTGAGCGCGCCTTTTGCGACCTGACCGGTGCACAACACGCCATTGGCGTCAGTTCCGGCACGACGGGCCTGCACCTGTGCGTGCGGGCTGCGGGGATTGGCACGGGCGACCTCGTCCTGACAACGCCCTTCTCCTTTGTCGCTTCTGCCAACGTGATCCTGTTTGAAAAGGCCGTCCCGATTTTTGTGGATGTAGACCCGCTGACCGGGAACATCGACACGCACCAATTAGCACAAGCCGCAGAAGAGCTCAGCCTGGGGGGCGACCGGGCCCGAAAGTGGCTGCCCAGGCGGCTGCCCTCAGAGGTTGAAGGACGGCTGGGGCCTGTTAAAGCGCTTCTGCCCGTGGATGTGTTCGGTCAGCCCGCCGACTACGACCGGATCAACGCGATTGCCCGGGAGCATCGCCTGACGGTCATTGAAGATTCCTGCGAGGCCCTGGGCGCGGCTTATCAAGGCCGACCGGCGGGCACCCTGGGGGATTACGGGGTGTTTGCCTTTTACCCCAACAAACAGATCACCACCGGCGAAGGCGGGATGATCGTCACCGATGACAGCGCAGCGGCGGAGTATATGCGCGCGCTGCGCAACCAGGGACGGGCGCCAGGAGATACCTGGCTGCAGCACACCTACCTGGGCTATAACTACCGCCTGGATGAGATGAGCGCGGCCCTGGGGCTGACGCAGATCAAGCGGTTGGAGGCACTGCTGGAACGCAGGGCGCAGGTGGCCGCCTGGTATGAAAAACACCTGGCGCAAATCGACCGGGTTTCACCGCCAGGCCTGGAAGATTACACGTCCCGGGTGAGTTGGTTTGTCTATGTGATTCGGGTGGAGCCATCCATCAATCGCGATCGCCTGGCAAAAAACCTGGAAGAACGCGGCATTCCGGTCCGGCCGTATTTTTCACCGATCCACCTGCAGCCCTATATGGTCAAGGCTTTCGGCTTTCGTCCGGGCGATTACCCGGTAACGGAAGACCTGGGAAACCGCAGCCTAGCGCTGCCCTTTTCAGGGGCGATGACCGAGGACATGGTCGTTGACGTCTGCCAGGCGCTGGCTGAAGCGCTGAACGCGCCCGGGTCATCATCGTCGGGGCGTTAACCGCATGGAGCATGAATTCCTGCCGCCACGGACAACCGGCGCCCTCCTGCAGGGCGGGCTGCTGCTCCTTTTTGCGGGCGCTGGCGCGTTTTTCTTTTACAGCGCCGTACAGGAGCCATCCGGCGTGAACTTTTTACTGGCCATGCTGATTGCGCTGGTTCTGTTTGTGCCCCTGCCGCTGCTGGGTTACCGGCTGATGGCACTGCTGAATGGGGTGTATCTTCTCAACCGCGAGGGCTTGGCAATCCGCTGGGGTCTGCGCCGGGAAGACATCCCCCTGGATGCAATCGAGTGGATTCGGCCGGCCAGCCAGGTCGGCTTTCGGCTGCCCCTGCCCTGGTTGCGCTGGCCCGGTGCCATCCTCGGCCGGCGCATGGTGGCAGAGTTAGGGCACGTGGAATTCATCAGCTCCGATGCCAGGCAGATGCTTCTGGTGGCCACCCCCGACCGGGTGTTTGCCATCTCACCAGAGAACGCCAAAGGCTTCATGGCCGCCTTCCAGCGGGTGAACGAGCTGGGCAGCCTGATGCCCCTGCACGCCCAATCGGTTTACCCCAGGGTGTTCATCGGGCGGGTGTGGGAAGACCCTATCGGTCGTTGGTTGATTATTGGGGGGTTTGGGGTTGGCCTGCTCCTGTTGATCGGGGTTGCCATCGCGGTCCCAGGGTTGGGTGAGATTGCCTGGGTTGAACCCGGTACCACAGCCCCGGGCGAACGCCTGATCTTGCTGCCCGTCCTGAATGGGATAATCTGGCTGATCAACCTGGGTGTTGGGATGCTGCTCTACCGCCAGGGCGACGATCAGCGCCTGGCGGCCTTCCTGCTGTGGGGCACCTCGGCATTAACGGGCGTCTTGCTGCTGATTAGCAGCCTGGCGATTATCTTCTAAACCGGGCCGCTGTTGGTCGGGGACTACCAGTTATGATGACACCGAAATGACAGGACTGATCAATGCTTAATTTTCTCATCGGGTTATTCGTTGGCGTCGGGGTGGCCTACCTGGCTTACCGGGCATCTTCGCTCAACCGGAGCGGGGCGCTAACCGCAGCTGTGCTGGGGACCATCGTTTTTGGTTTGGGCGGCGGTGGCTGGGCGCTGGTCATGCTGACCTTTTTTATCTCTTCCAGTTTGCTTTCGAAGTTTTTCAGGGCCAAAAAAGCTGGCACGGAGGGCGATTTTGCCAAGGGTTCTAACCGGGATGCCTGGCAGGTGCTGGCCAACGGCGGGGTGGCCGGGGCGGCAGCCTTGCTTTACTTCCTGCTTAAAAGGTGCCTTCCAAATGGTGAACCCCTGTCTGTTCTGTGGGTGGCTTTTGCTGCCAGCCTGGCCGGCGCCAATGCCGATACCTGGGGTACCGAACTGGGCGTGCTTAACCCCCGGCCGCCGGTTTTGTTGACCACGCTGCGGCACGTGCCCCAGGGCACCTCGGGCGGGGTCAGCCTGCTGGGAACGCTGGCCGCGCTGGCGGGGTCTGCCCTGGTGAGCGGGATGGCCGTCTGGGCCGCCTGGATGGGGTGGGCGCCTGCGCGGGCTGTGCCGTTGTGGAAAGTCTTCGCGGCAGTTACCGCGGGGGGTCTGCTGGGCTCGCTGGTGGATTCCCTGCTGGGGGCCACCCTGCAGGCGATCTACTTCTGCCCAAACTGCGAAAAACTGACCGAAAAACACCCGCAGCACACCTGTGGAGCGCAAACCCTTCACCAGCGCGGGTTGGCCTGGCTGAATAACGATTGGGTCAACTTTATCTGCACGCTCAGCGCGGCACTGGCAGGGGTGAGCCTGTTTTTGCTTTTTTAATCGCCCCCTGTCAGGCGGGTTGGTAAACAGGCAGGCCGTTTTCCACTTTTATTATTAAACCTCTCAGGCATCGGGGTCATTGACGCCTTTGACGCGCCCATTGGGGTACCTATCCCAGCGGGTAATGGCGGTAAGCCTCTACAGCCTGGTAGAGCGCCAGCAGGTTCTCCACAGGGATGCCAGCCTGGACGTTGTGGATCGGGTTGAACACAAACCCGCCGCCACGGCCGAAGATTTTCATCCGCTCGCACACCTGGGTGCGAATTTCCTCGGGGGTCCCAAAGGGCAGCGTGCCCTGGGTATCCACGCCGCCGCCCCAAAAGGTGACCCGCTCACCAAACTCCTCAACCAGGGTGTTTGGGTCCATGCCGGCCGCGGAGGTTTGCACGGGGTTGAGAATATCAAAGCCAGCCGCGATATAGTCCGGGTAGAGTTTGACCACCGAACCGCAGGAGTGAATAAAGGTCTTCCAGCTGGTGTTTTCGTGCACCCAATCATTGATGATCTTATGAAAGGGCTGATAGAGATCGCGGTAGGCTTTGGGGGCAATAAACGGTCCGTTTTGGGCGCCGAAGTCCGTTCCGCTGACATACAGGATGTGGATTTTCTCGCCCACCCTGGCATGGATGCGTTTGAGATTTTCCAGCCCAATTTCGCATTGCCCTTCAAACACCTTCCAAATATAATCGCGCCGGGTGACGGTGGACATGTACCACTCGGTCATGTCGCGAATACCCTTAGGGTGGCGCAGCTGGATGCCCGGCACCAGGGCAATATCGCCGAACCCGGTTCCACCAAAATTCCCCAGCAGGGCTTTGTCGGTATGGGTGAACAGCCGCTGGGCTTCACGTTCGTAATACGCCAGGTCGGCATCTGAAATCAACTGGATTTCTTCCAGGTTTTCAGCCGGGTCCAAGCGGTCCTCTTCAATTGGCGGCTGGCGTACAACGGCGTCAAAATAAAACCCGCCGGCCGGCATCCGTCCGCTGGGGGGCAGTGAGCGGTCGCCTTCCGGATACATAAGTATGTCGCCATTGGGCTCGGGGTGGGTGTTAAACCCACCCGGTACCAGAACCGGCGTGCCGTCAAAGAAGGTCCAGGGTTTCCAATCTTCAAGCGGATAGCCAAACATGGTCTGCCGACCCCACAGGGGCACCACATCCGCGCCCAGGGCATCCAGCAAGTCGGGCCCAATCTCGCCCAGCATTTGGTAAGGCTCGCCGACCTTAACCGGCGTCCCCGGCGAATCCAGGCCCAAAGCCTGGCGCAGCTTGTAAACCGAGCTAACGTGCATCCCTGTTACCGGGCTGGCACCCAGGTCCAAGGGTACCCGGTCGGGTTCCTGGTGGTTGAGGGTCAAGCGCACGCGTTCACGGGAATTCATCGATCATCTCCTCGCTAAAGGCACGCTTAGCCTTCTGCAACGAGCTCGGCAATTTTCACCAGCACCGCAACCGCTTTTTCCATCGCAAAGGTGGGGATGAACTCGTACTTTCCATGCCCGTAATGCCCACCGGTAAAGAGGTTGGGGGTGGGCAGGCCCATATAAGATAGGCGGCTGCCATCCGTGCCGCCGCGTACAGGGCCCACTTTGGGGGTCAGGCCCACCGCCTGGATGGCACGAATGGCTGTTTCCACAATCTGCGGATGAGGCTCGACCTGTTCACGCATGTTGTAATATTGATCTTCAATTTTAAGGTCGATGATCTGCTCACCGTATTTGGCGTTGATATAATCGACAGCTTTGGCCAGCAGGGTCTTTTTCTCCTCGAACTTGGCACGGTCATGATCGCGGATGATGTAAGTCATGCTGGCTTCTTCCACCGACCCTCCGAATTGGAACAGGTGGTAAAAGCCTTCATATTTTTCGGTGTGCTCAGGGCGTTCAAAGACCGGTAAAAGTTCATTCAACTCCATGCCAATCAGCAGGGCATTACGCATCTTCAGTTTGGATTTGCCGGGGTGTACGTTGCGTCCGTGGATGATGAGCTCTGCACCAGCCGCATTGAAATTTTCATACTGAATCTCGCCAACCTCACCGCCATCGACGGTGTAGGCAAAATCGGCGCCAAACGCCTCCACATCGAAATAATCCACACCGGCGCCGACTTCTTCATCGGGGGTAAAGCCAATTTTGATCGTCCCATGTGAAATTTCGGGGTGATCGAGCAAATAGTCTACCGCGCTCATGATCTCGGCGATGCCGGCTTTATCATCGGCGCCCAGCAGGGTGGTACCGTCGGTGGTAATCAGGGTCTTTCCAATGTATTTCTTTAAATCCGGGAATTCCTCCGGATTCATGAAGATGCCCTTCTTCGCATTTAATGTGACGATGCCGCCATCGTAATCCTCGATGAACTGCGGGTTGACATTTTCCCCGGAAAGGTCCGGGCTTGTATCCACGTGGGCCAGGAACCCGATCACCGGCACCCCGGCACGCGTTGTGTTGGCTGGCAGCGTGGCGGTAACATAGCCGTATTGATCCATGGCCGCATCCGCCAGGCCGAGTTCAAGCAGCTCATCGACCAGGAGCCGCGCCAGGTCGAATTGCTTTGCGGTGCTAGGGTAGGTATCGGATTTATGGATGGATTGCGTGTCGATTTTAATGTAGCGGATAAAACGATCAATAACAGATGACATGGTTACCTCGCAGTCATGTTGGAAAGTGAAATGTGATGGCGGAATATAATGATTAAGAATTCAGAATTAGACATCAGATTTTTGTTTTTCAAAGCATTGTATAAACGCCGTGGCATTTTTAAACGGTGTGAAGGTTGCACAGGCTTCGGTTGCTTCCGTTATTATAATGCGTTTGAGTCCGCCCTGCTAAAAAAGGCAGCCTGTCCGCTGAATTCGTTGTATACTACCAGGACGAAAGGCCTGCCCCGGTATAACCTGGATAATAGGCTGAAAACCTGCGGAGCGTAATGAAAAATCAACCTCAGATGGAGCAAAAAGCAAAGGGTTCCCCCGGGTTGCTCGTGCTCGGGGCTGCGATCCTACTGTTGACAGCAGCCTGGGCCATTTTCGGATGTTCCTCCCTGAAGACAACTGAGCAGGGGTCGATTCCATCAAAGCTGTCATCTCACATGACCTATGTGGTGGTGAACATCTATCCTCACGACCCGGAAGCATTTACCCAGGGATTAATTTATCATGCCGGGCACCTGTACGAGAGCACCGGGCTGTATGGTGAATCATCCCTGCGCAAGGTTGATCTGGAAACCGGGGCGGTGTTGATGAGCATTGCGCTCCCCCCGGAAACCTTCGGCGAGGGGTTAACCCTGTGGGAAGACCGGTTATTGCAATTAACCTGGCGCGAGGGCCGGGGTTTCATCCATACCCTTGACGATTTCACGCCTGCGGGCGAATTTACGTATCCAACCGAAGGTTGGGGGTTGACCCAGGATGGCGTGCATTTGATTATGAGCGACGGCAGCCACCGCCTGTATTTTCTGAACCCAGACAGCTTTCAAATCGTAAAAGAGGTCGCCGTTTTCGACGGGGGTCAACCCGTTGAGCGCCTGAATGAGCTGGAATATATCAACGGCGAGGTGTTTGCCAATCTCTGGTTAACCGATGAGGTCGTCCGCATCGACCCGGTCACCGGGGCAGTCGTGGGTCGGGTAGACCTGAGTGGGCTTTTGCCCGCGGACATGCTCACACCCACAACGGATGTCCTGAACGGCATCGCGTATGATCCGGACGCAAACCGCTTATTCGTCACCGGGAAGAACTGGCCGGCCCTGTTCGAAATCCGCCTGGTACCATAGCTGATCAGCAATAAAAAAACTGCACCTCCTCGGTTGGATTTATTGTCCAACAAACGGGGTGCAGTTCACAGCGGGCTGTTTTTTATGTGATGCTTGCTTTACTTGTTTTTAGATTTCCCGTTGATCACTTCTTTTTTGGGGGCGCCGCTGATTTCGATTCGGCGGGGTTTAACTTCTTCTTTCTTGGGAAGATAGATCTGCAAAACACCGTTTTCAGTTTCAGCTTTGATCTTATTCACATCAACGCTGCCGGGCATGGAAATCGTGCGTGCAAAGGTACCGCAGCAACGTTCGCGCAGATGATAGCGGTCTTCCTGACTTTCTTCGTGCTCATCTAAAACCTCACCCCTGATGGTCAGGTTGTTGTCTGTAAAGGTTATTTCGATGTCATCCGGGTTGATGCCGGCCATATCCGCTTTAACAATAAACGCATCATCGTTTTCCACCACATCCATACGCAGTTTCAAAGATTCACCCAAACCAAGCCCCTCCTCGCTGTACAGCCTGTCAAACGCACGTTCCATAGCGCGATTCCAGCTTAACATTTCACGAAAAGGATCTCGTCGCATTAAATTAGCCATTTTTTTCTACCTCCATAGATCATCATTTAATTTACTTACAAGCTTAATATACGGAGAAAGCATATGAATTACATCAAAACAATATCAGCAAAATATTAAAAGAACTAAGATAATATCGCGCACTTTGTGATTGGAAAAACATCCATAATCACCCCCTTGTTGTTGCATGCCTGGTTTATTCCGTCGCGATCTTTTCAACCACCCAGAAATGAGATAGTCCCAAAACGCGTAGGGGGGTTTTTTCCAGCCATTGCAGGAACGCACGCAAGCCGTTTCCAAAGCGGGGAAATCGGGCGATGATGTTATCATAAGCCCCGAAGATAACAGTTTGTTGAATGATACAAACCGGT
This sequence comes from Chloroflexota bacterium, assembly GCA_012522475.1. Lineage (GTDB taxonomy): Bacteria > Chloroflexota > Anaerolineae > Anaerolineales > Anaerolineaceae > Brevifilum. The sequence goes on along the minus strand of JAAYKH010000043.1, from coordinate 85,389 downwards.
AAGTCGGAAAACAGGCGCTCCAGGTCTCGCCGGGTGTAAACATTGACATGCGGTGCTAACCTGTCGCGCCAGGTGCGCGGCAGATAGTTAACCAGGGGGATATTCCCGAAATGGTACACCCCGCGGCGATAAATGCCATGCGTCTCGAAGGGATAACCGCGGTTGGGGCAAAACAGTACCAGCCGCCCACCCGGTTTCAGGCTGCGCAGGATCTCGGAGATAACGGCGCGATCATCCTGAACGTGCTCCAGCACCTCGTGGCTCAGCACCAGGTCGAAGGCCTCATCCGGGAAGGGCAGGGTCTCTCCTCGGGCGTTGACCACCCAGTCGGCGTGAGTCCTGGCTTCCTGCAGGCGCTCAAACTCAATATCCAGCCCGAAGATGTTGTCCGTATAGTCTCGCAGGTGATGCAAGTACATTCCCACCCCGCAGCCGTCAACCAGCACAGTCTGCCTGACCCGTTCTCCGGCGGCATCCACGATCATCCCCAGGCGGCGCTTCTGGCCAGCCCGCCAAACATAAGAAGGCTCGCCGCGTAAAGCTGCTTTGTCCAGGTTGCGCACAGTGGAGGGGGCTTCTTGAGGGGGCATCGTTTAATCCTGGTCGGTCGACTCGGGGTCACGCACATGGGGCACCCAGGCCATGATGGTGGTGCCCTTTCCGGGTTCAGTGGTGATCTCCAAATCGCCGCCCACATTGCGGGCCCGAGTCTGCATATTTGAGATCCCGTGCCCAAGCGCCAGGTGAACGGTGTCCGGGTCAAAACCGCGGCCGTCGTCGTGTACTTCCATTAACACCCGGTCCGGTGTGGTCCAAACCATCACTTCCACTTTGCTGGCATAGGCGTGTTTGGCCACATTGGCCAGTGCCTCCTGACAGATGTGGAACAGGGCAATCGCCTGATGGTCGGGTAAGTTCTCCAGCCCCTCAGCGGGTCCGCTGAGGGATGCTTCAAGGAGCGAATTGACCTGAAACTCCTTGACCAACCGCTGCAAACCGTCCATCAAGTTCTCTTCAAAAAGCTGACGTGGGCGCATGTCCATGATGAAAGCCCGCAAATCCCGGATAGTGCTGTTGAGGTCTTCGATGGACTGGTTAATGCGGGTGCGGGCCTGGTCTGGGTCTTCTTCAAGCAGCAGTCGGGCATGTTCCAGGGTCAGCCCCACCGCATAGATGGACTGAATCACGCCGTCGTGCAGGTCCATCCCGATACGTTCACGCTCTTCTAATACAGCCAAACGTCGCCCCTGGATGTTCAGACGGACGTTTTCAATTGCAGTGCCCACCCAAGAGGCAATTGAAGACAGCAGCTGCTGGTCCATATCATCGAGCGGGTCCCGCCGATTGAGGGCAATGCTGAGCACACCCAAGACCTCACTGCGACTGGTGAGTGGAAAACAAGCCACCTGTGAGATGCCAGCGTCGATCAGGGCCTGGTTGCTGAGAAAGGGATCCTGATAATAGTGCAAGCCCACAATGGCGGGCTTGCCACTGCGAGCAGTCCGCCCGACCAGGCCTTCTGTCAGGGTGAATTCTGGCTGGCTCCAGACAGAATTTAATACCGCGCCCTGATAGACAACCCTTGAAAGGGTGTTTTGATATTCCTGTTTCAGAAAGATTTCACCAACGTCGAAATTGAAATAATTCATCACCCGATTAAGCGCCGTTTTAAGCAAATCGTCCAGTTCGGTGATCGATGCCAGGGAAGAAGCCAGGCTGTTAAGCAGGGCCAGGCCCTGGTTGCTGCGGGTGAGGGTGCGGTCTCGCTCGCGTAATTCAGTATAAAAGTGTGCGTTGGAAATAGCCACAGCGGCATAGGCGGCCAAGGTTTCGATCACGCGCTCATCATCGGGTGTAAAACCGTCTTCGGTCAGCTTGTCGGTCAGAAAAATTTGCCCCAGGTTGCGCTGCCCCAGGTAAATCGGTACGCCCAGCAGTGAAACAATCCGAGATCCCTGTTCCGGGAACGCAGAGACGCCAAATTCGGTTTGAATATCCATCACCCTTACCGGCCCGCCCGCGTCGGCAATGGCATCGACCAGGTCAAGATTGATGGGTGGGGAAGGTTTTGATAACTCCTGGTCTTCATCGATCCCGGCCGAGATGAACCGTTCGATCGATCCATCTTCCCCGCGGATCCCAATGGTTGCATAAGCGGCGCCTGCCTGTTCACAAGCAATGCGCGCGATGCGATCCAACAGGGAATCGATTGAAATATCCTGCACCAGCTCCAGGCTCACCATGTGCAGGGCGGCCAGTCTTTCTTCTAACTGTTCGCATGAAAGGGCGGTGTTTATGACCATTGTCGGCTTATTTTACCCCATTCGTGCACTTGTGTTTGACCTGTTAATCAGATTCTGATAGCTTTTGGGAGGGCCTTTCCGGTATATATTAAAAAGCAAAATTAATGTTTAAGAAAAATGTACCAAACAGGTTAATTCATGATACAACTTAATCAGGAGGTTGCTGCTGATGACTTCAAATTTAAACAATGAGGATAAATTTTACAACTTGAAGCCAACCGAACGCCTGGCGCGATTGAAAAACCAGTATAACTTATCAGCTGATGATGTGAAAGCTCTGAGTGGTGAACACGGTCTTTCGCTTGAATCTGCGGACCATATGATCGAGAATGTGATTGGCACCTTCAGTTTACCGCTGGGGATTGCTCAAAACTTTCTTATCAACGGGCGCGAAGTGCCCGTCCCCATGGTTGTGGAAGAACCCTCTATCGTAGCTGGTGCATCGTTTATGGCCAAACTGGCGCGCGGCAGCGGTGGTTTTTTCGCTCAAGGCGATGCCCCCGAGATGATCGGGCAGATCCAGATCTTAGACCTGGATGACCCACACGCTGCCCGGCAGACCTTACTGGATCAGAAGGCAGCTTTATTGGAAGAGGCAGCCCGAGTCGACCCGGTGTTGATACAACTGGGCGGCGGTCCCCGCGATTTGGACGTAAGGGTGATCCAGGATTCGCCCATTGGAGCGTTTTTAGTGGCTCACCTGGTATATGATGTGGTGGATGCCATGGGTGCCAATGCAGTCAACACTGCTGTAGAACGTCTGGCACCGATCATTGAGCGTATGACTGGGGGCCGGGTCCTCCTGCGCATCCTGAGCAACCTGGCCGATCGGCGCCTGGCCCGCGCCCGGGTGACCATCCGCACTGCCGACCTGGCTTTTGGGAAATTTAATGGTGAAACCGTGCGCGATGGCATTATCCAGGCCTGGGCTTTTGCTGCTGCAGACCCTTACCGCGCGGCCACGCACAACAAGGGCATTATGAACGGCATCGACTCGGTGTTGATTGCCACCGGAAATGACTGGCGGGCAGTGGAAGCCGGGGCACACGCTTTTGCCGCCCGGGGTGGACGCTATACCAGCCTTTCAACTTGGGGCAAGGATGACGCTGGCGACCTGATCGGCACTTTGGAAATGCCGATGGCTGTTGGCACGATAGGCGGCGCCACGCGGGTTCATCCGACGGCCCAGGCCAGCTTGCGTCTGATGGGGGTCGACTCGGCTGTTGAACTGGCTGAGGTGCTTGTGGCAGTGGGACTGGCCCAAAACCTGGCCGCTCTGCGCGCGTTGGCCACCGAGGGCATTCAGCGCGGGCACATGAACCTGCATGCCCGCCAGGTGGCGATTTCTGCCGGCGCGCGGCATGATCAAATTGACGCCCTGGTTGAACGTCTGGTTGCAGACGGGATGATCCGCGTTGATCATGCCGTAACGATCTTAGAAGATTGGAATGGAGAAGAACATGGAAAATAAAGATCATTCAGCCTTGCAGGTGGGCGGGCTCGCTCAAATTCCTTCGCGCCCGGTTGGCATTAGCGGTTATGGTGCTTATATTCCGCGTTACCGTTTGCCCGGCACCGAAATCTCGCGGGTCTGGCTCGGAGAACCCACGCCCGGCCCGGTTAAAGAAAAGGCGGTGGCTGGTCTGGATGAAGATGTGATCACCATGTCGATTGAGGCAGCTCGCAATGCCCTGGCGCGCTCGGGGATAGACCCCCAGGCCTTACGAGCAGTTTGGGTGGGCTCTGAATCGCATCCTTACTCGGTGAAACCCTCCGGCACCATCGTGGCTGAGGCCATCGGGGCCTCAGAGCATATCCAAGCCGGGGATTGGGAATTTGCCTGCAAAGCCGGCACCGAAGCCGTCGCAGCCGCCGTCAGCCTGGTGGGTTCGCACATGGCCGATTACGCCCTGGCCATCGGTATGGATACAGCCCAGGCCAAACCCGGTGATGTGTTGGAGTACACCGCCTCATCGGGCGGGGCGGCTTTCGTTATTGGACCGGCTGAGGAAGCCCTGGCGACCATCGATGCCCATTATTCTTTTGTAACCGACACCCCCGATTTCTGGCGGCGTGCCGATCAAATATATCCTGAACACGGCCAGCGCTTTACCGGTGAACCGGCTTATTTTCATCATATTACCTCGGCTGCCCAAACCCTGATGGAACAAATGCAGTTAACTGCGGCAGATTTCAAGTATGCGATCTTCCATCAGCCCAACGTGAAGTTTCCCCAGCGGGTAGGGAAAATACTGGGCTTTACACCGGAACAGATCAAGGATGGTTTGCTTTCCCCGGTGATTGGCAATACTTACGCCGGTTCTGCTCTGGTTGGGCTGACTGCGGTTCTGGATCTGGCAGAACCGGGCGACCGCATCTTGCTAACCTCCTATGGCTCTGGCGCCGGGTCGGATGCCTTTGTGTTTACCGTGCAGGAAGCACTGCCCAGGCGCCGCGGTATGGCGCCCAGCACCCAGACCTACATCGACCGGCGTACGGAAATTGATTACGCCATCTATGCCCGCATGCGCGGGAAGATAGCCATGAAATGAGGCTTTTATGGACAAATACTCTGGTGACGTGATCATCGCTGGTATCGGTCAAACGGCTGTTGGCGAGCACTGGGACCTGTCAATACGCGAGCTGGCGATTAACGCGATCCTGGATGCACGTAAAGATGCGGGCGGACTGCTGCCCGAAGTGCTGTACGTTGGCAATATGCTGGCCGTTTCAGCATCCCGGCAAGCCAATCTGGGCAGCCTGCTGGCTGACGCCGTCGGCCTGGTTGGCATTGAGGGTGTAACCGTGGAGGCAGCAGATGCCTCGGGTGGGGCCGCATTAAGAATGGCTTACCTGGCAGTCCGTTCTGGTGCGGTGAAGACCGCGTTGGTGGTGGGCGTGGAAAAATACACCGATTTGATTGGGGAAGCCGCTGAAGAAGCAGTGGCCCGTATGCTGGATGCCGATTATGAAGCCGCCGAAGGGCTGACCCCAGTCGGCTTGGCAGCGCTTTTGTTCCACCGCTATCTGCTTGAGTATGAAGCCGATCGGGGTATGCTGGCTGGCTTTCCAGAAACCGCTCATGCCAATGGCGCGAGCAATGCTAACGCCATGTTTCAAAGAGCGCTGCGCCCGGGCACCTATCAACAGGCGGCCCAGTCTGCAGATTTCAACCTGTTTGATGTGGCGCCCTATGCGGATGGGGCGGCGGCGGTGCTCCTCTCCCGGGAGGATTGCCTCCCAACCGGCTGGGAGCAACCACCCGTCAGGGTGATTGGCTCCAGCCTGGTTACCGATACGCTTTCCATTCACGACCGCCACCAACCGTTGGTCTGGGACGCAGCCCGATTAAGTGTTGAGGGCGCCTGCCGTATGGCAGGGGTTTTGCCCAGGGACATAGACTTCTTTGAATACCATGACGCTACCACCCTGCACGCAGTGCTCTCCCTTGAAGCGGCGGGATTCGCCTCTCAGGGTGAGGGCTGGAAGCTGGCTCAACCCGAAGTGATCGGCCTGAACGGGCAAATCCCGGTGGCGACTTTTGGCGGTCTGAAAGCGCGTGGACATCCCCTCGGGGCAACCGGGCTCTACCAGGCGGTGGAAGCCACCCTGCAATTACGCGGGCAGGCCGGGAAGAACCAGGTACAAAACGCCAAATTGGGGTTGATCCAGTGCCTGGGCGGGATGGCCTCCACAGCGGCCGCGCATGTGCTGGCAGTATAGTCGGGTAATCATGCCGGAGCGATGGTGTGCAAAAGCTGGGAACGGGGTTAAAGACAAAGCGCCAAGACCGGCAGCCAACGGCTTTATAAACCACCACCTGCACTTTCTTTAACCACTGTGCTCTGCTCCACTGTTTTGCAGAGGGAAGGGGAATTCCCCCTTAAAGAATGTTTTCTAATGATGCAATGGTAAAGCCCTTTCCATTTAAGGAAAGTCTTTTGCAAACGTAAGATCAGATTTACCTGAACCCTCATGAATTCTTGAGTAATGATACAATCGAAAAATAATTGATCATTAAAAGTACAGCGTGTTCTTTAAATCAAAGGAGTTTCATCAATGAAGGTTTTGATCACTGGCGGGGCAGGGTATATTGGCAGCACGATCTGTTCGGCATTGCTGGATCACGGGCACACCCCGGTGATTCTCGATTCGTTGGTTACCGGCCAGGAAGTATTCACCCGGGGCCGGATCTTTTACCAGGGTGATATTGCTGACCAGGGCCTGGTGAAAAAAATTTTTACTGATCATCCTGATATATTCGCGACCATCCATTGTGCGGCTCTGATTGTTGTGCCCGAGTCGGTGACCAAACCTTATGAGTATTACCACGAGAACGTGGTTAAATCGATGGATTTCTTTTACCAGCTGGCGACACTAGGCTATCCGCGGTTGGTGTTCAGCTCCTCTGCGGCGATTTACGATGTGGTGCCCGGTTTTATGGTTACTGAAGGTTCGCCCCTTAACCCTAACAGCCCCTATTCACGCACCAAGTACATGATGGAGATGGTCCTTAAGGATTTCTGCCACGCTTACGACTTGCAAGGAATCGCCCTGCGTTATTTCAACCCCATTGGCGCCGACCCGCAAATGCGAACGGGCTTGCACATCAAGGATCCCAGCCACATCCTGGGTCGGTTGGTGGCAGTCGCCCGTGGGGAAGCGCCGGAGTTTCATATCACCGGCACCGATTGGCCCACCCGGGATGGGACGGGCATTCGCGATTATATCCACGTGTGGGACCTGGCACTGGCACACATCCAGGCGGTTGAGCAATTTGTTGCGGTCATCGCAGCAGATGCAAGCCCGGAAAGGCCTTATTCCGTCATTAACCTCGGCACCGGACAGGGCATCACCGTGAGGGAAATGGTGTCAGCCTTTGAAACCGTCCTGGGCCATGAGATCTCAAAGAACGAGAAACCCGCGCGCCCCGGGGATGTGGCCGGGGCGTATGCCAATGCTGATAAAGCCCTGGATCTGCTGGGGTGGACGGCCGAGAAGCCGATCGAAACAGGCATTGCTGATGCCCTCAGGTGGGGCGAGGTCCGGGATCAGGTTTTAGGATGGTAATCGGCTGCAATCTTTGAAATGTATGTGGTCGTTGAAAAAATGAATGATATGTGGAAAAGTTTTTCTCAAATTCGTCTATAATCAAGGCAGTCACAGATAAAAGGAATAAGCCTTATGAGTTTTTTACATACCATCTTCGGTCATCCCGCCATTCGGGCACTATCTTCAGAGCAGAAACGCGAGGTCAACCACCTGCTGGAAAATCTGGTTAAAATCGGCCAATTGGACGATTACCTCTCGACCAGCCCGGGTGGACAGTTTGACATCCGTTGTCACCATGTCGAGGCGCGTCGGATTGGGTTAAAATTACACCAAATCGGCGGTTTGGAACTGATGCAGGCCGCGCGCGCCCACGTTAATCGCAAGCTCAAAGCGGTGCTGGCAGAGCATCTCGATTATTGCTGGCAGAATATCGGGGAGTGGAAGGCCTGAGTAATTAGAAATAATCGGTTAGCGTGTGAACATCCCGCTTGCGTTGATCAACCGATAAGCGTTCGCGAAAAACCGGTTTAGAAAAGGAACGAGCAATGAACGACCAAGTTCCACCCCTTCAAGAACATCTGCCGCGTTCTTCGTACCACGACGAGAAGGCCGAAGAAAATCACACAATAGAAGAACTGAAACACGTCGAGAAGTCCTCTTTGGACACCTTAAGTGCAGTGGTCAGGGCGTTGATCCTGATCTGGGCTGGACTGGTCTTCCTGGCGTCCAACCTGGGCTGGCTGGAGCAACTCAGGCTATCATTGCATCTGCCCGGGGAAATTGAGTTCCCTGACTTCCATCCCTGGCCTGTGATTGCCCTGGGCGCTGGCGTGCTCCTCCTGATCGAAGCCCTCATTCGCGTCCTGCTTCCCGCTTATCGCAGCGACGCCGGTGGTAATTTACTTTTAGCAGCCGTCTTCCTGGGAATCGGCTTAAACGGAATTTTTAGCTGGCAGCTCGTTTGGCCGTTGGTATTAATCGCTTTAGGTCTGATCGTCCTGGGAAAAGCTTTAATCCAAAGGCAACGTTAATCTTTACACCGCACCAGATTGGGAATGGCAGCCATCAAACTGCCGGATTTCCCCCAGGCCTTTAAAGACGAGGATACCCACCGTCACCACAAAATACGCACTGAACAGGGCTGCCTCAGCCATGTAGCCCAGCGCAGGGACGATCAGAAACCCCAGCCCAACCTTGCCCAACATGGCAAAAAAACTTACCCTTAAGGGCAATTCTGCCTTGCCAAAGGCCAGCAGCAAGGAGCGGTCCCAATAAAAGATGTTGGCTACACCAAACCCGATCAAGAGGACCATTAATACCGCATAAGCCGGCGCATACACCTCTTTATAAATATAAATTGTGCGCCCAAACAGCGTCCAGGGTGAAAAGAGCAGCTGCCGTCCCAGCAGCAATAATCCAGCCGCGACCGTCCCTGTCCAGGCGCCCGAGATGACGGTTACCCGGATCAACAACTGTTTCAGCCGCTCCCACTCGCGGCGAGCAACATGCCGGGTAATTTCTGGGAAGGTGGTGGTGATGAAGGGGGTGATCGGCATGACCACCAGGTTGATCACAGCCAGTGCCACTTTGAAATAACCGGCGCCCAGGGTGTCAAAGAAATAGCTGACCCACAGTACTTCGCTATCGCGGGCGAGGATGGTGACCATGCCGCTAAAATTGGAGTTCACCGCAAAGCGCGCCATTTCCTTAGGCTCTGGCAGGTTGCCGCGCAACCCAGTACGCCACCAGCCTCGCCCCAGGTGCCTGGGCAGCCAGTATAGCGCCAGCAAAACCGGGCCAATCCCCAAAATCAGCTTGCCTGCCAGGTACACCAGCATGACAGCAAACACCCCGCCCTGTTTAAAAAACACCGCGGCAAACAAGCCCATGGTCACCAGGCTTTGTAAAAAATTGAGCAAGGCCAGCGATTTAAAATGCCCAGTCACCTGCAGCGCGCCAGTGGCAGTTTCGGTGATCACATTGCCGAGAATGGTGAGGCCATAGATGATAAACAGGGGTTGGGCAGCAAGGTCCTTGGCAAAGGTCAGCGCGCCCCAGCGAGATAGGGCGAGCAAGACCAGATAAGCCAGGGTAGAAGAAAGCAGTTCTGTCAGCCCGGCTACTTTGAGGGTCGCCGAAGCTTGCTTGGGTTTTTCATCGGCTAAAGCCCCGCCCATGTAACGCACCACAAAATCGCCCATGCGGAAGGATAGCAGACGGTTAATGTTGGTAACAAAACTGATAACCACACCCAATTCACCAAAACTGGCCACGCCTAACAAATTGGCGGTCAGGATGCTTAACACTGCACTGACGGCCTGGCTGGCAAATAAATAAGTAGAATTACTGACGACTTTTTTGAAAACGTTATCGTTGCCCCAGGTCCGGATATCGGAAAACAGCCCTGAGTTTTCCTTCTGTGCTCGTTGCGGGGAGGGTTCTTTGTTTTGTGCTCGTTTTGGCTTCATGGGGTTTCGACCTGGCTGGCCCATTCTCGTTCTGCCATATACCAATTTACCAGGTCACTGACGCCTTGTTCCAGTTTTATCTGTGGCTCCCAACCGAGGAGCGTCTTGGCGCGGTTGACATCAGCCTGGTTGGTATGCACATCCGCACGATGAAATGGTTCATAGCTGATTTGGGCGCGTTTGCCGATACGCGCTTCCAGCATGTGAATCAGGCGGTTGATGGTGATGACTTCGTGCCCGCCCAGGTTGATCACCTCAAACCCGAGGGGCTTCAACGCCTGGATCGTCCCCCGGGCAATATCATCCAGGTAGGTAAAGCCGCGCGATTGCTCGCCGTTGCCATTTACGATCACCGGCTTCCCCTCGGCAATCCACTGACAAAAGCGAAACATGACCATATCCGGTCGCCCGGCCGGGCCATAGACGGTGAAATAGCGCAGAATGGTTACATCCAGGTCATACAGATGGTGATAAGCATACGCCATAGATTCAGCCCCTTTTTTGCTGGCAGCATAGGGTTGCAAGGGATGATCAGTGTCATCCGTTTCTAAAAATGGCGGTTTCGTTTTTTCAGCATACAGACTGGAGGTCGAGGCGAGGATAAATTTCTGAATTGAACGCTGCCGGCATAATTCCATCAGGTTTAGGTTGCCGGTCATGTTGGTATCCACATATATCCAGGGATCCGTCAGGCTGGAGCGCACCCCGGCGCGGGCAGCCAGGTTGATCACACCGTCCATCTTTTCAGGCAGCCAGGTTTTGAATGTTTCAATTGAAGTTCGTTCCGAAATATCTGCCTTCAAAAAGTGGAAATTCGGGCGACTCAAGAGCCTTTTCAAGCGATAGTCCTTCAAGCGGATATCGTAAGCAGCATTCATATTGTCAACGCCATAGACATGATGACCGGCGTCGATCAGCATTTCTGCCACACGAAAGGCAATAAAACCAGCTGCACCAGAAATAAAATAATTAGCCATTAGAGCCTGACAACCCTGGGATGATCTTTACCCTGTTTGCCCAGGGCATTGCGGGTGTCCACAATCATTTGCGCGCTGGCGAGGATGGCTTCGTAATCATAGTCACGATGGTCGGTAATAATCACCACACAATCGGCAGTTTTAACCGCTTCCATCAGGTTGGGAACAGAGGACATATACAAACCTTCATGTGTGATTTGCGGGATGTAGGGGTCATGGTAAATAACATCGGCCTCTTTTTCTTGTAAAAGATGGATGACATCCAGGGCCGGCGACTCACGCAGGTCATTTATATTGGGCTTGTAAGCCACACCCAAAATCAATACCCGGCTGCCGTTGACCGGTTTTTTCTGCCGGTTAAGCGCGTCTTGAATTTTTCCCAGCGTAAAGCGAGGCATGCTGGTGTTTATTTCTGATGCCAGCTCGATAAAGCGGGCGGTGTAGTTTAACGATCGCAACTTCCACGAGAGATACAAGGGGTCAATGGGGATACAATGCCCGCCCAGGCCCGGCCCGGGCGTGAACTTCATAAAACCAAAAGGTTTGGTGGCGGCTGCGTCAATGACCTCCCACACATCAATCTTGAGGCGGTCACACATGATGGCCAGTTCGTTGACCATGCCGATGTTAATCATACGGAAGGTGTTTTCGAGCAGTTTGGTCATCTCGGCGACTTCACAGGTTGAAACTTGCACAATCGTCTCGAGAGCCTGACCATACCAGGCAGCAGCCACTTCGCCACAGTCGGAGCTGATGCCACCAATGACCTTGGGGGTGTTGATGGTTGTCCAATCTTCCCGGCCGGGGTCAACCCTTTCCGGTGAGAATGCCAGGAAAAACGATTCGCACACCGCCAACCCACTGATTTCTTCAATCACGGGCAAAATCATCTCGCGGGTTGTACCCGGATAGGTGCTGGATTCCAGCACCACGACCATGCCCTCATGCATGTGAGGTGCCAGAGATTTCGATGCAGCAGCAATAAAAGATAAGTCCGGATCGCCAGTTTTACGCAAGGGCGTGGGCACACAAATTGAAACGGCATCAACCTGGCTCAAGCTGGCATAATCGGTGCTGGCTGAAAGCAAACTCGCATCGATTAACGCTTTAAGGCGCTCAGGTTCAATATCGAGAATATGGCTCTCCCCATTGTTGACAGCTGCTACTTTCTCAGCATTGGGATCCACGCCTACCACGGTGAAACCTGCCTCGGCGAACACCACTGCCAGGGGCAGCCCTACATACCCAATGCCCACCACACCAATGCGGGCGGTGCGATCCTGAAACTTTTGCAGTAGTTTTTCTTTAATTGACGGCATGCAGTGCTCCTTGATCATCCAGAAGAAACAGAAAGCTTATTTTATCACAGATGGATACGCCCATACATTCTTAAAAAAGGCTGAGTTGTTCTGGCTTGTCGAAATCCTCCGTATCTTCACCCTGGGGCTTAGCACTGGTTGCCTGGCTTTCAGCAGTGGCTTGACGGGCAGCTTGTGCTTTATCAATTAAAAATGGTAATTTTTTGAAATCTTCTTTGACCACGCTGCGCAAACTGGGTTGATGCAAGGCGGCGGCCGGGTGATACATGGCAACCACCATACGTCCATGAGACCAAAAATCGCGGCCGTGGATGCTGCTGATCTTTCCCTTGTCGATAAAATAGCCCATCGAGACACGACCAAGAGTGACGATCACATCCGGGTTAATCGCCGCAATCTGGCGTTCGAGGTAGATTTTACAGGCATTCAGCTCTTCAGGTTCAGGATCACGGTTACCCGGTGGACGGCATTTGACCACGTTGGTAATAAAAACCTCTTCCCGCGTGAACCCTGCATCGCTTAAGAGTTCGTCTAAAAAGTTTCCAGCAGCGCCGACGAAAGGAAGCCCTTGCTCATTTTCATGAAAGCCAGGCCCTTCGCCAATAAACATAATCTGGGTATTGGGTGTACCAACCCCGGGAACCGCATTTTTGCGGGAAAGATGCAACGGGCAGCGCGTGCAAACCCTGGTTTGCTCTGCAACTTCTTTTAAGATTTCTTCAGGTGTCAATGCGTCCTCCAATCAAAAGAATAACACCTCACAATATTATCGGCTTACCAATAAATCGGCAAGCTTTTCAGTTACCAGAGGATTTAAAGTCATCAAAAGAGCGTCTTCGCCGCTCTCTTGATAATACCCTTTTCGTATACCCACCACATCAAAGCCAAATTTCCTGTAAAGATGATGCGCTATCAGATTGCCAGCCCTGACCTCGAGCAGTGCATGCGTTGCCCCAAAACGGATGGCCTCCAATAAAACCTTTGCTAAAAGTTTACGAGCGATAGAACGCGCCCGGTAATCCGGGTGAACAGCCAGTGTGCCGATATGCGCTTCATCGAGGATCAACCAGACGACAGCATCTGCCACAACCTTTGGGGGTTGATTTTCCTCGACCCATTCTGCGACCCAGCACAACGCCGACTGATTGTGTGACAGAGCTTCAGCGAAGGCCTTTTCTGGCCAGGGCGTATGGAAAGAGCGTTGCTCAATGACGTTAACGTGTGCTAAATCTGCTGCGGACATGGGGCGCAATCGAATGCGACCCTCATCGTTCATGACTTTCATCTCAACCGGGTATGGCAGGCGCGGTGCTCAGATAAATCGGCGCCAGGCTGGCCGGGTCGTCAACCTCACCGGCCTGCAGACGCGCCCAGCCCAAAGCTGCCAGAAAACCAGCCCGGCGCAAACAGCGTTCGGGCGGGATAAGAATTGCATTTTTCCAGCGCCTGCCGATGATGGCGCGAGCTTCGGTAGAGAGTTCCCCGCAAATAAGCGTGGGCGCTTCAATTGTTTTCACCAATTCTTTGGCCTCAAGCACATCTGGCTTGCCCTGAGCAACCCATTCATCATCAACAACCTGGTAGGTCGCACAGGCTAACCGCTGGCGGCCTGCATGTAAGACTGCGATCATCGGGCGTTTGTCCAGGGGTTGGGCTTTTGCAATCACATCCAGTGAAGGAATGCCCACAATAGGGCTATTGACCGCGAGCGCGATACCTTTGATCAATGACATGCCAATTCGTAAACTGGTAAAAGAGCCCGGCCCCACAGCCACTGCCAGCCCGATCAGGTCCTGCTGGTTGATGCCCGTTTGTTTAATCAGACGCTCAAACGCAGGTGCGAGTTCAACGGTGTGATGATGCTGACTCTGCCAGGTGGCTTCATAATGTAGAAAAGTGCCATCAAACAAAGCCAGGCTGATCCATGAGGTTGATGTATCAAGGGCAAATAACACTAGAATACTCCATATACCTTGCGACGCAGATTGGCAATCATGGTTTCATAACGGGCACCCCGGGGCGTGAACAACATGATGCGATTTTCCGAAGACGCAAACCTGATCTGGATCCACAGGTGCTGAGCAGGCAGGGCGGATTCGATCCGCTCAGCCCATTCAATGACGAGGGCTCCCTGCGTCAGCATACGGTCAAGGTCTAGGGCGTCTGCTTCCTGTGCGTTTTTCAGCCGGTAAGCATCCAGGTGGAAGAGCTGTTCCTGGTCGGGACGCTGGTATTCGTTCACAAGGATATACGTCGGGCTTGTAACGGGGTCCAGTGTGCCCCAACCCTGACCAATGCCCTGAACCAGGGTGGTTTTTCCAGAACCCAGGTTGCCCTCCAGGCAGATAACATCCTCACGCCGAAGGTACCCACCCAGGTGAATGCCCAACCGGCGGGTTTGTTCGGCGCTGTGGCTGAAAAATTCGAAACTGCGGTCATCTAAGATCGGCATAATTTCTTATAGTATCATATCCGATTTAAGATTGATCTTCAATCTTAAGTCTCTGAGTGTGGCTCTTTGAATTCATCCTGTGCAGGGGTGGCATCTGCTTTTTGAACAATTTTTTTAAGTCGGTTTTTCAAAGCGCGCCGATCGAGCAAGACACGTCGTCCACAGGTGAGGCATTCCAGCCCAATATCTGCACCAAGGCGCACCACGCGCCACTCGTATCCTCCACAGGGATGCGGCTTTCGAAGACGCAAGACATCGCCAAGGCCCAGCTCTGTTAACATGTTTCGATTATACCATCCAGCAGGGCGGGACATGAATTATGAATTTGTTTTGTTTCAGAGTTTAAATGATTTGTGCTCCTGGCTCGCAGGCTTCAGCCTGGGGCTTATTCGGCATCTCTTGCAGCTTTTTTGGTCAGCAGTTCCTGCAACCGGGGATGATCTGCGTAAAAACCACGGTATTCAGGGGGTAGCAGCGCAGCAATGCGGCACATAATTTCATCTGTGTTGCGGGATAACCAGGTCTGGCGGTCGTCGCGGTCAATTTCAGGCAGGTAATAAGGATTGCCCACGCGGATGGTCACCGTTGGGCGTTTAAATCTTAGCAATTCTCCGTAGATCAGCTCAATGCCAACAATACCGATTGGCACAATTGGAACGGACGCTTGGGCCGCCAGCACTGCGGCGCCTTGCTTACCTTCTAACAAACCCACCGCTCCATGACTGCGAGTACCCTCAGGAGCAATCCCCACCACCTGTCCCTTTCCAAGGGCGTTGATAACCTCGCGCAAGGCTGAAAAATCGGTCGACTCTCGATCCATCCAGATAATGGCGCCAAGCTTGGGAAGAATCCAATTAAAGAAAGGTTTTTTCTGGTATTTGTCAGCCACAATCGCCACCATATCCTTGCGTGTCGGCAGAGCCATTAAGAAGGGGGCGTCCAACCGGCTGATGTGATTGGTGGTTATCAGCAACCCGCCTTCTGGGGGGATACGCTCGACATCGAATACTTGATAGCGGGTGATGGTATTGATCAGAAAGGTGACGAATTTGAGCAAAGGCTTTTCAGACATTGGTTGCAGTATCCTTTCTGCTATGGTTAACCCACAAGGACCCATTCAGTTTCATACTACACCCTTTTCTTGGGGCTCCTTTTCAACCAGGGGCCGGAGCGTGGGCTTTTACTGGCGCAAGTGAGTATTAATTAAAATCAAACCAATCACTGCAAGTACCAACAACAGGGTCATCGGGGAATTAAACAGCAGCGATTGACCCAGCGTGGGCTCTGTGTTTAATATCAAGAGGGGCACCACGCCTGTGATGACCGCCAGGATATTCCAGGCGCCGTGCAGGATAAACGCACTGAGGGTGGTCAACCCCAAAGCGAGCCATTTTCCATCGCGCCAGGCAAGCGCCAATCCCCACCCGAGTATACCTGAGGCGAGCATGTGCAGCACACCCGTGCCCGCTCGACCGATGGCCATAAACAACCACTCTTCCGCCAGGAAAACATTGGTGAAAAAGAGCACATTTTCCATTAAAGCAAAACCTGCGCCGCATAACAACCCGCCCACAAAACCTTCTTGCGGGGTTATTTTGCGACCAGCCAGCGTCCATAGTGCGATGGGTTTTATTAATTCTTCAATGATTGGAAATACGCCACCAAAGATTGCCAGCCCCCAAAAAATAATGCCCGGCTGCAGAAGGAAGGGTTTGAAAGCGTCAAAGATGGCGTCAAGGTCTTGCCCTAAGTTTGTCACCTGTTCAGCCAACAGCAGCAGTTGTTGTTCAAGCTGCGGATTGGCATAAAAGCGCAAGCTTAACCCGATGGCAGCCATGCCACCGAGAAATAGTGCCGCCAGCAATTCGATGATAATCACCAGCATGGGTACCAGGGCGATGCTGAACCCAAACAGGCGCCATTTCCTGATTTGTGGACCGCTTGCCAATCCCGTTTGTGCCAATGTGAAAATCCAAAGGATGGGTATGCCAGCGACCAGGAGGTTGATGGGTCCCAGAAAGATCGCTGCCATCTGTTCCATCCCCGCCACCAGCCAGCCAAGGAAAACCACCACTGGCCAGATCAGGATCACCCAGCGCAAGGCCTTCCCTAAAAGGGGGGCATGACGGTGCGGCCATGCTGAGGTTGGTTTTCCTCGCAATTGATTAACGCTAATCAGCACCAGCGGGGTGAGTAATAACGCACTCAAAACCGACGTCCATGCCAGCAACCCGATCGTGGTGTTCTCGACGATGTTTCCAGCCGGATTAAAAAAGGAAATCAGCCATAAAACCCCCAGGGAGAAAGCCTGTACGATAAAAAAAAAGCCCCCCAAAGCACTGATCAGTAAGGTCAGTATAATTCGCCAGTCTTTTCCCGGTGCCGTCTCTTGTCTCATCAATCCGCTGTCCTTCAGTGGTTAATTCTTAATGATTTCAATCCTGTGGATGATGGTAGCATCCTCAAATCCGACGGCAGTTTGAGGGTCTCGCAGGGCAATTTCGTCTAACATCGCTAAGCTCTTATCGGTCACCTGCCCAAAAATTGTGTATCCGCCGTCCAGATTGGCTGCAGGCGCCAACGTGATGAAAAACTGGCTGCCGTTGGTATCTACCCCGGCATTGGCCATCGCAAATAAACCCTTGCGGTCAAAAGAAAGGTCGTTGTCGGTTTCATTGACGAAGGTATAACCCGGGCCCAGCACGCCCAAGCCCGATGGATCACCCGCCTGGGCAACAAAACCCGGCAGAACCCGGTGGAAATAGATGCCGTCATACCAGCCATTTTGCGCTAAAAAGATGAACGAATTCACAGCAAGCGGGGCGGTACCAGCAAAGAGTTCGATCTCAATTTCGCCAGCGCTGGTGTCCAACCTGGCCAGGTAGTTAGACTCCGGTTGAATAACCCAGTCGGGGCACTGCAGATAGCCGCTAAACTCGTAAATCCCGATTAATCCAAACAGGTTGGGGTGATTATCGCGATAAATGCGATCGTTAACCACGACAGTGGGTGTGTAATTCATGCCGAGGGCAAAGCGTTCTTCAGTGGTCTGTTCCAGCCAGGCTCTTTTTTCCAGATCAAGCAGGTCGGTTTTAAATTGGTTCACATCCAGCTCTAACACTTCGGCGATTTCCTGAAGCCAGTCGATAAATTCTTCTTCAGTTAATTGGTACCAATCATCTTGAAACATAAACAGGTTATCGTGCATTTCCCAAAACTTACCCTGGGCACCGGCTGCTTCAGCAGCCATCCCGGAGATATAGGCTTTATCATGAATGGAAGGTAATGGCAAATGCCTAAAAACCAGTTGAATGGCATTGGGGAAATTCTCGAACAAGAAATTTGCCATTTGTGAAAAATTCACACAAGCCGGGCATTGAAAATCGCCATACTCAAATATGATAATCGGAGCATCCGGGTTGCCCCGCACCCAATCCTCTTCACTCAGCGGGGGAAGTTGGTCAACTACGGCCTGATAAAAATCCGCTTCGGCTGAAGTTTGGTAATCATATATCGTTGTACAAGGCATACGGTCTGTAGTGATTGCTAGTGCACTTTCTACCAGTACGGGCGCTTCAGCAGGCTTGGCCGTCTGTGAGGTGCAGGCCGAGATAATTAAAACGCCCAAGATTAATACCAATAAATTTTTCTTTATCATTTATTTTTTTCCTTGTTGCGAACATAAGCATTGGCTTGCATGACCGTAGGCAAATTTATAAAAGCGTTTAACCGGCTTCCAACCGCGTTAAAAGCGCTTTGCGCAGCGTTTTTTGGACGCTCTCCATATCTTCAGTTGCGTCGATAATCACCCATCGCCAGGGCTCTTCTTCAGCCAGGGCAAAATAACCCTGCCGGACGCGTTCGTGGAAAGCCTGTTCATAGGCATCCAGCCGATTCCATTCTGTGCTGTTATTCAATTTACGAGCTATCCCCATTTCAACGGGCACATCAAGCAGCAAGGTCAGGTCCGGTTTCAAGCCACCGGTGGAGAAATCGATCAGCATTTTCAGGGTGTTCAGGTCAGTCTTGTGGCCAAACCCCTGATAAGCCAGGGTGGAATCGCCGTAGCGGTCACACAAAACAATTTTTCCCGCGGCCAGGGCGGGGCAAACCAGCTCGTCCACATGCTGGGCCCGGGCAGCCAGGAACAATAGAATCTCAGTGCGGGGAATAATAGACCCATTTTGAAGGTTCATCAGAATCTCTCGAATCTGGTCACCAACGGACGTGCCACCCGGTTCACGGGTGACGATGACATCATAGCCTGCCCCTTGTAAGAACTTTTCTAACGCAGGCAGCTGGGACGTCTTTCCGCTGCCATCGGGTCCTTCTAAAGTGATAAACATGGTTATTCTCTAAAAATCCTCACGTGGCGGTTAGGTTCTCTGCCATAAGAATGGGAGACCAGGTCAGCCTGGCGTGCCATTTCGTGCTGCAAACGGCGAATGGCGGCAGAGGCAGGCGCCAGGTCAACCCAACGTTCGCCATTCAACACGGCCTGAATGGCTGCTTGGGTTTGGTCGACCACGATGCTTTCCTGGCCGGTACTTTCTTCAACACTGATCAGGTTAAACGCATCGACTAAAAACTGTTCCATTTGCTGGCTGGTATTGGAACGCAACACAAAGATAGGCTTGCCGCGCTGTTCTGCTTCAACGATAGGCTGCTGACGTTCCCGGTAATAGCGGCGCAGCGTCAATAAGATGTCCGCCTCCTTCAGATCGCGCACAATTTGGGCCGGCACATTGAACTGCTTGGCCGCCTGGATCAACCGATTACGCGCCACCCCAAAGGGGTAGATGTTGATCGGCTTTAAGGGTTGGGTTTCCGCTGCAGCCATGGCCGAGGTGTCCTCTGTGACTGCTGCTGCCGGCAGGGCTGCGCCGTTGCGTTGATTGCCCGATGAGCGGATGAAGGGCGCCGTTTCCCGTTTGTTTGCCCGGCCCAGGGCTTGAGCCGCGGTGCTGATCTTAGGCACGGCTGGTTTTTGGATGTGAATTCGATCCTGCTCGTCGCGGTAGCGGATTTCCGGCGGGAGTGGATAGCCCCGTAAGAGCGCATCCACCGCCGTAGAGACATCGCTCTGCACAGCAACCCGATCTCGATCCTGGATCTCAACCAGGACTTCAAAGGTCGCGGGCGCGCGACGCTCGAGAACGGTTTTCTGGGTGCCGCGGCGGCGAGCCTCTTCATCCGAAAGCGTTACCGATTCAATTCCGCCCACCAGGTCGGATAGGGTGGGATTGAGCAGTAAGTTCTCGAGGGTGTTGCCATGGGCAGTGCCGATCAGCTGCACCCCGCGTTCTGCAATGGTGCGCGCGGCCATGGCTTCCAGTTCCCTGCCGATTTCATCAATCACAATTACCTCGGGGTTGTGATTTTCCACCGCTTCAATCATCACCTCGTGTTGTAGCGAGGGCTTAGAAACCTGCATTCGGCGGGCATTCCCAATAGCCGGGTGGGGGACATCCCCATCTCCGCCAATTTCGTTGCTAGTATCCACGATGATCACGCGGGTGCTTTCCGCCAGGATCCGCGCCGCTTCGCGCAAAATCGTGGTTTTACCCACCCCTGGGCGCCCGAGTATAAGGATGCTGGCGCCCGATTCGATTAAATCTTGAATGATGTCACTGGTGCCATACACCGCACGTCCGATGCGGCAGGTCAATCCGACCACTTCCTGGCGCCGGTTGCGGATGGCTGAAATCCGGTGCAGAGTGCGTTCGATGCCGGCACGATTGTCCGCATCAAACTCGCTGATGGCGCCCGTGACGGCTTTGATATCCTCATAGGTCATGTCGTTCTCGCTTAAAACGACTTCCCGGTCTACAAACCGCGCTTTCGGCTGTCTCCCTAAATCCATGACCACTTCTAACAGGTTTTCACTGTCATCTAATTCACGTACAACCACAGAGATCTGGCCTGGCAGGACGTCCAGCAGCAAATCCAGGTCATCGGTAATTTTTTCGTGCTTTTGCATATTTTATTAGTTTTCTTTCCCGTTATTGTGCTGCCAGGGCGAGTAACCCCGGCACAATGTGTAATTTTATCCCAAATTGATTAATATGGCTTCAGCTTCTCAGGCCAGTCTCTGCATTAATCCTGGCAATTTCTAATGGGCGCGATGGGCAGGGTGGGCTCGCGATTGCCATTTTCAACGACCGGATAGGCGCGTTCGGCCTTAACCCGTTGGCGGCGAACCATATACCGCATCAGCAAAGCTTGAGTAAAACAGCGTTTGCTGGAAAGTTTGCACAGGGCGTGTTCTAACCAGGGCTGATAAGAACGTGCAGTAACGTAGACCGGCCGCCCATAGGTGTCGGGCAGCGCCTGCAACATCTCGGACAGCAAGTCGGTTGGATCGACTTTGATGAGCGGATGGACGATGGGCAGGACCCATATACCAGCCGGGCCATAAACCAGGTCAGCGTAGGCCTGCAGGTCGCCTTTTTGATCCTGATAAACCAACCCGAGCGCCTCCTGACGGGTCAGGGGTTCCCCCGGTTGAATTAACGACGGTACCACGCTGTGGTAAAGGTTGCGCATTGCCGGGATATCTGCACTTGACCAAATGCGCCAGCAGGTCGGTTGACGTTTAATGGGTTGCTCGGGTAAAGGGCACAGAAACACAACTTGCGTGGTCAGAACTGAAAACCCTGCCTGGCGAAATTGCGTAAAAATTGGCGAGTCGATATCGACATCGGCGACGACTTGCTTGGCGCCCCAGCCGCCAGCATGTTTTACCAGTCCTTCCAGCAAGAGAAGCAGGCAATCTGAATCCGCCTCTGCTGGCGCAAGCAGGTAATTAAGATGGGCACTGCTCCTCTTTGAGGACTGAAAAATTTGGGCAATGCAACGGTCTTGCGCTGCAGGCGATTCGCAAACGCCAGTAAAGAGATGATCGGCAGGATGAATTGCGAAAAGGAGATGGGACAGTGAAAGGGGATTGCCCCGGGTAAGGTATAGAATATTATCCAGACAGGTGAGATCTCGGCGATGGCGAAATAGGTAAAGCCAGTCAGACCAGCGGATTGAACGCACACTCACGTCCTTGTTAAAATCGATAAAAATTAATCAGGCCGGAACGCCCTATAAAAGTCTCCTGGGACTGGCCGGCTTGGGGTTAACTTTTAGAATTTGCAATACCTGAACCTGCTCGTGAAAATAGAGCACCGTTGTTCAAGAGGTTAATTACCGGCGCTGATTACCAGCCGCGGGTGGAAAGCAGGTCAGAATCGGGAAGGTCCGTCACCTGACGCCCCACCATCGGCTCACCCAGGTTACGGCTGATTTCAGCCAGAATTTTCGGGTTGTCAAAATGGGCGGTGGCTTTGACAATAGCCTCTGCACGTTTAGCAGGATCGCCGGATTTAAAGATGCCAGAGCCCACAAAAATACCATCCACACCCAATTGCATCATTAATGCGGCATCAGCTGGGGTGGCAATGCCGCCAGCAGCAAAGTTGATCACCGGCAGTTTTTTCAGCTGGCGAACTTCTTTGACCCGTTCAAAAGGCGCGCCAATTTCCTTGGCATAGGTCATGAGTTCTTCTTCAGGCATATTCTCCAAACGAGCCATCTCACCCAAAACGGTACGGGCATGTCGGACGGCTTCAACCACGTCGCCTGTGCCCGGCTCGCCTTTGGTGCGCATCATCGCTGCGCCCTCGCCAATTCGGCGCAGGGCCTCACCCAGGTTGCGGCAGCCACACACAAAGGGTACGTTGAAAGCATGTTTGTTGATATGATAGGCTTCATCAGCGGGGGTTAACACCTCCGATTCGTCGATGTAGTCCACGCCGAGGGATTCCAGGATCTGGGCTTCAACAAAATGCCCGATACGACACTTAGCCATCACCGGGATGGACACGGCCTCCATGATCTGGAGGATTAACTCCGGGTCGCTCATACGGGCAACACCACCCGTAGCACGAATGTCCGCCGGGACACGCTCCAACGCCATGACAGCCACAGCACCGGCATCTTCAGCGATTTTAGCATGATCGGGTGTAACCACATCCATGATCACCCCGCCTTTTAACGTCTGGGCCAGGCCTCGTTTAGCTTCTAATGTTGTGACCTGTTGATCCATAACACCTCCAAAAAAAATTAATTGCCTGACAAAATTTTACCACACGCAGGGGTTGCAGACAATAAACGATGAAGTTGACCAAATTAGAGCGATTAAGTTCAATCCGTTTAAGGGCGTTTAAAGTCCATCGATGTACCGGGTATTGTCCAGTGCATGGTTAACCTTTTGCTGCGCAAGTGGCTGCACCTCATGTGTGTTTTGGGGCGCTAATAAGGCTTCTTGGGCCGCTTCAATCTCCTCAAGCGTAGCGCGTCGGGTGATGCTCCACTTTCCGCAATGCTCACAACGGTCATATTTACCCACGATCATATTAAATCCCCAGAGATGGCGCGGAAACGGTCGTCCACACTTTGGGCAGATCGCCGCGCCCAGCAGTCCATAATGCGCTGTATGAGCGATTGCCCCCTTACGTTTAGGTTGACGTTTCAACACCAGTACATTCACCAACCCGTAGAACATCAATCCGAGGACGAAAATTGCTGCCATACCGCCAAAGATCAACCCCATGCTGCGCCGTTCTTCTGTTGGGGTCACAAAATTCACACGCACAGATGAGACGGTCTCTACCTGCCCATTCTGCAATGTTATCCGTGCACCAAGCCAGTGCTGCCCAAACCCATAGCGATCTGTGTGGAATTGAAATTTGAAAGGCGCTTCCTCAACCAGAGATAATTGCTCATCGTCGATTAAAAACTCAACCGAAATAACCTGGTTGAGATCGCCTCTGAGGCTGATGGTGAAATTGCCCCTGATGTTGCTTCCCGCGCCATAACCAAAGTTTTTTCGTAGGCTGATTTTAAATTCATTTTCTTGAGCGGAAACGGGCCGGGCAAAAACCAGGCCCACAGCGGCGATCAATAAAGCCAGGTTGAGCCAGTATGTTCTTTTCAGCATGATGAGTCCTTACTTCCAGCGAGTGAGAATCGTCTCACGCTGAAAGATGCTGACGCCCAGGTAAATCAATCCAATATCGACCAGCACCAGGCCCCCGATAAAACTTAACATCACCAGCAGGTTGATGACGATCACTCCGGCCAGCTGGGCAAGAAGCGCTGCCAGAACCGGGACAATCAACAAGACAGATATTTGTTCAGCCACGCGGGGATCGTTTACTCGCGAAGAAACAAACAGGGAAAAATTCACTGCGGCAATCGCCATCAATGGCCCGGCAACCAGCACTGCTAACAGCCAGGTTGGGCTGATGATGTAACGAATAACCGGAGCAGAAACACCAATCAGCGGCAGTGCGATCAAAAAAAGCCCAAAAGAAACCCATCCAGCCAGGATTGCAGGGATGGCAGCAGCCAGGCTTTTCCCTGCCAGCAGCTCAAAGGTAGAAATAGGCGTTGCCAGCAATGGCTCCAGGCTGCGGGTGGTTTTTTCTCCGACCACGCTGTAAGCGGCAATGGTGACCGGGATGATCACCGGTATCATCATAAACAGGAGCATGAACATATTGATCAGGTACACCTGCATGCAATCGCCCGGGGTCATATCTGCAGCGCAAAAGGATAGGAGCGCCGGTGGAAGTTCAGAAAAATCATCTGCAATTTCACCCCCCATGCTTTGCCCGGTGAAAAACAACATGAGCACCGGCAAAGCCACTAAAAACAAGGGTATGAAGATCATGGTGAACAGGACCATCTTATGCTGAAAAACTTCCGCCCATTCTTTGTCAATAATTGTCCAGATGTGTTTCATGACTCGGTTACCTCGGGTTGATTTTCTCCCATGGTTTGCATGTAAATTTCTTCTAACGAGTGCCGTAATTCACCGACAAACTGAACATCAGCCCCTGCGGTCACCAGGGTACGAATAATTCGGGGATTTAAGTTTTCCGGGTCTTCGGTAGTAATCACCAGTTTGCTTTCAACCTGTGAAATATCTTGAACACCGGGCAGTGCCTGAAGTTGCGGCAGCCAGGCGGGGTCCACCTTTCGTAAGTGAATGACAACTTTCCGCCCAAAGAATTTTACACGCAGGTTCTGGGACGTGTCGACCTCGATCAAGTGAGTTCGAAAGAGACCGATCCGGTCGCACAAGCGATCGGCTTCGTTGAGGTTGTGAGTACACATAAAGATCGTCCGCCCCTGAGAGCGCAGTTCTTCGATAAAACTGCGCACCAGCAAGGCGGCTTCCGGGTCCAACCCGCTGGTAGGCTCATCAAGGAACAGCAACCGGGGTTCATGCAGCAAAGCCCGGCAGATCGCCAGCTTCTGACGCATCCCTTTAGAGAAACTACCGACGGGATCATCGCGGCGTTCCCACAAGCCAAGCATTTGCAGGTGTTTTCGAACCTGGCTTTCTACATCTTCAACATCGTACAGCTTCGCATAGATGGTGAGGTTTTTAAAGGCGCTCAAACGTTCATACATCCCGGGGTTTTCCGTCAATATTCCCACATTACGGCGGATATCCTGGTTACTTTCGCCCAGTGGATAACCGCACACCCGGGCTGTGCCGGTTGTGGGTGCAATCAGGGTGGTGAGCATGCGAATCGTGGTGGTCTTGCCTGCCCCGTTGGGGCCTAAAAAGCCGAACACCTCGCCTTCCTGGATATCCAAATTCAATTCGACCACCGCCGGGATATCGGCGCCCTTTTTGATCTTAAAAATTTTCGTTAGGTTTTCAGTTTTAATCATAGGTTTTCACAAATAAGTTGAGTCTTGCTTACCCTGGCGGCTCAATTATAACTCAGGAAAAAGCCAGCCAGTAAGCTGCAACCCCAAAGGCCACCGCCACATTAAGGGACGCTTTTAACCCCACCATCGGCACCGAAACCACCAGGTCGGCGATTGCCAGCAAGCCAGGGTCAACCCCCGCCTGCTCATTTCCTACCACCAACAAACACTGCTCAGCGCTCAGCGCGCCCAGGTTGACTTCAAAGATGGGCTGCGAATCCGGCGTGGTTTCAAGTACCAGGAGGCTGTACCCCCGGTCACGCAGGTTTTGTGCCAGGGTAAGCCCGTTATGGTGCTGCGACCAGTTAAGGGTGGTTTCTGCACCCAGGGCAGTTTTGTGGACAGCCGGATTTTCTGCCGGACTGGGTGTGATACCGCACAGGTAGAGGTGGTGAACGCCCACACCATCCGCTGTGCGAAAGATTGCCCCGGTGTTATGTGCGCTGCGAATGTTATCCAGCAACACGCTGAAACAACGGTTGGGATAAACACTGCGGGTAACGCGCCCTTGCTGCTGAATGGGCGTTGCCGCACGGGTCATTGGCGCGCCGCAGCGGGGGCAATATGTGCCTTTGTGCACTGCGGGGTCAATTGGCATGCGCAGGCTGCACTCAGGGCCTGTGCATTGTCGAATTTCATACATATTTTTGCTTCAATCCACGAATAATATTGGGTTGACATCTGCCGCGTCAGGGTTATTTTATCGCAAATTTTGGTGGGTTTATCATTCTCGGCTGGCTGTATTTTTCCCTCACGGGGGGTTAAAAGCCAAACGCCTGGGTGAGGGGGGCACCCAGACGCTTGACGTGGGTAAATATAGCATAAAAACCTATGCATTGCAAGATTAACCAGGTTAAATGTATGTTAGAGTATTTGACTTTTTATTTCCCGATTGTCATGCTTTTGTGGCGAGCGTTCGCGAGAGACATGCGCAATCAGAACCTGGGTCGGGAAGTCCTGGTCTTGCGTGTCGACCAGGTAGCCAGGTGACCAAAAATCTTTCAAACTTTGATCAGTCCGCAAAGCCGGAAACGCCTTGAAGATCTGTTGCGAAGTCCACTGTCGGACAATCGCCAGCATTTTCAGTGTCAGGCATTCGGGAAAATCCAGCAGGGTCCACTTAAGATAATCGGGTCGAATTGAAAGACGCTCCAATTCCCATCCATAAATCGCACTCAAAGCTGGCATCCAGGTTCGCAACCCCAGGGCCAGATCTCCTAAAAGATAATGTTCCTTCATTCGCGGGACCAGATAGAATGTTGTATCAAAGACGGTGGTGGCCAGTGCCGCCAAGGTATCTATTGAGGCAGGTCGTTCATCGGGTTGGCAGGGGGCGTGTTCCTGTATGCCCGTAAGCGCCAAACCTGCCGGGCGGGCTGGCGGGGGTTCTTCTTTTAATTCAGCGCGTTTACCGATCAGCTCCACCTGGAAAATACTGGCCAGGTCATCTTCGCCAGTCATTTTCGGTTCCAGGGGTTGCCAGGAGGGATTTGAAGGAAGGTCAGTCCGGGCAGACCGTGCTGTATGTGCAACACTCCAATTATCCTGTGTTCCTTTAAACTCGTCCGACTTTTCCGTCACCACATCATCCTTGTTATGCTGAGAACTGCATGCCCTCCTGCCCGCCAGTCCGCCCGGTTGGCATGAGAGGTACCTTGCAAGGAGTGTTCCAACCTCTCATCTCCAAGTTTCTCGACAGGTTCGTTAACCCGCTGTAAGCGCCGCTTTAGCTCCTGTTCTTTTTGCCCTTTAATAAAAGGGCAGTTTTATACTGTGGTCGATTAGCCACGCAGCGTCGTTTTCCAGGGCGCCGATGAAAGCTTTTTAATCGTTTTCAATGATGCCATCATTATACTGGAAGATAAGCACCCCCAAGACGCTTGAGTACAAGCGTCTCAAGTCCGGTGTGTAAGCCTGGTTTTAAAAAACACGCTCTTGTTCTTTTCCGGGGCACCTAACACACCTGCTTAAGCTCGGTGGATTCGGTATAATTAGCCCATTGTATTCAAGGAATTAATTAACTATCTTCAAAATGATTCGGTTTTAAGGAGAATTCATCTGATGAAAGAATATGACGTAATTGTAATTGGCGCTGGCCCTGGCGGGTATGTTGCTGCCATTCGTAGTGCACAGCTTGGAAAGAAAACCGCCATCATCGAAAAACGCTTTCTGGGTGGTGTGTGTTTAAATGTTGGCTGCATCCCCTCGAAAGCCCTGCTTAAGAACGCCGATATTGCCCTTATCCTGCGTGAGCGGGGAAAGGAATTTGGGTTTAAGGTGGAGAACCTTGAGCTGGATTATAGTGTCGCCCACGGTCGCAGTCGCAAGGCCTCCGAGCGATTGGTGCGCGGCATCAACTTTTTAATGAAAAAGAACAAGATCGATGTACTGATGGGTGCGGCAAAACTAACATCCAAAGACACGGTGGAAGTCCGCCCCGATGAAGGCGAGGTTGAAACCCTCAAAGCCAAAGACATCATTATTGCTACCGGCGCGCATTCTTTCACCGTTCCGGGTGTAGAACTGGATGGTGAAAAGGTCGTTGATTATGAAGCTGCCATCTTGCGCGACACGCTGCCCAAATCCGCTGTAATCATCGGTGGCGGTGCCATCGGTGTTGAATTTGCTACGATCTGGAACGCCTATGGTGTTGAGGTGACCATCGTTGAAATGCTGGATAGCCTGCTGCCACTCGAAGACGAAGCAGTGAGCACAGAGATTGAAAAAGCCTATAAAAAGCGCGGCATTAAGGTGATGACCGGGTCCAGGGTGCAGGATGTAAAAACCCGTAAAAAGGGCACCGTCGTCACCGTCGAGACCAAGGACGGTCAAGAAACCATCGAAGCAGACCTGACCCTGGTGGCGATTGGGTTCAAGCCCAACAGTCAGGGCTTAGGTTTGGAAGAGATCGGGGTCAAACTGAGTGACCGGGGGCATATTGAGATTGATGAGCGCATGGCGACCAATATTGAAGGCATCTGGGCAATTGGCGATGTGACTGGCAAGCTTCTGCTGGCGCATGTTGCTTCAGCGATGGGAGTTGTCGCTGCAGAAAATATTGCCGGCGTCGAAACCGCGGTTCTTGATTACGATATGATGCCCCGCGCCACCTACAGCTACCCACAAACCGCTTCCTTTGGATATACCGAAGCTCAGGCCAAGGAAAAAGGCTACGACGTTACTGTTGGTGAGTTCCCCTTCCAGGCCAGCGGCAAAGCGCTCGGGCTGGGCGATTACCAGGGTTTTGTGAAAGTTGTCAGCGACAAAAAATATGGCGAAATCCTTGGCGCACAAATGGTCGGCCCGGATGTCTCGGAACTGCTGCCCGAGCTGACCCTGGCACAACGCTTTGAGCTAACCACTCACGAGATTGCCCACAATGTGCACGCGCATCCCACCCTGAGTGAGGCGATTATGGAAGCAGCGCAAGGCGCACAGGGCAAGGCCATTCACATGTAAACACTTGTGGATTAAAATAAAGATAACAGGCGGACCACAATCCCCAATAACGCCCGTGCAACAGCATGGGCGTTATGGATTCGGGGCAGGTCGTTACATGTGGGGTTGCTTGAAAAAATGTATCCTGTGGGTCACGCTAAAAGCATGACGATATTTTGGGTTGCGCGTTGACGTCATACGGGCGCCAGCGGGGCAGCGTTCAAGCTACACCACCGTTAATTTTGATCCCTCCAGGGTTTTTTCCACCTCTATTCGTGTGGGAAAGACCTCCTTAAGCTCGTCCAGGTGTGTGATGATTAGAATTTTCTCAAAATCGTCCTGTACCTGGTTAATAGCTTCCACCAGTCGTTGCCGCCCCTGAGCGTCCTGGCTGCCAAAGCCCTCGTCAATCACCAGGGTTTGCAGGCGTGCACCTGCCCGGCGGGCTAAGACCTGGGATAGTGCCAGCCGAATGGAGAAATCTACCAGGAAAGCCTCTCCGCCTGAGAACATTTCATAGTCCCGTTCACCAATACCGTCGTTGATAACCATATCCAGGGTTTCTTTACGGTCTTCCCGCTTGGTGTCTTTGTATTCTCGTTGGGTTTCAAAGTTGAAGGACATGCGCCCATTACTGAGGCGTGAGAGCAGCGCGTTAGTGGATTCTTCAATCTCTGGCAGGGCCTGTTCGATCAATAAAGCCGGAATACCGTCCTTACCAAAGGCAAGTTCCAATTGTTTATGATCTGCGATCTGCTGGGTCAGCGCCTCCCGCTCTTCCAGCATCGCAGATTTACGCGCTTTGAATTTTTCTAAAATCACTACATTCTGCATTGCCCGGCCCACATCTTCACGCAACCGATTTTCCTGCTCCTGGATGTCGTACAGGTCTGTTTCAGCCTGGGTCAGGTTGGGGATGGTGGCTTCGACTGCCGCGTACCTGGCTGCAGCCTCGTCACGAGTGGACGTCATTGCATCCAGGTTTGCTTCCAGCTCGACCAACTGGCCTTCCAAACCCTCGATTTCACGTTCAATGGGTGCCAAGGCAGCCCTGGCTGTCTCCAATTGCCGGAACTTTTCCTGAGTTTCTCGACCCATGCTTTCGACCTGGCGCAAGCTCTCATGCGCTTCCAGGTCGTATCCCAACTTTGTCAGCTCGGCGTCAATCTCAGCCAATCGGGCGCGTGCCTCCAGGGCAAAGGACGCCGTCTCCAGTGCAGCGGTGATCTGCAGCAGGCGTGGCTTGCCCTTGGCTTCCCAAGTTTCCTGTTGCACATGTAACTCCGCCTTTAAAAGCTCAATCTGGTCTGCCTGACGGGTGGCCTCTCGCAGGGCAACCTCTGCGTTATTCAGGTCGGCCAGTTGTGAACCAATTTGGTTAAGCTGCGCTTCAAAAGTTTCCAAAAGCTGCTTATTGGCCCGAAACCGGTCGCCCATCTCAACCCCGGTGTGTGTCAGGTCTTGAATCAGGGTCTCCCGTTCATCGGCATGAAGCGATCCGCCGCACAGGGGGCATTGCACGCCTTCGGCAGCTTGCAACTGATCGATGCGCGCTTTAAGCGCGTTCATCTCATTAAGCAGGCGCGGGTTTTCCGCTTTTGCTTCGGCCTGCTGTTCCTGCAGGCGTCCCGCCTCTTCCTGGAGCGTTTCCCTTGCTTTCAGTTTCTGTTTGGCCATAGCAATTTTTTCTTGGGCTGCGTTTTCTTGATGCTTCAGCGTTTCCATTTCAGAAAGGTTTTTTTGAAGCGTGGTATGTTGTTCGGTCAGGTTCGCCAATGCCTCCCTTAGGCGAGCTTCTTCCGCCTGGATAAGGCGCAGAGGCTCGTGACGCAAGGCGTCGCGCTGACGAAATTGCCCGGCAAGTTCTTCCATAGCTTCCAGGGCAGTGTGTGCTGTCTGCCAATCCTGGTATGCTTTTTCGATCGTTTCTGCAGCTTGAAGCGTTTGGTCGTGGGCCTTTTTTTCCGCATGTCGATCGGTCAGGGTCTTTATTATCCGCTGCTGATTCTGGGAGATGGCTTCCATCTGATTTTGATAAGCCTCCAGCATGTTGCCCTGCTCAGCGAGGGCAGCGCGCATTTGACGGATGTGATCCAGGGCAGACGCCCGTTCCTGACGCTGTTTAGAGGTGGTCGCCAATTGGATTTCCAGGGTTTGTAAACGCTCTTTGCGCTGAGTTTCTTCATTAAGTTCATTTTGAATCTCGCTGATGCGGTCTTCCAGGGCTTTTACGTCCTTTTCTAAACCGCGCCGTTTCAGGCTGGTGGCATCCCGGTAAGTTTCAAAAATCTCGAGCCCCAAGACGTTGTTGAGAATCCGTTTCCGGTCAGCTGGTTTGGCGGTGGCAAATTGATCTGCTTTGCCCTGTAGGAAAAAGGAAGCGTTCGTGAAGGTGTCAAAATTCATGCGCAGCGTTGTTTCGATTTTATGCTCCGTTGCCCGCAGGGTGCGTTCAGAGAGAAGCTTCCAGCGGCCGGTTTCTTCCGCATCTGACCAGATGAAAAAATCCACCACGGTGGGCTTACCGCGTGGGTTGATACGCTGTACCCGGTAGCGAGCATTTTCAAAATCGAAATCGAAGGTGACCGCGGCAGTCTTCACCGAGGGGTGGTTGTTGATCACGGATTCATCGCGTTTACGCGCCTGACCAAACAGCGCCCAGGTGATGGCGTCCAGCAGGGCAGACTTTCCCGCCCCATTGGGGCCCGAGATGCAAGCCAGGTTGAAGTTCGTGAAATCCAGTTCAACGGCTTCACGGTACGAAAGAAAGCCTTCTATGCGTAATTTTACAGGGATCATCGCCTCATCCTACCAGGATATTGGAACTCTTGTTTCCGTATTTTACGATAGCTTTAAGGGGCTGGCAAGCATAAAATATTTTAGCAGCCATAAACCAACCGAAAGAATTGACAACACTCAAGCCAATGGATATACTTCAATCAGCTAATAACCGATAACCTTCGGGGCAGGGTGAGGGTCGCTGACCCAATTCCCGATCGGTGGTAATCCCGAAAAAGGGAGAGCCCACGAGCGCCATCCAGGGCGCATGAACCGGTAAAAAGCCGGTGCCGGCGGTGATAGTCCGAATGAGAGAAGATCGGTGCGTCCTTTGGATGATGATCCCTGCCCCTTATTTTAAAACCGGGGCTTTTTTAATGAAGACAGACAGAAAAAAAGAGCGTTCCTTCCAAACAACAGGCTTGCTTTCCCGCCTGACGTACTTGATGGTGTCTCTGGCGATTGGGCTCCTGATCTGGCAGGTTGCGACCTCGCTATTCGGTTTGCCGACCTTCATCCTGCCCGGGCCAGGGCTGGTTTGGCGTCGCTTTTTACAATCCCTGGTTAGTGGCCAATTGCAACGGCATACCCTGACCACCCTGTTTGAGGTCCTGGCCGGATTGTTTATCGGCGGTTTTGCGGCGACCAGTTTGGGTTACCTCTTGGCCAAATCCGCCTCCTTAGAAAAGCTGCTTTCGCCTTACCTGATAGCCAGCCAGTCCCTGCCGGTGGTCGCTATCGCGCCGCTGCTGGTGATCTGGTTCGGCCCGGGGCTCTTTTCAAAAATTCTGGTATGCAGCTTAACAGTCTTTTTTCCAATTTTGATTAACACGGTCGTAGGTTTACGCGAAGTCCCCCAAGACCTACGCGATCTGATGCGTACTTTAAAGGCCAGTTCGCCCCAAAACTTCTGGAAGTTAGAGGTCCCCGCAGCCCTGCCGATTTACCTGGGCGGTTTGCGCGTTGGCGCCACCCTGTCGGTGATTGGCGCAGTCGTTGGCGAGCTGGTGGGCTCGGACCGCGGGCTGGGTTTTTTAATCAACGTCGGACGCGGGCAGTATGATACGGCCCTGGTGTTTGTGGCAATTTTTACCCTGGTCGTTCTGGCTATGGTTTTGTACGGCCTGGTTTTATTGATTGAAAAGCAATTGTTGTCGTGGCAATCCTGGCGTCAGGAAGCCTGATAGTTTACGATGTAATAAAAAGGAGCATACTTTGATGAAATATAAACCTGCCCTGGCTCTGGTAACCCTGTTGGTTTTCTTGAGCCTGACATTGTCCGCTTGCCAGGCTCCCCAGGTGCATGAACCCGTTGGCCCAACATCGACGCGATTGACCCTGGGGTATATCCCGAATATTCAGTTCGCCCCCATTTACGTCGCGATTGAGAAGGGCCATTTCCTGGAGGCGGGCTTTGATGTACACCTGGAATATGGCAACGAAGCGGATGCGATTGCCCTGATTGGTGCGGGTGAACAAACTTTTTCTATTGCCAGCGGAGAGCAAGTACTGCTGGCGCGCGCCCAGGGTTTGCCCGTGACCTATGTCGCGGCCTGGTACGCTGATTATCCCGTCGGTGTGGTTTCATTAACAGATCAAAAAATCAGGGTGCCAGAAAATTTGCGTGGGGTTAGCATTGGGCTGCCGGGATTGTATGGCGCCAGTTATATTGGTTTCATGGCCTTGCTGGATGCCGGCGGGTTGACCGAGGATGATGTTAACATGCTTTCGATTGGTTTCAATCAGGTGGAAGCCATTGTCACCGGGCAGGTAGATTCCGCGGTGATTTACCTGGCCAATGAGCCGGTGGTATTGCGGTCACAGGGCTATGACGTGGACGTGGTACGCGTCGCTGATTATATGCAACTGGTTTCCAATGGCCTGGTGACACATGAAACTGCCTTGGCAGATAACCCCGAAATGGTCAAGGCCTTTATTGGCGCAATGCTCCAGGGGATTGCTGATACGGCTGATAACCCCATTGAAGCCTACGAGATCAGCGGAAAATACGTGGAAAATCTGTCTGAAGCGGACACCGACCTGCAACGCCAGATTTTGGCTGAATCGATTGCGCTATGGCAGACTGAGCGTTTGGGCTATACCGAACCGGCGGGTTGGATCAATATGCAGCAGGTGCTGCTTGACATGGGTTTGCTGACCGAAACTCAGGACCTAAATAAGGCCTTCACCAATGAATTCCTCCCCTGAAGCAGCCTTGAACGTCCACAACCTGGGCGTGATCTTCCGGGATGCCAGCGGCGTGGTGCATGCGCTGCACGACTTGACCTTCAGCCTGCCGCCCAACGGCTTTGTCGCGTTAATTGGGCCTTCTGGCTGCGGCAAAAGTACCCTGTTGAGGGTTCTGGCGGGGTTGGTGTCGCCCACTGCGGGTACAGTGCGCTATAACACCGCTCAACCCAGGATCGGTATGGTGTTTCAAAAGGCAAACCTGATGCCCTGGCGTCGGGTGATTGACAACATCAGCCTGCCCCTGGAATTAAAAAGGTTGCCCCGGAGTGAAATTCTTGCCCGTGCTCAGGATTTAATCCGACTGGTAGGGCTGGAAGGCTTTGAGCGTGCTTATCCGCGCGATCTCTCGGGTGGAATGGCACAGCGCGTGGCGATTGCGCGTGCCTTGATGCAGGACCCGGATATCCTGCTGCTGGACGAACCCTTTGGCGCACTGGACGCCCTAACGCGGGAACGGATGGGGGATGAATTGCTGCATATCTGGCATGCTCATCAAAAGACCGTGGTGTTGGTGACCCATTCCATCCCCGAGGCAGTCTATCTTTCAGACCGGATTCTGGCGCTCTCCGCAAGGCCGGGCAGCATCATCCTTGACATGCCGGTGGATTTAGCGCGGCCGCGCACACCCGAAATGCGTTACTCAAAGACCTTCCAGCAGCTAACGCATCAACTGCGCGACACCCTCCAGGAGGCTAACGGTCTGGTCACCTGAGGTTTATGGCTGGCTTTACCAGGAGCAAGACAAAACAGCATTTTTTGAAATACTCGCCCATTAACTGTGCGGTACACAAAAGACCCTCGGCATTCACTGTCCGGGGGTCATTCATTTTTTCACCCTTTTCAACCTCCAGGATACAGTAGCAGGTTGGCCTTTATGAGGCTACAGGCGCGTCGTGTTCAGGTGCACGTTTAACGCTCAGCAGACTCATCACGCCCAGCCCTAACAACGCCGAGATAAACACAACCAGCAGCATTGGGTAGCCGCCGTAGCGATCAAACACCTGCCCAAGCAATAAGGGCAGCAGCATCATCCCCAGGCTGGACCCCAGGAAAAGCAAACCCGTGATTCGGCCAGTCATGTTCACCCGGGTTTTGGCGAAGGATAATAGCGTTGGGAAAAGGGTCGCCGTGGTCAGGCCAACCCCGGCAGCGCCGATCCAAACCATGACCGGGTCCGTCGGCCAAATCAGAAAAAAGATTAAGACCAGCGTCAGGAGGGCAAAATTGAACAGGATCATCGTTCCCGGGGCAACCTTCTTTGACACCGGGATGGCGATCAGGCGACCCAAGGACAAACTCGCCCAGAACAAAGCGTTGATCATTGAAGCTGTGGCGGTATCTGCAATTTTTAAATCAGAAACATAGGTGAAAATCCATCCGCTAAAGCCAATCTGGACGCCCACCGCAAAAAAGATGGTCAACATCAACAAAATAATCGTTCCAACGTAGCCCACTTCTTCTGTGCTATCGGTTTGATTCGTTTCAGGGTTTTCAGGCGAGGGAGTCGTTGCCAGGCCCAACAGCCCCGGAAAAAACAAGAGCAGCAAAGCCCAAATGGCCCAGGTCAGGCTGCCGTTAGTCCAGCCGAGGACAGTGGTAATAATCAACGGGGTACAGAATGCACCTACGCCAAAGATTAAGTGTACGGCATTTAAATACGGGCCCACCTCGGATTGAAAAATCCAAACCATGTTGATATTTTCACCTACATCGATGGCCCCGATTCCCAACCCAAAGAAGAACAGCACCACCAGCAGCCCCGGGAACCAGCCCACCATTGGGATCAAAAAGCCGGTCAGTATCACCGCTGCTAAACACAGTACCAGCAAGCGGTGCGATTTATACCGGTCAAAAAAACTGCCGCCACCCAGAGAACCGACCAGGTAGCCCAGGTTTTGTGTGGTAAAGGCAAAGCCCATCTGCCCCACAGAAACATTCGCATGATCAGCCAGGAAAGGCAACAGCGGGCCGAGCATCGAAACGCCAATGCCAACAGAGAAATAAACGACTGCGTAAATCAGAAAACGCCTGGCATCCAGTGGATTAAGATTTGAAAATAAATTAGATTGTTTCACAAAGGCTCCTTGGTTCTTTGTTTCAATAATCCTATCATCAAAGCCCAAAAACAGTCTATGGCCTCACTACACCTGAATTAGAAATTAATAGATTACGTGTCATTATTCAGCGCAGCTAAGTGGCGTAAACTGCATAAGAACACCAGGAACATCAAGGGGGTAGTTGTCAGACCCAATAAAATATTACGTATGCACTTTTGCGAAATTTTTCATTTTTTGCAGGAGTTTCACAATACTTAAAACGCAAACCGTCACCCTCATAACACGGCTTTACGCTATTTTCCCTTCCCCCTGCAGTGATCCATGTGACGGCCACGCCGGGACTATGACCTGCCAGCTACCGGATCTACTTTTAGGCGCGCACCCTACTTTTCGCCCTCAAACCACACCTCAACCTGTACTGGCTGCACCAACGGCAGTGCGGGCAGGTGCTCCAAATAAGCATCATCGGCCGCTGCCTGGCGCGCCGCGGCCTCGGCAGGGGGTGCTAACAAAGCCGTTATACAAGCCGCGTCGTAATCGGGATCGGAAAAGCCGGCAATGTTCGTACCGATCCAGCTGTTGGCCGCATGCGGCACAACCGGGCTGGTATACAGCGCACAACCCGGCGCAGGCGAGGGCTGCCAGGCGATCAACGCCAAATCGAACCCGCGTCCAAACAATGGCCCCTCCGGCCCAGGTGCGTAGAGCTCCTCAATCGGCAGCGTTTCCACCGTCACACCCACACCACACGCTGTCAATAACGCGGCGATCCCCGCGGCCAGGTCCTGATGAAAGGGTGTGGGGCCCGCCAGCAGCGTCAGCGTCAGTGGTGTCAGGTTAAACACACCCAGTGCATCTTGCGCCTGGCGCGGTGTGGATGGGTCACCATCGTGATCGTGCCAGCCAGTTTGCTCCAGCAGGGCTACGCCCGCCACGGGATCGTAGCTCAACCCGGCCAGTATGGCGGGCTGCGTCCCGGTTTGTTCGGCCAGTGCGGCGGTATCAATACACTGCGCCAGGGCCTGGCGTGTGCGCGGGTCAGCGAAAAAGTCTTTTCGCTGCGCAAACACGGGGTTGGCCAGCGCGTCGTATTCAGCTGGGCGGATGCCAAACACCAGCTGCGTCGAGGTGCTGTCAGGTTCAATCCACAACTCGTAGCTGTCCGAGTTCCGAATGGCATCCAGAAGGTCGGGGCGTTCCGCCAGGTTAAAAGACGCATCCAGCACGTCACAGGTCCTCGCTTGCAGCGCGTCCCAGGCAGCCCCCGCGCCGCCCTCAACCCGGCGCAATATCACCTGGTCGACACCCGGGAAGGCTGCTTCTGTTGCCGGGGTGTGCGGGTTGCGCGTTAATCGCAGCTCCTCTACACCCCATTCCGCCAAGGCAAAGGGCCCATAACCGGGCATGTCCGCGCGCCATAGCGGGTCGGCAGCGATGGCCGCGCCCTCCGCATTCTCAGCAAAGCGATGCGCCGGCAGAGGCGCCCAGAAGAATTGTTCAATATGCTCCGAGGCAAACCCCGGGTAACCACGCCAGGTCAGCGTGTGAGCGTCCCAGGCACTGAAGGTTTGCGTATAGGTCTCTGCCCAGCCGAAGGCAGTCCCAGAAGGATCACTCGCCAGATGGTAACTGAAGACAGCGTCGGCCGGGGTGACAGGGGTCCCGTCGCTCCAGGTCAGGCCGTCACGCAGGGTATAGTCAACCACCATCTGGTCCATCTCCAGCGGGTCTAACCCGTTCCAGGTGATAACACAGGCCTCCTCTCGGCAACCACTGGGCCATAGGCGAACACCCTCACCCGCCATCACCAACTGGCCCTGGGTATCGATCACCATCTGCCCGCGCCGAATCGACACCGCCTCCAGGCGCAGGTCGCCATTGTCCTGGGACGGGATTCGCTCCAGCAGCAAAGGAATCAGTTCTCCGTCAATTTCGTTCAATGCCGGAGGAAACAGCAGATCGGTCAGCCGGCGTTTGGCAGCGGTAGCCGGGCCACTGTAAGGGAAGGTTGTCTCTGGCAGGCTGGCGGTACAAATCGTCAGGATAACGGGCGTTTTATCCGTGGGTGTGGGTGCTGGGGTGGCAGTGGGGTCGGGTATGGTCGCGGGGTCAACGGTTTCTGGTGTTGGGTTTACGGTCGCTTCGCTGCAGGCAGTTAAAACCAGGGTCAGCAGTACGGCCAGCATGAGGGCTCTTTTCATCCATCCATCCTTTCAGGGGCGGTTTGGTCCGCATCCTGCTCCTCGTCTTCGGCAAACGCGTCCGATTCATCGCCAAAACGCAAGCGCAAATAGGAATGATAGCGCTGGGGTGCCACCTGCCCCGCTTCAACAGCTGCCAGCACAGCACAGCCAGGCTCGTGCGTGTGGGTGCAGTCTGAAAATTGGCAATCAGCCACCAGCTCCCGCATTTCCACAAAATAAGCGTCCAGCTCTTCCGGTTCGGTATCCCACAGGGCCAGGGAGCGGATCCCTGGCGTATCGGCCACATAACCGCCTCCCGCCAGCGGGAAAAGTTGACGCACGCGGGTGGTGTGGCGCCCTTTCGAGGTAACATCACTCACCGAACGCACTTGCAAACCCAGGTCGGGCTGGATGGCGTTCAGCAGGCTCGATTTCCCCACGCCCGAAGGACCGGTGAAGGCTGAAAGCTTGCCTTGCAAACCTTCTCTCAGTGCGTCCACGCCCTGTCCGGTAAGCGCAGAAATAAACATTAGCGGATAGCCCAGGTCGGCATACAAACCAAAAGTATTCTGGGCATCGGCCATGCTTACCAGGTCCACCTTATTGGCCACGATCAGCGCGTCCACCCTTTGCTTCTCGGCGATCACCAGGAAACGATCCAACATGCGCAAGCTGGGCGCAGGTTGGGCACAGGCAAATACAATGACAATCTGGTCAGGGTTAGCCAGCAGTATCTGGCGAAATTCACGCTTCAGGCCCGAGCGCACGCGGGCCAGCTCAGCCGTTCGGTCGTGCACGGTTTCGATCACACCGCGCCCTTCTTCATGAGGGGTGATGCTCACACGGTCGCCGATCGCCACCCGATCGCCTTCCTGTGCACCCTGTTTCAGACGGCCGCGTAGGCGGCAGGTGAAGTCACCGGCATCCGTGCGGACCACCAGGAAGCCGGATTGAGCGCGAATGACCAGTCCTTCCAGCATCTCAGTCATAAGGGTCATGACTCGGATTCAACCTCATCCTCTTCGGGCACTTCATCCGCTTCGCTCCCTTCTTCACTGATGGGTGTCTCGGTGGGGAAGGGCGTATTGGTGGGAATCAGTGTGCTGGTGGGGGCTGGCGTGGGCGAGGCGACCACATAGGGGTAAGCCTCCCAGGGGAGAACCCGGCCAATATCAGAATAACCCGAAAAATACAGCGAAACAGCCCGCCGGAAGACCGGTGCAGCCATCTCAGAACCCTCACCGGCGTTTTCCAGTAACACCACCACGGCAATGTCGGGACGATCGGGGTTGTTCATCTGTGTGTAGCCCGCAAACCAGGCATGCGAAACGCCAAAGGGGTTTTGGGCGGTACCGGTTTTACCAAAAGCGCGGTAACGCATGGTTGCCAGCTGATTGTGGGCGGTGCCGCGAGCGTTGGTAATTACCGCGCGCATCGAATCCTGGATGACGGTCAGGTTCTCCTCCGAGACCGGCAGGCTGCCATTCACTTCGGGTTCAAAGGTATGGGTCGGGACACCGTTCTCAGGGGTAATCGCATCAACCAGCGCAGGCCGATAGAGCGTGCCGCCATTGGCCACCGCCGCGAGCAGAGCCGCTACCTGCAAAGGCGTGGTGGTCATTTCGCCCTGACCAATTGCCAGCTGGACATTTTGCTCACAGTTGGTCACCTGTGTTGGGATGTTCCCGGGCTGCTCTCCCACTTCAATGCCTGTTAGTTCGCCCAACCCAAAACCATGTGACATTTCAATCAGTGCATCGGGTTTACCAGCCAGCATGAGCTCCTCGCCTATCACGTAAAACCACGGATTGCATGAGCGCATCAACCCTTCGGTTAAGGTGAGGTCACCACTGGGCGGCAGTTCTTTTTCGAGAGTCCAGTCGGTCAGCTCATTACCGCAGGCCATGATGGAATGACCGCAATAAATCTCGTCGTTCGGGCCAAACACGCCGGTTTCCAGTGCAGCCGCCATACTGATGATTTTAAACACTGAACCCAGGGGATACTGACCATTGGTGACCCGGTTAAAGACCGGATCATTAGGCAGTGCGTAGGGGTTTTGGGCATACATAAAGTTTTGATTGTTAATATCAAACAAATTGGGGTCAAATTGCGGGTTAGAAACTACAGCCAAAATCCGGCCGGTATCCACTTCCATCACCACGATCGCCCCACGATAATTACCCAACGATTGCTGCAAGCGGTATTGCAGGCCCGGTTCAATGGTGGTGGTGATCGATTGTCCCGGTGAAGCACCGCGCTCAGCCAACCGGGTGATAATTTGCCCA
Source organism: Chloroflexota bacterium (assembly GCA_012522475.1). GTDB lineage: Bacteria > Chloroflexota > Anaerolineae > Anaerolineales > Anaerolineaceae > Brevifilum. The sequence continues at coordinate 45,051 of JAAYKH010000043.1, read as the reverse complement.
TCCGGATCTTTTAAATACAGTGTCGCGCCGCGCGTCCCTGCCAGTACGTCTTCAAAGGCCCATTCCAGGCCGGTAGCCCCAAAGCGTTCGTTGGGTGAGTAACCCAAACGCATATAACGATCCACGTCCTCACCAGAGATATAAGACAGGTGCCCAATGGTTTGGGGCGCCAACCCGCCATCGAAATAAAAACGGGAAGAATAGTAATTCAGGTACACACCGGTCAACAGGGTCAGGGCACGCATATTCGCGTCCACTTCGGCGCGGGTGGTCTCGCCCAAAACGACATAATCGAGGGGCAGGGCGTTTTCTACCATTTCAACAATTTCATCAATCTGATAGACCGTCAGGTCTGCCATGGTGTTGTAAAACAAGGTCATCAGGTCGCGGTTGAGGTTCCCGGGGGTGAAACCAATCGCTACAGCCTCCTCTTCGGCTGCAATCGGCGCGCCATTGTTGGCGTAAATCGCCCCGCGCACGGTAGGTTGGCGCACAATTTCAAGCAGATTGCCCCCCGCCAGGTCAGGCATAATCAAACCATCGTGCCATTCAATCCGCCAGACATCGTCCTCGCGCACCAGGGACATCTCCAGCTCGCGTGTAAAGGTGCCAAAAAAATTTGTGTTGTAATTCACCTGCAACCTGACCAAAGCCGTGTTGGGGTTGGTTTCCTGTGAGAGAATCTGATAGGCGATTCCATCATCAAACAACAACGTCAGGGCAATGGCAGCATCATTATATCGGGCGATAAAGTCTTCTTCTGCCAGCGCACCGCGGCTATCGATTGAAAGGAGCCCATACATACCGATGTAATCATCTCTGCGCCAGGCGTCCATGAAGGTTTCAATCGCATCATCAAGGTTTGGGGCAGGGGTAATAAACACCTGCGGGTTTGGCAAGGTGGCCGTTGCAGTGGTGACTTCTTCAATGTCTTTGTCACCTAGGCGCGGCGAACAGCCAATCATTGCCACCAGCACAATCACAATGATCGCGAATTTAAATCTTTTCATGAACGGTCTCCAATAGATGTGAAACATACGTCTCATTCAATCAATTAATGACCACTGATTATACTGTGTCATTCCCCGGTTGTGAAAGCATCGTCAGGTTCCTGTTCAGGCTTGTAAAGCACATAAGGCTCGCTTTCCCAGGGCAAGATGCCGCCCGGGTCTCCCCCATCAGAAAAATATAGCGCCACCGCCCGCCGAAAAAGCGGTGCGGCCATCACCGAGCCTTCACCGCTGTTTTCCAATAGCACCACCACGGCAATGTCGGGACGATCGGGGTCATGCGCTCGGGTATAACCAGCAAACCAGGCATGCGACGTGCCGGTAGGCGTTTCTGCCGTGCCGGTCTTGCCCGAAATAGGGGTTGACAGCCCCTCCATCGGTCGGTAGGCGGTGCCCTGTGGTTCTTCCACCACCATGCGTAGCCCCTCGGTAACAGCGGCCAAGGTCTCGTCCGAGATGGGCAGCGTCCTCTGCAGGTCTGGCACGAAAGTGTAAGTCTGTTCCCCCGAAAGGGTACGCAGGTTTTCAATCAGGGTGGGTCGATAAAGGCTGCCGCCGTTGGCTAAGGCTGCAAAAAAAGCCGCCACCTGCACCGGGGTTACCAGCACCTCGCCCTGTCCGATCGCAATTTGAGCACTGTTCACACAGGAGCCTGCTACCAGTGGTATGTTGCCGGGCGCTTCAACGATATCAATTCCCGTTGGTATGCCCAGTCCGAAACTATAAGCCATTTCCGAGAGAAAGCCATCCTTATCGTCTGTGAACAGGCTTTCCCCAATGCGGTAAAACCAGGGATTACAGGAGCGCATCAAACCCTCCACCAGCGAGAGGTCGCCGCTGGCTATGCCATAACTTTGAGTCCAGTCGTAAAGGGTGACGCTGTTGCACACCCACAACGATTGACCACAAAAAAACCGCGACCCGGGGCGGTACAATCCCGATTCAAGTGCCGCCGACATCGAGATCACCTTGAAAATCGATCCTAAAGGGTATTGACCCTGCGTAGCGCGGTTGAACAGGGGCTGAGAAGGCGCACTGAAATAAGATTCCAACAGGCTGCGATCAATTTCGGTCAGGTCAAAGGCATTGGGGTTAAAGTGCGGGTTAGAGACCAGCGCCAGCACCCGGCCGGTGTCCACTTCGATGACCACGACGGCGGCCCTCAAATCGCCCAGCGAGGCTTGCAATCGCATTTGCAGGGTTTTGTCTAATGTCGTGGTGATTGATTGGCCGGGGAGGGGCTCCGCAGTTGCCAGCAGGGAACGAATCTCACCGCTGGGACTGACAACATACAAAGACCCACCGTGCTGGCCAGCCAACTCCGATTCGAAAGCGGCTTCCAGGCCCGCAGCACCGATACGATCATCCTGACGATATCCGCGGCGAAGGTATTCATCCAGATGCTCTTCGGGTATGAATAGCATATATCCCAAAACGTGGGGTGCCACGCCGCCATCTGCATAGACCCTCGAACGGATCTCACTAATGCGCACACCGTTAAATGCCCGCAGGGCATCAATATAGGGTGCAGCCGACGCCAAAGAAAGCGAGACCACCGGCAAGTACCAATCCTCCGGGGTGGATTTAACCAGCTGAGCCAGCGAATCAGGGCTGTAAAAACTGATCTCCGCCAGGGTAGCCAACAGTCCTTCCGCCTGTTCGGGCAAAATTTCACCCGGTACCACCCCAATGGCAAGCGCGGTTTCATAGGTCGCCAGAGGCGCTCCAGAACGGTCAAAAATCCGTCCGCGCGAGGGTTGCTCATGTACAAACGCCAGCTGGTTGCCACCGCGTAAATCGGGCAGAAGCATGCCAATTTCCCATTGAATTCGCCAGCCGTCCTGACTGCGGATGAGAACAGCCGTTGTGTCAGTTTCAAGGCTCCCAAACAGCCGCGTTTCAAAGTTCACCCGGTAAGCCACCTCTGCATGGTGCGCTTCTGCCAGTGAAGAAAGCACCTGGGTCTGCAGGTTTTCCAACGTCATGGTCTGAGCTGCATCCTGATAAACCCGGGTAAATTCATCCAGAGAGACCCCATCCTGGCTCAATGAGCTCAGGCAGGCATACATCGCCGGGTAATCCTCAGCCGTCCAGGCCGTTAAAAACACGCCCAGCGTCTGCTGGGCGTCCGCTGCCGCAGCAATATCACCTCCCCCGCTCCAGGTAGGGTACCCAACCTGTTCGCTGCCCAAAGGCAGGCAACCTGCCGTCAAGGTCATCGCAAGGAGGGTCAACCAGGCAAAGATGAACAAGCGTCGCACGCGTGGTTTCACTGCATCACCTTTGTGCCATCCCCAAGATTGTGTTGTAAACCGTGCAATGATGGCCTAAATATGCCTGGCAGCGCTCGGGCAATCCCCTGGATAGGTCAAGGCCAAAACCCTGTAATCCAACCGCCAGGTGACACAGCGGCAAACCCATTACCGAGGCATAACAGCCGTCTAAGCCCGCCACCGGGTGAAAGTCCGCGTTTTGGATGCCGTACGCGCCAGCCTTATCCAGCGGATCTCCCGTAGCAACATAAGCGTCGATTTCAGTGTCAGTGTAGTCCCGCATGTGCACACTGGTGCCGCACACATCAGCAAAGGAGCGTCCGTCAGAAGCCGCCACAATGGCAAGGCCCGTAACCACCTGGTGCTCCCGGCTGCGCAATTTTCGCAAGATCTGGCGTGCTTCCGCCGGGTCAGCCGGCTTTCCCAGCAGCCTGTCCCCATCCATCACAATCGTGTCGGCGGCAACCACCAGCCCGACCCGCTTCTTCACGATAAAACGGGCTTTCTCACAAGCCAGACGGCGCACATACGCCAGCGGAGTCTCCCCGGGGCCCTGCTGCTCATCGATATCGGCGGGGCTAACTTCAAAGGGCAACCCTAACAAACCCAGCAGCTCGATTCTACGGGGGGAGTTTGAAGCGAGGGTCAATCTACGCATCACGATTCCATGATAAAGGAGACGTTATTCACGATTGGCATGAACGGCTCTGGCCAATGCCCTCAAATGCTCGGGGCTGGTGCCACAACAGCCGCCAATCACCCGGGCGCCAGCCGCCACCCAACCCGGAACAAGGTCAGCCATTTCCTCGGGCGTCACAGCATATACAGCCTCGCCATCCATACCCACCTCGGGCAAGCCAGCATTGGGCTTGAACCAAAGCGGTTTTTCCGTGGCAGCTCTCAACAAGGTTAAAGCCGCCAGGTTATCTTCCAAGCTACGGCCACAATTAATACCCAGCAAGTCCACGTCCAACACGTCGATTTCTTCAGCCATACGCTCCGGGCTAACGCCCATCATGGTGCGGGTCCCGCGATCATAGCTAAAGGAACACACCAGCGGAATCTCGGTATCAACAGACCGCACCGCACGGACCGCAGCGCTGGCTTCATTAATATCGTACTGTGTCTCAACCACGATCAAATCCGCTCCCTCCTGACACAGGATCGCCGCCTGTTCCCTGAAATCAGCTTCGGCTTCCTCAACCGTTACCTCGCCAAAGGGAGCCAGCATCTGCCCCAGGGGGCCGATCGACCCCGCTACCAGAACATCGTGCTCAGCAGCGGCGTCCAGCGTGATTGCAAGCGCTGCGCGGTTGATCGCCTCGAAGTGCTCCGCCAACCCTGATGCCGCCAGTCTATGGCGTGACGCGCCAAACGTACAGGTCAGCAAGATTTCAGCCCCTGCCTGGATGAAAGCCTGGTTGAGCGCCCTGATCTCATCGGGTGCTTCAAGCACCCACAACTCTGCTGCGGCGCCAATCGGCAAACCCCGCTTCTGTAAATTTGTGCCGGTGGCTCCATCTGAAATCAGGACCGCACCAACAGCTAAACGCTCGAGAAAAGGTGTTTTCGCCATCGCATTCTCCATTTGATACGAGCAAAAATTACGTCTCAATCGATCTGATCGAGTTTAATCAGCTTCCCTGCGGATCTGAAAGCTGTCAAAATCACGGGCGACATGTACAGCCGGAAAGATCTTCTGAGCTTCGCTGAGGATATCACTTCCTCGGTAGCGCCGGGAAAGATGTGTCAGGAACAACTGTTTTACCTGTGCCCGCTGGGCCAGTTCAGCCGCCCTGGCAGCCGTCAGGTGATCAAACTGTACAGCCAGGTCGGCTTCGCTTTCTGCATAAGTGGCTTCAATCACCAGCGCATCTACCCCCTGAACATAACGGTGCAGTTTTTCAGTGTTGCCTGTGTCGCCCACAATCGCCAGGCTGGTGCCCTTTTGGGGTTCTCCCAGCACCTGGTCTGGATTAATCACGCGTCCGTCCGGCAGGGTGACTGCCAGCCCGTTTACCAGGTCGCGCCGCCAGGGGCCCGGTGGAATAGCCAGGGCTTCAGCTGCTGCCGGCAGAAACGGGCGGCGGGTACGCTCTTCAAAGCGATAACCCAGCGAATGAGAGCCGCGGTGCTCTACAGGGAAGGCCGTGATTGTAAACCGCTCCGTCTCCCAGAAGGTGCCCGGTTTAATTTCATGCAGAATCACCGGCGGTTTGCCCTGGAAACCCCGTAAGACCACGCTGAAGATCAGGTCGTGCACGCGATCGAGGGTATGGCGGGTGCCGTAAATTTCAATCTCCTCAATCACGTCCCAGCGTAAAAAAGTAGACACCAAACCGCCCAACCCCAGAATATGATCCAAATGGCCATGGGTCAGCAAAATTTGATTCAATCGTTTAAAACCAACACCAGCCCGTAAAATCTGACGTTGGGTGCCTTCACCACAATCCACCAGGAAACGAAATTCTTCATGCTGAATCAATAATGAAGACAGCCCACGGTGTACCGAGGGCGCCGAGGCTGATGTTCCTAAAAAAACAATTTCAAACAAGGGCAGTTCCCGTCAACAGAAGCCTTATTCGGTGCCCAACCCGGCAATCATGCGCAGCAGGCCCAGTAAGCCCAGCCCAACTTGAATGCCTTCACCCGCTGATAACTTGGGGGCTGTTTCTTCGGTTTCAGCCTTTTTAATCAACAAAAGGGCGGATACAGCGCCCGCCGCTGCGCCGATAATAACGCCCATGACGATTGTTTTTGTCTTCCATTTTTCTTCCATGCTCACATTCCTTCCCAAAAAATTAAAGTTTCCTGAATTCCCTTATCAAAAGGTCTGCCAGGCTTTTTCTGTGCCCGGACAGCCAGCTCAATCACGGCGCTGGCCGAAAAGGGCAGCGATTAACCCCGGCAGCCTGGCGCTGAAACCCCTGACGGAAATGATGGGGGCGGCCAGCTTGTCCGCCGCGTTGATGACCAAACTTGAAGTCGAGCGGGCATGATACTGAATAACCGCGGTATAAGCTGGCAAAATGTTCAGCAGCCTGGCCAACAGCCACACCATGGCAAACAAGATCGCCGCTATGATCACAGCAACCAGCAGGGCTGGCAACAGCAACCAGATGGTGGAAACATCCGCCCATTGTGAAACAGGCCCGCCCGCTGAAGAGCCCACGGCGGCGTAAATCACCATCCCAAGCGCTGCCAGGACGAATACGCCCCCCAAGCCAACCGGTAAAAGGATTTGCCAGAATCGTTGCTTTCGGTGACGCGAAAAACTATCGCTCGGCAAAATTTCTTCTGAATGTGTGGGTGTTTGTGCAGTCATAGCCCTTATTTTAACATGAGTTGGGCAATTAACCAAAACAAAGCGGATATTTTCTGACACACAGGAAATTTATAAACATTTGAGGCATGATCTTGCGCAAAGCCGGTAATAAAGCTCATCCGTTGAGCCCATTGATACTTTCACAAAGCAAATATTAGAGAATTTCATAACACCTTTATTAATCGCGTTTTTATTGTATAATTATTTTAAGGTATTAAGTCTTCTGACTTAATCGACAAATTTACAAATGTTCATCTGCCGCCCGAATAATTAGCGGCTACGATCGAGTTATCAAAGAGAAGCGTACGAGATTTTTTCGCCGGCATCCCGCCTGGCATATTGTTGATGATGACGTCGGTTTTGAAATGAGAAGCAGCGGCGCAATGGGAAGTTTTACCCTGCCATCATCAAGATTAGAGTCAAGCATACTGTTGAGGATAAATGTGGCCTGTAATTATATATCGGTCATTAAGAACGACCATATAATGCCAAACACGGGTTAGAAAAACCCTTTAGAAACGTCTATCTTTAACACAACGATAGCCAATCAGGGACCCTCACTGATAAGACAGCCGTAGCCACTATGGGCAAGTTACGGCTGTCTTTGATTTAAGAAAGGTGAAATGGACCGAGAGATAACGTCCATCAAAGTGCAAAAGCACAACCAGCAGAGGGTTAATGTCTATCTGGATGGTGAGTTTGCCTTTGGTCTCTCTCGCTTCGTTGCCGCCTGGTTAACACCTGGCCGAAAGCTTAGCAAAGCCGAAATCGACCGGTTACTTCAGGAAGACACCTACGAGGTTGCCTTCCAGAAGGCCCTGGGGTTTATCAATCATCGCCCACGCTCAGTGGAAGAAACACGGCAGCGTTTGCTGAAGAAAGGTTTCAGTGACGAGGTGGTTGAGGTTACCCTTGAAAAACTGGTTCAGAAAGACTGGCTGAATGACCTTGACTTTTCACGCCAATGGATTGAGAACAGAAACACTTTCCGACCGCGCAGCCATCGGCTTTTAGCCTACGAATTAAAGCTTAAGGGCATCGCAGATAACACAATTACCCAAGCACTCGAGGATTTTGTGGGTGATGAAGACGCCATGGCTTACAGGGCTGGTTTGAAAAAAGCACAGCAATGCCGTAACGAAGCCAGGCCAGATTTCATGCGGAAGGTCGGCGGCTTTTTAGGCCGGCGGGGTTTCCGGTATGAGATCGTCAAACCTGCCGCTGAGCGCCTGTGGGCGCTTGTCTCACATCCAGAATCGGGGTGCTTTGATGATACAGAATAAATGGAGTAATGATGACAACAATAAACACTTTAGAATTGATTATCCTGATCGTCGGTGCATTAGCACTGGGTATCGTGGCAGGTTATCTCATCAAGCAATCCATGGTGACCTCGCAACGCAAGGCACAAAACCTGAAGGCTGATCACATCCTCACCGAAGCCAAAGAAAAAGCTCGCGAGATTGAGATCGAGGCCAAGGATAATGCCCTGAAAATTACCCAAAAATCCGAAGATGAACTCAATCGTCGTCGGTCTGAACTTAGCAGAGAGGATGATCGCCTGCAGAAACGTCGCGAGGAACTGGATCTGCGCCTCGAAAAGTACGAGGAACGCGAATCTCGCTTGAACAAGCGCCAGTCCAGTATTGACAAGCGTGCCAATGAAATCGACAAGCTCTATGAAGATGTCCTGGCGGAATTACAGAGCGTCTCTGTCATGACCCGTGATGAAGCGCGAGACGTCCTCCTGGCTGAAACCGAGAAAGAAGCCCGGGCAGATATGGCTCGCATCATCCGCCAGATCGAAAGTGAAGCGCGTGAAAAAGGTAATACCCGTGCCCGGGAATTGATCGCCGATGCGATCCAGCGTGTCGCCTCCGAAAGGGTTGCTGAAGTGACCACCTCACTGGTCAACTTACCCAACGAGGAAATGAAAGGGCGCATCGTCGGCCGCAATGGGCGCAATATCCGCGCTTTTGAGCAGATCTCTGGCGTTGACGTCATTGTTGATGACACGCCTGAATCGGTCACCGTCTCCTGCTTCGATTCGGTCCGGCGCGAGGTCGCTCGGCGTTCTCTGCAACGCTTGGTGCTCGATGGGCGCATCCATCCGGCCAATATTGAAAAGATTGTCAAAGAAGAAAACGAACAGATGGACGAAGATATCGCCGAAGCGGGCGAACAGGCCGCTTACGACGCCGGTGTGGCTGGCTTACATGACGAGGTCCTCAAGAAGCTGGGACGCCTTAAATTTCGCACTTCCTACGGCCAAAATCAGCTCGCACACGCCGTTGAGACCGCTAAGATCGCCAGCGTGATTGCCGCAGAACTGGGCGCCGATGTCGAGGTGGCCAAAGCCGGCGCCCTGCTGCACGACCTGGGCAAGGCCATGGATCACAATACGGAGGGCACCCACGCACAAATTGGCGCCGAGTTTGCCGCTCGCCATGGGGTCAACGCCAGGGTCGTCAACGTCATCGCCTCTCACCATCACGAAATTGATCAGGAATCGGTCGAAGCCGTGATTGCCGAAGCCGCCGATGCCATTTCCGGTGCCCGGCCGGGCGCCCGGCGCGAGGATTTGGAACAATACATCAAAAGACTGCGAGCGCTGGAGAACATCGCCAACAGCTACCAGGGCGTTGATCGCAGCTATGCCATCCAGGCAGGGCGTGAAGTTCGCATCATTGTCAAGCCCACCGAGATCGACGATGTTGAAGCCAACCGCATGGCAAAAAATATCGCCCAGCAAATTGAAGAGACCATGCAGTACCCCGGTCAGATCCGGGTGACGGTCATTCGAGAGAGTCGGGCAACCGAATACGCCAAATAACCTGTAGTGACAAAAAAAGCTGCCATTCAATTCAGGCAGCTTTTTTTATTTAACAGGGTTTTTCTCAAATTCCGTTTGTTAGAAAAACAACCCTGGTTTCTGTTTATAGGAATGGGTTGTTCGCCCGCTACGGCGAGGGCACGCTCATATCGACTGGTGGAGAAGCTATCGGTTCAACCCGGGAAGCCGCCACAACTCGATCGTTTCATCCCAGCGTACGACGGCTAAATGCCCTCCGTCGGGCGTGAATGTTAACGCGGTCGGCATATTGTCAGGCGGAGTTATGGTCTGATTTAATGTGTATTTCAACTCCCCGGAAGTTACATCCCATATAGTTGTGGCCTCGTGAGATGCAACTGCTAATAACCTGCCATCGGGAGAAAAATTTAGGTCCTTTACGCGTTCTGGCACAACAATATCGCGTATCGCATCACCGCCATCAACTGTAATCAGTCGAATCAAGTGTTCACCGCTATCCTTTACTGCATAAGCCATTTCACTACCGTTTGGCGAAAAACGAAACGCACCATTTGCTATTTGGTCGGCATCAAATTGCAGTGACTGGATGACTTCATTTTTCTCAACATCCCAGATATAGATGGTGCCGCCCCAGTGTGTTGCTGCTAGCAGTTTACCTGATGGGTGATAATCGATGGTGATCAGCATATCATCAAGAGATGCCTTGTTTGCAGGGTCAGGATTTTCAAGAGTGGCCGTCTGGGTTAAATCGTCAAGCTCCCAAATCCAAACGACCCCATCGCGATTACCTGTCGCTATATGAAGGCCATCAGGAGAAAACGCGAGGCGGCTGTTGTACCCGCTTCCAACGGTCTGCGGTTCGGCATTGTCCGTAAGTTCCGTGAGTTGCACGCCGTAATATCCCTGGCCTGCACCTAAAACTGTTCCATCAGCGGAGAACTCCATATCTTCCACTGCATGCTGGTGTGTTAAAACATCCATCAGCGAGCCATCCGAGAGATGGTGAATGTGAACTACTTCAAGCTCCCCTACAGCAAGAGTTTCGCCGAATGTGGCTACACTATAGATCTTATCCTCGTGTTTGTGGCTCCACACCAATTCGGGCTCCTCTTCTATTTCCGGGTCTTTCGTTTCAACCGGGTCTTCTGTCGTCTCTGAGGTATCGACTACAACCGATTCGTGGGCTGGTTTAGGTTCACCTGCGCAACCTGTAGTCAAGGCAAACGCAAATACGAAAAGTAAAATAAGTGTTAGACGACAAGCTTTCATCATATCCTCCTCTCATAAATTTTTAGATTGAGTTTTTAAAACAATACTTAATATGATGACTTTTACCCATGATAACATGATCTCTAAAATAAATCAAAAACCTAGACATGGGCTGAATCGACTCTGCCGGGGTTTTCTATGCTCTTATTGAACCTCAAACACCGGAATGAACACCCCTTCAAAAAAGTGAACACCTTACTTGCTCGTTGGCGTTTCCTTTAGCGCACAAATGATATTTGGGCAGTGATTTGAGATTTTGGGTCAACTTTTTAGTTCATGATATCCCGCGTGCAACACACGAAAGCAAAAGATAAAAGCCCGCAAAATGGCTGTTTAACAGGCTTTTCGCATATGAAAAACCACCCTGTTATTGATACAATGTTTGTAATTGTAACAGAGTGGTCTTATGGTGCAGGCAAGAGGACTTGAACCTCCATGCTATTGCGAGCACACGGACCTGAACCGTGCGCATCTGCTAATTCCGCCATGCCTGCCGGCGTGTTTGATTTTAGCATAGAGAAGCTGTTTTAAAAAAGTTTCACATTTAGACAGCTTTTTTTATTTAACAGGATCTTTCACAATTTTTTTTGTTGGAAAACAACTCCAGTTTCTGTTTATAAGAATGGGTTATTCGCCCGCTCGAAGCCAACCGTGGTCTCCGGGCCGTGGCCGGGCAATAAACGCGTTTCATCCGGCAGAGAAAATACCTGGGCGCGGATGCTCTCCAGCAGGGTTTCCAGGTCTCCGCCGGCCAGGTCTGTCCGTCCGATGCCCTGGTAAAAGATAACGTCACCGCAGAACAAAGTGCCCAGACGCTCCACATAGAACATAACGTGCCCGGCGCTATGACCGGGCGCATGACGCACCTCAGCCACCGGCGGCAGGTCTGCCCGCAAACCCAATGGCGTACCATGCGTCAAGGGGCTAGTTTCTTGCGGCAGCGGCGAAATCGACATCCCAAATTGACCCGCCCCCCCTTCCTGTCTGTACCAGGCCAGATCATCTGGATGTAAACCCACCGGCAGGTGCGGCGTAAAAGCCCGGGCAATCTCGCCCGCTCCGGCGAGATGGTCAAAATGCCCGTGTGTCAGCCAGATGCCGCGCAGGGTCCAACCCAAGGTTTCTGCCTGGTCAAGCACAGCCCGCGACTCAAAACTGGGGTCGATCACCACCGCGTCACCGCTAGTATGGTCACCCAGAAGGTATACATTATTACCAAGGGGCCCTAAAATCAGGTGGATAATTTCAAGTGTCATTGCAAACCTCCTTTTTTTATTCCCGCAAGCTGCCGTTACAGTCTTTGCTGGGTGCGCTTAAAATAGCGGTGACTTAATAAAAAAGCCAGGGCTAATACCAGCAGGCTGACTGGGTAAACCGAGGCCGGCTGCCAATCGTATAAAAAGCCGGCCAAAATAGGCGCAATCACAAAGGCCAACAGGGCTGCGCTTTCAACAATCCCGAAAGCCAACCCAACTTCATATTCACGCACCAGAGGTTGAACCAGGGTGACTGCCATCGCCCGGCACAGGCGGTAACCGCCCAGGAAGAGATAACCCAACCCGTACCATAAAAAGCTGCCACCACCCCAGATTAATCCCGCAAACAACACCAGGCCGCCCTGACCAATCAGCATGGCCTGGCTCGCCGGCAGGTGGCCCAAGCCCAGCATCATCAGAACACTGCCCAGCGCGCCAAGCGCGCCCAATTGCCCAATATGTGCGAGGGAAAGCCCCCGCTGATTTTGTAAAAAATTCGCCGTCAGCGGCTGCGGGAGCGTTACCGCAACCATCACCAGGGCGATCACACCCAGCATGCTCATAAACCGCTGATTCTGCATCAAGTGCGCATCGCCTTCCACCTTAACCAGACTCTCTGCAGACTGTTTGCGGATGAATAAAACGATCAGGGTTGAAATAGCAAACAAAACCCCGGCAGCAAAATAGACGGCACGTAAATGATAGTTTTCTGCAACGATCCCACCAATAATTGGGCCGAAAATTCCGCCGACATGATGGGCAGCAGAGACAAAGCTCACCGCCCGCCCAACCGACCAATCACCCCGTGCTGCCTGCACGTAGGTATTCAACGGCGCCACCACCGAAGAGGTTAAACCATACAGCATCAACCCGATCAAAAAAACGCCCAACGAAGAGGCCAGGGCCATAATCCAGACCGCCGCCAGCCCGGCAACCCAGGAAAACCACATTAAGGGTCTGCGCCCCAGCTTATCCGCCAGGTACCCCGAAGGGATCTGTGACAGGGTCATCATCAGGCCGTTCACGCCCAAGATCATCCCGATCAGAATCGGGTCTGCACCCAGCTCCTGAATGTACAGAGGTTGAAAAATGAAGAACATTCCCTCACCGATCCCCCAGATTAACATCGATGCTGAAACGATTTTTAAATCCCGTGTCATCCCAGCACGATCAGTTTTCCATAAACGCTTCCAGGGGGAGCACCTGGCGCGGCATATCCGTCAAGGATTCAAACCCGGTTTCCGTTACCACCATATCATCCTCAATGCGAACCCCGCCCTTACCCGGCAGGTAAATTCCAGGCTCAACCGTAAAGGTCATTCCAGAGGTCAGGATACGTGGGTTCGTATCAAAAATATACGGTTCTTCGTGCGCTTCCATCCCCAAACCATGCCCGGTACGGTGGATAAAGGCATGTCCATAGCCCGCGTCCGTTATTACTGCCCGGGCCGCCCGGTCAACCGCGCCCGCTTCAATCCCCGCACAGCCGGCCGTTTGGCCAGCCAAATTAGCACGTAGGACAATCTCCCCGATTTTTTGCAGTTCTGGGTCAACCTCACCCAGGGTAAACGTGCGGGTAATATCGGAGAAATAACCTTGATAACTGGCGCCCCAATCCACCAGCAGCAAGTCGCCCGGTTTTAATCGCCTTCCAGAGGGCACGCTGTGTGGGTCGGCGGTATTCTCCCCAAAGGCGACAATCGGAGCAAATGGCAGGCTCGGGTCAGACCCGGCGCGCAATAATTGGATCATCAACTGGTTAGCAACTTCCACTTCGGTCATCCCGGCTTTGATGTCCTTCAATGTCGCTAACAATGCATTTTGGGCAATGACAGCGGCCTGCCGCATTTTTCCTTGCTCGTCCTCGTCCTTCACAATGCGCAATTCCGCCAGGCAGGCACTCGCATCTAAAAAGCCCAGCTCGGGGAAGGCGTCCCCCAGGTACATCAATTCCAGGTAGCGCATACGGGTGGCCTCAACCCCAAGTTCCTTGGCGGAAAAGTTAAGGAGTTCAGCCGCCCGGACAAAGGCCTCCGAGCGGGTTGCCGGATCATCGCTGTAATTAAAAGCCTCTATTTTTATCGGCATGCTCGCCAGTTTTCCAACTTCCAGGGCCGGCAAGACCAGTGCAGTTTTTCCTTCAACGGTGATCAACAGTACTGTCGGGCGCTCCATCAGATGAAATTCCAGGCCCGTCAGGTAGGTCAGCGTAGGGCCCGGGTTTAAAGCGATCCCTGGCAAATCAAATTCACCCATCAGTTTTGTTAATTTCTTTATGCGTTCTTGCATGATCCAGCCTCCTTGGTTAACAATGAGGATAATTATAATCGATAGAAGTATGGATTATAAAAAGGCTGTCCTGTTCAGACAGACCTGTGCCGTAATCGTAAAAGAAAATTTATTCCAGAGGATTTTCCGCCCGGTAAAGGTCCAGGGTCTCCACTGCGTGGCGTAAATGCGGAATGACGATACTTCCGCCCACAACCAAGCCCACATTGAAAGCATCGTAAATCTCTGCATCCGTCCAACCGGTGTCCACGCACTGCAGGATATGATAGTCAATACAGTCGTTACACCGCAGTACCAGCGAAGCCACCAGGCCCAGCAGTTCTTTTTCCTTTTTACTTAATGCACCATCTTCATAGGCATGGGTATCTAGGTTAAAAAATCGTTTGATGCCCAAATGGTTAATCGCGGCAATGCGCGCGTTCATTTGCTGACGGTATGTTTGGAATGCTTCTAAGCGATCTGTCATTGACATTCTCTCATGGGAAAAACGCCTGGATTAAGATTTTTTTTTACGCAAGATCGTCTCGCGTAGTGTAGCCACCACCGCAATCAAGATCAAAACCGTACTCCAGAAAATAATCCCACCCGTATGGCCAATTTCTTCAGGGTCTAAATAGCTCTCCTCTTGAAGTGCAGACTGTCCTGACTCCGGGTATGCTGCCAAAACGGCCCCCGCCGGCATCTCTTCCAGCTCAGGCCCTGGGGTCCGTTCCCCAATCGGTTGTGAGATCGGGCTGTGCAAAGCCAGCGCAGCAATAGCAACAATCAGCACAATCATCGCAATCAAAGCCCACAGCAACCGGTCCCCCCAAAATGATCCGTTTAAATCCTCAAATTGATCCGGCATTGTCATTCTCCCAAACCTTCAATCACCAGTTGGGCCGCCTGGGCTGGGTCGGTCAATCCTTGCAGCACCTGCCGGCTGCCATCCCGAAGGAACGGCCCCAGGGCGAGGATGACCTCATTTGGCGGTCGCAAAACCGCTGTCATCGCAATTTGGCTGAGCGTTGCCCGAATTTTCTGGTTGGTCCAACCTTCCAATGCGGAAGGACGGGGAGGCAGATAACCTGCAGCACGAGTCCATTCTGCCAGGAACTCCGATTGCACCAAATACTCTGCCAATTTCACAGCCAGAGGGTGTCGGTTTTCATACGGCGAAGCCAGAGACCAGCTCAGACCTGTGCCCATGGAAAAAGTCTCCTCTGAACCCGGAAAAAGGGGTGCGATCATCGCATCAGGGGGTGCCTCCTGCAAGTAATAAGACACCCAGGTAACAGCTAAATCGATCTGCCCCTCATTAAAGGCTGTCCAAACCTGCGAAGATGACTGATACTGGTTTAACCAATCCGGGAAGGCCCCTGTTTGAACACCCTGTTCAAACAGCCGGAAAACCTCCGTCAGGGGTGCGAGTTCAAGCTGGGGACGCCGCTGTGAATCCTGTAATTTACCGCCTTCCGCCAGATACATGGTCATCGGGAAGAGCGCCTGATCGTGTTCGGCCGGGAAGACCAGTTCAAGTTTTTCATCAAAAAGGTCGCTCCAGGTATGGGGCGGGTCGAGAACATATTCAGGGCGATAGACCAATACAAGTGCATCCGCTGCAAAGGGCAAACTAAAGGTGCTGCCTTGGATCAGAGCCATGTTGCGGGTAAAACCATACCAATCGGCATCATCCGGAATTTCCGTCATCCCATCCATCGAAGAGATCAAGCCTTTCAGCGCGGCTGTCTCCAGGTCGGCTCGCGTCAGGGCAATTAAATCTGGTAAAGAGTCAGGTGCTGCTGCACTGCTGGCGGTGAGTGCATCCAATAAGCCGCCGGCGCCACTGGCTGGTTTAACCCTGACATGGACTTCAATGCCGTCATGGTCGGCAGAAAAAGCTTCCAAACGGTCTTGAAAAAGGATCGTGGCTTCGGTCTTCAGTTCAGGGTCCATATCGGGCGGCACCCAAATCGTCAAGCTGTCAATCGGCGCGGGGGTTGCTTCAACCGCTTGCGTCGGGTCGGGCGCGGGTGTGGCTTCTCCGGCGACATCAACGGGCGCAGTGGGTGTCGATAGGTCTTCTGTAATCCAGGGCAGGTCAAAGGGTAAGCCCGAACAAGCAGAAAGCAGCAAGCTGAGTAATACCCCAACCCTTAAAAAAAGTTTAACCCGCTTCAACGACGATCTACCATCCTTTCTGGCAGTTAATCTAAAATAATCGGTGCTTCCAGCAATTTTACCAATAAGCGCACTGCATTTTCAACATCGTCAGAGTCTACCATCTCGGACGGGGAATGAATATAGCGGCAGACAATCGAAACACACCCGGCCGGCACACCAGCCCGGGTTAATTGAATGGCGCGTCCGTCAGTTCCACCTGCTTCCAGCACTTCCATCTGGTAAGGAATGCCCGCGTCCTGTGCCGATTTAACCATCCACTCCACCAGCCGGGGGTCAGCAATAAAGCTGGCATCGCGCACTTTAATGGCGGGCCCATCGCCTAAAGCTGTGGCCATTTTCGGGTTGGTGCGCGGTGTGTCTCCACTGCGGGTCACATCGATAGCAAAGCCCACCTCCGGGTCAACACCATAAGCCGCGGTGATGGCACCGCGCAAGCCTACTTCCTCCTGTGTGCTGAACACAAAGTGCACTTCATGCGGGGTGTTTTTAAGCCGTTTCATCGCTTCGATCGCCACGACTGCCGCAATGCGATCATCCATTGATTTGGCCACCATACGCTTGCCCAAATCCAAAAACGGGCGTTCAAATCCGCACACATCGCCAACCTTCACCGGGCAATCATCCTTGCTGGTCGCGCCCACATCAATAAATAGATCGGATAGTGCGGGCATTTTGCCCCGCTCAATCCCATCCATCCCGATGACGCCCTGGGTGCCGTCCATAAACAAGACGCGCCCGCCAATACAGGTCAGGGGTGATACACCGCCAATATTGACAAAGCGCACAAAACCATGCTCGTCAATGTGCGTGGCCATCAGTCCGATCTCATCGATATGCGCCGAGATCATCACCCGCAGGCCTGCATCAGTTTTGGTGCCTTTTTTGGCAATCAGGCTGCCCAGGGCGTCCACACGAATTTCGTCGGCAAAATCTGCGATTTCTTCGCGGATCACATCGCGAATAGCGTATTCAAAACCGGAAGGTCCGGGTGTTTCAACAAGTTTTTTGATTAAAGGTTTCATAAAGCAACTCCTGAGGGTATTTAAATTAAATAATCACATCTCATCACACACAAGATCATCAATCCCGTCGCTCACCTGCCAGCAGGTCGGGGGTAATCCTGCCCAGCGCAGTGTGCAGCAAATTGAGGGTATATGCCCAATCATCCAGGCGGGCTAAGCTGACCGCAGTATGGGCATAGCGGATCGGCACCGAAACAGAAACACTGGGAATACCTTCACGCACCTTGTGGATGGCGCCCGCATCTGTTCCGCCGCCGCCTGGCTGTCGTAATTGGTAAGGGGTACCCGTTTGTTCACCGGTCTCCACCAGCCAATTGATCAGTCTGCGGTCAGGGATCGTGTAAAAATCCATCACATAAATAGCCGGGCCTGCATCCAGTCGGGTATTATAGCGATCATTTTCATCGTCATCATCCCAATGCGGAAAATCATTCGCCGGGGTGGCATCCACTGCCACCGCCATATCCGGGTGGAAGGCATACGCAGCCACACCTGCACCCCGCAGGCCAACTTCCTCCTGAACCGTGAAGGCCGCCAACAGATCAATTTGCTCCGGAGCATGCTTGAGCAATTCAATCAAAGTCGCCACACCCAGCCGGTTATCCAGGGCTTTGGCGCGCAGACTTGGCCCGATGACCTCAAACCGCGTGGCAAAGGCCGCCCGATCGCTGGGTTTTACCTTGTCACCGATCTCCGGCCCCAAGTCAATCCGCAGAGCCGAGGTTTCAATCTTATTTTTGCGTTCGTTGGACGTGGTCATATGGATCGGTTTGGCGCCAATCACACCAGGCAGATGCTCCCTTCCAACCAGGACGGGTTTACCGGGCAGCTGACGTTCATCAATGCCGCCAATGCGTTCAAATTCAAACAGCCCATCATCATGTTTTTTAACAACCATAAAACCAATCTCATCCATATGGGCTGCCAGCATCACCCGCAGGCGGTTTTCTCCACGTCCGAACCTGGTCGCCAAAACATTTCCCAGCGCGTCCACTTTAACCTCGTCCACATGCGGCTTGATCTCCTCAAGAACGATCTGGCGGACTTCATGCTCATCACCCGATACGGCTGTGGCATTACATAATTTTTCTAATAACTCAAGCTGGCTCGCGCCGATTTCCAGCGCCAGCTCTGTATGTGTTTCATTCGTCTTTGTCATTGGTCACTCTTCCCATTGAATTTGCTCTAAGGTTTCTGGCATTAAGTCAGCGATGACAGCAGCCATCAACCGGCCAGCCCGACGAATATCCTTGAGCGAAACGGTTTCAACTGGCGTGTGCATATAACGCAGCGGGATGCCCAGCACCATGCAGGGGATCCCCTCTGCCACCACCTGGACGGCCATTGCATCCGTGCCAGACATCCTGGGCATCAAATCTTGATGATAGGGGATTTCCAGCGCTTTTGCTTTCTGCTCAAAGCGTTGGTATAAGGCCGGATGGATGTTCGGTCCGTACCCTAACCCCACGCCCTCGCCAAAGGGTAGGCTGCGCCAATCAGAAGAGCCCGGGCCTTTGGCAAAGCAGACGTCAATCACAATGGCGATATCCGGGCGAATGTCAAAGGGCGAAGTCAACGCGCCGCCCAGGGTTTCCTCCTCCTGAGCAGAAGCGACCGCCCATACATCCCATTGATGCGCCCGGTTTTTCAGTTCTTCCAGGCACAGGGTTGTGGCTGCCACGGACACCCGGTTGTCAAGGGTGTGCCCTGCCAGTGCTTCTCCGGTTAATTCCAGAGGTTCCTGGGCGAAAGAAATGGTATCCCCCACCCGAACTTTTTCTGCAACGTCACCCGGACGTAAGCCCACATCGACAAACAGGTATTTCATCGCCACCGGGCCGTCGCCATCCGTTTCGGGCAAGACATGGGCCGGGGGCTGAACCACCACCCCGGGCAGGTCCTCCCGTCCATGAACAATCACCAGTTGACCGGGTAAAATGCGGGGATCAATCCCACCCACTTCGGTAAAGCGCAACAGGCCATCCTGCATCCCGGTCACCATCAAACCGATGGCATCCATATGTGCTGAAATCATTACACGGTGACGGGGCTGCTCACCCCGACCGATTTTTAACCCGTGCAGGCTGCCTATTTTGCTCACCGAAAGTTCATCGGTCAGTGGCGCCCAAGCTTTCTGCACAATCTCACGGATGGGTTTTTCAAAGCCCGATAGCCCTGCAACGGACAACATATCTTTAAGGTGTGCTAATAAATCAATCATCAAACTCCATTTCTTTATCAGTGAAAATATGGATTACTCAATCCTCAGTGAACGCCGGGGTGAAGGAAGGCACTTCAGTAGGGCTGTCGGTAGGGGTCGGTGGAACCTCTGTCGACGTTTGTGTGGGTACCTCCGTCATCGTTGCTGTATTCGTGGGGGTGGAAGTCGGGGTTGTTGTTCGGGTAGATGAAGCCACCGGCGTGATAGAGGGCGTCAGGGTGATGTAAGGCGTCGGGGTGATCGTCCCCGTTCGTGTTGGGGTCAGCGTAACCGTTGGCGTGAGGGCCTCCGGCCCCGACTTATTAACCCAAATAATCATTCCGCCCAGGCAGTAACAGGCCAAAGACGCCAGGATTACCAGGATTAACATATAACGAATCCGCTTTGTTTTACTCAGGTTTTCCAATACACCTCCAACCCATCAAATCATAACATCAGGTAACAGGCTGGGCAAGGGAATGTAGAAAAGATACCGCCCCGGAGGTCTTCGGGGTTCAAGATGGTTTCCTAGCGGCAAAGAATACCCGGGGAGAGGTGGTCTGCAATTCACTGCGTGCGCTCAAAGACCCGTACGTCCCGGCAATTTCAAACCCGGTTTCATTCAATAAAAACTGCAGATCTGCAACCGGGTAGCCGCGCTCACGGTGAGTTTCCTGGATACGCGCCCACAGCGCATCCGATTCTTTCTTAAAGATGGTAATTTCTATGGTGGCAACCAGGTTTTCATAATCAAACTCATGCCGATGATATTCAATAAAATCATCAGCTTCGTTTTGAACGTAAGTTTTTTCACGCATCCAGTTCACTGCCAAGCCATGTATTGTGTTCATATCAAAGATGAAGTAACCGCCCGGTCTGAGGGCAGCAAACGCACAGCGAAAGGCGTCCTGCAAATCTTTGACCGTCAACAGATAGTTTAAACTGTCAAAAAAACAGGTTGCCAGGTCAAATTCTGCGCTAAACTGCAATGATCGCATGTCCTCGACAGCAAAAACAACCTCGACATCTGTATCCTGAGCGCGTTCCCGAGCCAGGGCGATCATTTCAGCAGATTGGTCAACTCCGGTAACCCGATACCCTGCTCCTGCCATCGCCACGGCAAAACTGCCTTCACCACAGGCGATATCAAGCAGATGGATCGGATGAAAATCGATCAACGCCAGGTATTCCGGCAGCACGGATTGAGCCAATTTCTGAGAAAAGAGCAGGTACTGTCCACGCTGGTAAAAGGGTGCAAAATGATGATAAATTGACATCTGTACAGGTAATTATAGTCGCGATTGGTGGCGGTTGCGGTTTGCGCCCGACCCAAATTTGTCTGTTTCGAGGAAAAATAATTCACTTCCAGGTCCATGCCTTTGTACTGCAACGTAGCCTCTTCGGCTTAACCATTGATCAACAGAATTTCGCGCTGGGGGATACGGCGGAGGCGACCTTGACCTTTACAGAGCAATTGGAAGATTTTCAAAGCTGTGATTAATTTTACTTTCTACCCTGTTCCACATCATTCGGGCTCACACAGACAGGTGGCAGTCTCAGTCCCTGCCAGAGGGTATAATGACCGGGTTGTTGAATAAAGAATAAGAAAGAAACTTTTAAATGCTGTTTAACCTCTCCGTGCCGATCCTGATCTCTCGTATCATCACTCTGTTAATCGCTTTCACGGTTCACGAGTTCGCCCACGCCGCCACTGCAAACGCGCTGGGCGATGATACCCCCCGCATCCATGGTCGCTTGACTCTCAACCCGATGGCACACCTGGATATGCTGGGCACGATCACGCTTTTGTTTGCCGGGTTCGGCTGGGCCAAGCCAGTGCCGATCAACCCTCATGCCCTGCGGCGTAAAACCAACGCGGGGGTGATGTTGGTTTCGATTGCCGGGCCGGCTTCTAACCTCCTGCTGGCACTCATCGCGGCCATCCCATTGCGCCTGCGTTGGGTGCCCCTGACGATGAGCCGCGGGCCGATTTTGCCCAGCGGGGGCGAATTCTTGCTGGAATTCCTGTTCGTCAACCTGGCTTTGTTTCTGTTTAACCTGCTCCCCCTGGCGCCCCTGGATGGCGAAAAAGTGATCACCTTCTTTTTACCCGGTCACTGGGCGGACTTTTACGATCGCATTCGCCCCTACAGCCCGATGATCCTGCTGGCAATCCTTTTCGTCCTGCCCATGTTTGGCCTGGACTTGGTGAACCTGATCATCCGCCAGCCATTGATGAGCCTGGCGCGCTTTCTGATCAAATGGTGAGCCGCGTGCCCGCAGAAGAGACTCTAAAAAACCATTACTACTGCTATATGGTGCGTTGTGTTAACGGTGCCTTTTACACCGGCTGGACCACCGACCCCGTACGCCGGACAGCCGAGCACAACGCCAGACGGGGCGCACGCTACACCCGCATGCACGGCCCAGTGGAGCTGGTCTATGTTGAAGAGGTGGCCGATCATATCTCGGCGTTGAAGCGTGAAGCGGAAATTAAAAGACTTCCGCACGCCCGCAAGGCAGCCCTGGCCGCCGCCACCCCCCTGCCCGAAACGTTTCGATCATGAACAATTGAACATCTTTGTAGAGTGCGCACAGCTTTTGTGCGCACCAAGATATTGCGACAATTGAACATCTCCTGTAGGATGCTCACGGCTTTTTGTGCACATCCATATACCGTATCAAAACAATGGTGTCCGAAAACACACCGCACACCCTACAGATCCAACAAGATTATTAAAACATAGGATGTGAATTGGTTTTGTACGCACCACAATAGATGCCACGGCTATTAAACATCTTCGTAGGATGCACACAGCTTTTTGTGCACCAAGATATTGCGACAACTGAATATCTCCGTAGGGTGTGCACGGCTTTTGTGCACACCCATATACCGTATCAAAATAATGGTGTGCAGAAATACACCGCACACCCTACAATCTCAAGAAATTTATTAAAACGTAGTGCGCACCACAACAGCTGAGAGAAAATCGCTCAAAGAGAAAAGCAAAGAGGCTGCTTTTTATGACAGCCTCTGTTTTATTGTTTTAGAAAATACAGATGGACTTATACCATCACGCTGGCGTGACCATAGAGCTGCTCGCGCAAGGTTAATATCTGGCGTCGGAAACGGTCGTCGGTTTCCATCAGATCGGAGACTTTCTCACAGGCATACATCACCGTGGTGTGATCACGTCCGCCCACATACTCACCAATTTGAGGCAGCGAAACACCACCTTCTTCGCGCAACAGATACATTGCCACCTGGCGCGGCAGGGCTACCTCGCGCGTGCGTTCGCGGCCCAGCAATCGCTCATTCGAGACGCCAAATGCGGCAGACACTGCAGACAGAACGTCATCGGGTTGTAAATCAGCACCCTGGGGCAGGAAATCGGCCAAGGCCTGCTGTGCCAGGTCAAGTGTCAATGGAATGCCACTCAGATCTGAATAAGCCAGCACCCGGTTAAGTGCGCCTTCCAGCTCACGAATATTGGATTGCACCTTGCGAGCGATCATCTCCAAAACCTCTGGCTGGACTTCGCGATTAGCGCGGTCTGCCTTAGAGCGTAGGATCGCCAACCGCGTCTCAACATCGGGGGGCTGGATGTCCGCCGTCAGCCCCCACTCAAAACGAGAGCGCAAACGTTCTTCCAGCGTTGAAAGCGATTTAGGAGAGCGATCTGCCGAAATTACCAATTGTTTGTTCTGCCCGTGCAGGGTATTAAAAGTGTGAAAAAATTCTTCCTGGGTCGATTCTTTGCCCGCGATAAACTGGATGTCATCAATCAGGAGTACGTCCACCTGGCGATATTTTTCTCTGAATGCAGCGGTAGTATGCGTGCGAATAGCGTTAATCAGGTCGTTGGTGAATTCCTCTGATGAAACGTACAGCACGTTCAGCCCGACGGGCTGACAGGCGTTGCCAATGGCGTGTAACAGGTGAGTTTTGCCCAAACCCACACCCCCATAGAGAAACAGAGGATTGTAAGCCCGAGCCGGGCTTTCCGCTACAGCCAGGCAAGCAGCATGTGCCAAGCGATTGTCGGCGCCCACCACGAAATTGTCGAAACGATAGCGCCCGTTGATGGTAGGGTTTTCCTGAGTGAGGGGTTGCGAAGTTGCCTCAGGGGCAGATGCTTCGGCTTCTGTAAGAACTGGCTTGGCGTTCCATACCTTGAACTGAAGTTTCACCGGGTGGCCTAACATGCCTGTCAGATGCCTGGTTATGGTGGCGCCTAAGCGATTTTCGAGCCAATCGCGGGCATAAGCATTTTTAACCCCGATCTCGACACAATGCTTCTCTCGATCATACTCAATTAGTTCTGCACTGCTAACCCAGGTATCAAAGGCAGCTTTTGACATATCAAGTTGAAGTTGACCAAGCGTTGCCTGCCAGGCATATTCTACATTCATTAATAATTCCTCTCAGACGCCAACAGCCGAAATACCCATCTTACAATTGCGTTTTGTTAAAAAATGCCACTGTCGACAAGCGTTCAGTGACTATAAATCCACTTCAATCTATTTTTTTCTGCGGTTTGAGGGTGCCTCTCCCGCTCGTATTGGATCATCTTTATTCTAACTGAGAAAAGCGTGTTCCTCAATAAATTTGCTCTGAGTTTGCTAAAAAAATCGGATATTTTAAGACAGCCTTATCTTAAAAAATAGACACTATTTAATTAGATATCACCCAGCAATTATCGATAGACAACGATCCGCTTTTGTAGTGGCTCTGCTAACCGCACCCGTAGATATAGGGGTTAGACATTAAAAACGTGAGAATTGCTCGGTAAATCTGGTTACCAAAAAACTTGATGTTTGTGGAAAATGATCATTTGTTCGAAAACGAATTGCGAAAAATGGAATCAGGGCGTTTTGTCTGAAATCATCATCCTGGCTGCGCGTCGACCGATCTCAACCGCGAAGTTCGTACCCCGATCCCAGGGATAAACCTGGCTCATGCTGGCAAAATATAATCCAGTGATGGGCGTACGGATTGCGGGAATATTCTTCGAATGGTGCAGTAAGGGTACCGGCTGGGCATACTTAGTGCGTGAAAGCCAGGTCCGGTTAACCCAATCGGGAGAAAATTCCGGGTTAATGCGTTTTAGGTGTGGTAGGAACCTGGCTTCCAGCTCTGTCTGCGAAAGTTGGAAATTCTCATGTTCAACGGGGAGATAATCACCAATATAGATGATGTGATCGCCGCCAAAATATTCCGGTGAGAGATAATTGGTATGTTCCACCAGAGAGAGGAAAGGAAAGCCTGCATTCTTTGGGATGTTGTACCAGTAATACCCTTCTTTGGAAAGCTGATGTTTCAAAGAAAGGGTCATCACCACGGCGCCCATGCTTTTCAGTGAGAGCAGTCCAGCAAGATAGTCCTGTGGGAGCATGGGCGTCAGATGTGCCAACAACCCCGGCGAAGCAGTGACCAAGACCTGGTCGTAAATTTGTTCGGCGGCATCCTCAAGCGAAATACCCAGGCGGCCATCAGCCGTAGGGTTAATGGAACTCACGCGAGCGTTCAGTTTGATAGCCACGCCCAATTCGCGCAGGCGCTCTGCCAGCTGGTCACAGAAGGCCTGAAACCCACCTTGAAAGGTTCCCAGCCGGGTGGTGCGCACATGCAAGCGCGCCCACAGCCAGGCCATATTGACCACTTTGGCGTATTCTTCTCCGAACTTGCCGATCATCATGGGCTCCCACATGGATTGATAAACTTTATCCCCGGCCCATTTCCGCATCCACGCATCGACCGTCGTCTTTTCAAGCGCTTGCCAGTTATCAGTCATCCGCAGATACAGCCCAACCAGCCCGAAGCGGACCTTGTTGACTCCCCAGCCCAGGCCGGGGTAGCACAGGGCAGCCGGGATCGAATCGAAGGGATAGAACTTTCCCCGGTAATACATCACCGTCAGCGGTCGCGGAAAAAGCACCTGCTCAGCCCAACCCAGTTCATTGATCAAACCCAGGATATGTCGGTCGGATTGAAACCAGTGGTGATAATAACGTTCAACGCTCCAATCCCAATGCGGTTCTTTAAACCCCGCTGCCAGCCCGCCCACACGATCGTCAGCTTCAAAGAGGGTCACCTGTTTGCCAGCCCTGATCAGATCATAGGCGGCAGACAGTCCGCCAATGCCCCCACCGATGATTGCGATATTATCTTGGTGTGTTTCCATGGTTTCAACCTTTCTAATCACTGGAATCCACAGTTTCAGCCTGGGCTTGCATCTCCGTGATGTCCAGGGTCCACTTTAACCCCTCCCGAATGAAATACAAGGCGCCCAACAGGGTGATGGGCAGCCAGATCGCCATCCGTAAAATAAGCGTGTAAGCCAGGGCAGTTTCAGATGAGATTGCAAGCGCTTCCAGCATCACCCGGCCCGCGGCATCAAAAGTGCCCAGTCCACCCGGGGCTGCCGGAATCAATAAGACCATGTTGACAACGCCGTTCAGCAGCAAAAGCTGGCTAAAAGTGAGGTCCAGGTTAAAGGCTTGGCTCACACTCCAATATAAACCAGTTTCCATCAGCCACACCAGGATAGATGTCAGCAAGATCATCAGGGCATCTTTTGGCGAGCGCAAGCTCATCAACCCATCCAGGAATTTGTTGATCACGTTAATGATCGATTCACGCCAGCGCGCCGGAACAATTTTAACGACGATGCTGTGCAGCAGGCGCTGGGCGGGTTTAGGAAACATGGCAATAACCACAAATAACCCCAGACCCACCAGGAAGACCGCTGCTGCCCAGGTCGTCAGCCCGCTGACCTGCGTCAGCGGCCCTCCACCCGGCAACCGTTTCAGCTGGCCTAAGTTGAGCAGCACAAACCCGACCACCACCACCGCGTCAAAGATCTTTTCAACCACAATCGTCGCCAGGCTGCCCGAGATCAAAACATCAACACGTCGTTTAAGCACCACGCTTCGCAACACCTCACCCATTCTTAACGGGAAGACGTTATTGCCCATATAGCCGATCATGATAATCTGGAATAGATTCCCAACAGATACATCTTTCAGAGGCTTGAATAGGTACTGCCAGCGCCAGGCGCGCACGACCATGCCGCCAAAATAAATCACCAGGCCCGGGGCCAACCACCAGATTTGAACTTGTTGAAGGGTGTGCCAGAGGTCACGATAATTAATTTGTCTGAAGGCCAAAAATAAAAATATGGCTGAAATCGTCAACCCCAACCCCACCAATCCGCGCTTAACGTTAGGTTTCATAGCAGAAATTCTACCATGCTAAGCTAGCCGGGGTACATAACCAGCCCCTGGTTTCTGGTTGGTTGATAGTTCAAAATGGTATACTTTCAGATATGTCATTAATTGTCGCCTCTGATCTGGCCAAGTCTTTTGGCCCTGATGATATTTTTGATGGGATTTCGCTTTTCATTCCCCACGGCGCGCGCATTGCCATCGTGGGCGCGAATGGCGTTGGCAAAACCACGCTTTTACGCATCCTGATCGGGGAAGATTTCTCCAACGCGGGCTCTGTTCAGTATGCTAAGGACCTGGTAATTGGTTACCTACCCCAGGCGCCAACCCTGGTTAAGGAGGGCACGCTCTGGACGCATTGTCTGACAGTATTTGATGAAATCCTCGCCATGCAAGCCGAATTAGAAACCTGTATGGCCGCGATGTCTGACCCTGAGCAAGCTGAAGAGGCGCTGGCCCGGTATGGGGGCCTGGAACAAGCCTTCGAACAGCGCGGCGGCTATACCTACGAAGTGCAGATCAAGCAGGTCCTCTCCGGGCTGGGCTTTGACGAACGCGATTACCAGCGACCCTTAGCTCAACTTTCAGGTGGTCAGCGCACGCGAGCGCTGCTGGCCACGGTTCTATTGAAAAATCCGGATGTGATGCTGCTGGATGAGCCCACCAATCACCTCGATATCCAGGCAGTGGAATGGCTGGAATCCTTTTTAAAAGATTGGGAAGGTGCATTGGTGGTGGTATCTCATGATCGCTACTTTTTAGACCAGGTGGCCAATACCATCTGGGAGATGACACCCGCTTTGGAGGTTTATAACGGCAACTACTCGGCCTATCTGACGCAGCGAGAAGACCGCTACACCCGGCGCCTGGCGGAATACGAAGCACAAACGGCCTTCATTGAAAAAGAGCAGGAATTCATCCGGCGCAATATCGCCGGGCAGAACACCAACCAGGCCAAGGGCCGTCTACGGCGTCTGGAGCGTTTGTTAGAAGACGCTCGATTGGCACCACCGCCCAAAGAGCCACGGCGTATGCACATAAACCTCAAAACACAGGGGCGTTCCGGCGACCTGGTCCTACGCACCTATCATCTGCAGGTCGGTTACCACAATGAGGGTCAACCCCTGTTTGATTGCCCGGACCTCATCTTTCAGCGCCGGGAGTGCGCCGCCATCCTCGGACCCAACGGCGCAGGCAAGACCACTTTCCTTAAAACTATCCTGGAAAAGACGCCACCCTATTCTGGCAAGGTTCAACTGGGCGCCAGCCTGGTCATCGGTTATTTTGCCCAGGCCCATGAAGGTCTGGATCCTCATCAGACTCTGATGCAGGAAATTGAAGCCCTGGCACCGAATTTCCTCCCCGCCGAGACGAGAAATTATCTGGCTCGCTTTCTGTTTACCGGTGACGATGTCTTCCGTAAGGTGAGTACCCTTTCTGGTGGAGAGCGCGGCCGGCTGGCATTGGCCAAACTCTCGCTTTCTGATGCCAACCTTTTAATGCTGGATGAGCCCACCAATCACCTCGATTTACCGACGCAAGAGGTGCTTGAATCGGTGTTGTCAAACTTTCCGGGCACGATCATGCTGGTTTCACATGACCGCTACCTGATCGATTCATTGGCAACACAAATTTGGGAGGTTGATCCACAAGAGCAAACCCTGCATGTGTTTAAAGGGTCCTACACACAGTACAAAGCCTACAAGCTAAAACTGCAGGAGCGCAATACACAGGCCGTTCCAATTGAAACAGCCAAACGCCAACGCCTAGTTTCATCGGCAGCCGACCCAAAGCAAGCCCGGGCACTTTCGAAGTTTGAGCGTAAGCAAATCCAGACACGGATTGCAGAAATTGAAACCCAGCTTCACGCACTGGAGAGCGAACAAATCCGGCTGGCCAAATCCCTGGAAACACCACCCACCGACCCGACCGAAGTCCACCACCTGGGCGAGCAGTATGTGAGCATTCAGCACTCGATTGAAAGCCTGCTGGCAGAATGGGCTGCCCTGGAAGAAAAAATTTAATCTATATTATTGTTTCATACCAATTACCGATAAGTATTCAGAGTTTTTATGGCCCGCAGGATCCTTCAGTTGTTCGTTTCAGCGCTGTTAATCCTCCTTATGGCGCCCCTGCCCCCACAGGCTGAAGCCCAGGTGCCCATAGTAGGTGTGCGCATCCCGATTGAAACAAAGAGTGTTGGGTCGCGCGCGCTGGGAGTTCTCGGCGAAATTGTGATCGATTACGGTGCCTTCATCTGGGTGGTGATGTCTGCTGAAGAATTGGATGCGCTTCAGCAATCTGGTGTGCCAGCCCTTGTTTATCCCAATCCCTATCTGCTGACCCTGGGCGGCGAGACCTTTGACCCACTGCTCTCCCCACCCCGGTCCAACCTGGAATGGCAAGCCCTAAGCCATCCCAACGAACCCGGCCTGCACTTGGTGCAATTCCTGGGGCCCACCAAGGACGAGTGGTTGGCGGAACTCGAGGCAGCCGGGCTGGAGGTTGTTCTATATATCCACCCTTTCACTTACGTGGTGTGGGGCGATCCGGACATGCTCACTGGGAAAACCCGTGGGGATTTTGTCCGCTGGACAGGAGACTTCTTGCCTGCCTATGCCCTCTCGCCAGTTTTTCGCACCCAGGCGATTGAACCCATCCAGGTGCGCATCCTGCTCTACCCCCGGGCGGGATTAGATGAAACCTTGCAGGCTATTGAAGGTTTGGGCGGAACACAAATTAGCTCACAATCCGGGCTGGACCCGGTTTTTGACCTGATCACCTGCACCCTGCCTACGGACCGCCTGCCTGCGGTGGCAGTGCTGCCGGGCGTGTATACTGTCCAGCCTGTGCCCACTGATGGTGGTGAACGGGGCGAGCTGAGCGACCAAGTCAATGCTGGCAATATTAATCACATCAACCAGGCCTTCCCGGGCTACCTCAGCTGGCTGGGGCAGATGGGCCTTTCCGGACAGGGGGTGGTGATGGCTAATGTGGATAATGGAATCGATCAAAGTCATCCCGACCTGTTAAATCGCATGATAAGCTGCAGCGGTTCCACCTGTGGGAATGATGTTTTCAGCGACCACGGCACCCACACTGCGGGCATTATGGGCGGTGATGGCTCCTCCGGTGAGGTTGACAGCGCTGGCTTTCTACGCAGTCTGGGAACGGCCCCGGGTGCCAGCCTGGTGGAACAACTCTTTTCGCCCACATACACCCATTCAGGTGGGATGTTAACCCTGATGACCCAATCCTATCAAAATGGCGCCGTTATCTCCAACAATAGCTGGGGTGTTGCAGGAACGCCCCGCGGCTACGATGCTGACACCCGCCTGGTGGATGTCGGTGTGCGCGATGCTGATCCGGATGAACCGGGTAACCAGCCCCTGACCTATGTACTTTCAATCATGAACGGGTATGGCAAGACCTCCACCCAGGGAACACCGGATGAGGCCAAAAACGTCTTCAGCGTGGGTTCCACGATCATGCAGGATGGTGCTGGCAATCAGAACCTGAATATCAACAACCTCTCAGCCAACACCGCCCATGGCCCGGCTTTGGATGGGCGCAACCTGCCTTTGTTGGTCGCGCCGGGTTGCTATGTAGATTCGAGTCTGCCAAATTCTGATTATGGAACCAAGTGCGGCACCAGCATGGCTGCCCCCCACGTCAGCGGCGCGATTGCATTATTTTTCGAGCAGTACCGAGGGAAATTTGGGGTTGATCCCAGCCCCGCGCTGGTTAAAGCCGCTTTCCTGCCCGTAGCACACAGCCTGGCCGGGCACCTGGACGCAAATGGCAAGGTATTGAGTCACCCCTTCGATTCGAAACAGGGCTGGGGTCGCCTGAACCTCGACGCGGTGCTGAACCCTCCGGGCATGGTATTTTATTATGACCAGGCACACATCTTCAATGCATCAGGGCAGACGTGGTCAACAAAGCTCACCTTTGAAGCCCCTGTTCAATTCTTACGCGCCATGCTGACCTGGACAGACGCGCCCGGGCACGGTCTGGGAGGGGCGACTCAGGCCTGGGTTAACGATCTGGATCTGTCGCTTGAAATTGACGGTCAGGTTTACTATGGTAATCGTTTTAACGCGGAGGGTCTTTCCATACCCGGCGGGACGCCGGACACAAAAAACAACACCGAGGGCCTCTTTTTGGAATCGCTTCCAGAGGGCACCTATACCTTAACGGTCACCGCTGCCAACATCAGCGGCGATGGTGTGCCGAATTTTGGGGGTGACCTGGACCAGGACTTTGCACTGGCAATCTATTATACTGAAGCACAAAAGCCATCATTCAGCTATCAATATATCTTCCCACTCTTTTTCCATTGAGCTTGCCCTGGCATTCATCAGGGACCTTTGCCAGCATGGTTCAAGAGCGGCTTTGCTTGAGAATAATTGAGATGCGTACCCCTTCCCGTTCGGGTGCTGCGATGGGGTCACTCCTTGCCAGGGCCAATTAAACCCATTATCCAGTTTGCAGCTTAGACTTTACCCAACATAACTGCTGAACAATTCCAATTTCTCCCAGCAGGGCCGGCAGCATAACAGCTAGCGTCGCTACCGCGCCGCTGGTGAAGAACGTAATTTCCCCCGAAGGTTGTTTCGCGTTGAGCCAGCCACGTTCTTCCAGCAAGCGCCGGGTTTGACGGGCAATTGCCGGTGCAGGGTCAATGGTGTGCACATCAGGTCCGGTGATCTCTTGTATCAGCGGGATCACAAAGGGGTAATGGGTACAACCCAACACGACAGTATCAACAGCTTCTGCCAGCATGGGGTGCAGCGCTGCCTCCAAAATCGCCCGGGTGACGGGCGTATCCAACTCGCCCCGTTCAATCTGCTCTACCAGCCCGGGGCAGGTGTTTTGATAGATTTGAATACCCTGTGCAAAGCGGTCCACCAGCGAAGTATACATATCACCGGCAAAGGTGGTGGGTGTCGCCAGCACGCCCACCCGCCCGGTTTTCGTCAGCGCGGCAGCGGGTTTAAGCGCCGGTTCCATGCCCACAAAGGGTGTTTCAGGAAAATGTGCCCGCAGGTCGTGCAGTGCCGCAGCGGAGGCGGTATTGCAGGCCACCACAATCAACTTAGCACCCTGGGCTAACAAGTACTCGGTGATGCCGTGGGCAAAGGCGCGGATATCCGCTTTTTGGCGTGGGCCATAAGGGATATGCGCCTGGTCTGCCAGGTAGAGCATGTCCTCAGTGGGGAGCAATGTGCGCATGGCGCGCAGCACTGATAATCCACCCACCCCTGAATCGAAGATGCCGATAGGCTTATTAGACATCACAGCCATTTGCATGGCGTCAATTGTATCACGAGGCCGATTGGCATTGGGCAAACATTCAATAGCATCAATGTGCAAATGAATTTGAAGTGAACCAACGATCAACCTTTAAAAAGGTTGAATAACTGGTTTAGCCCGCCAGTCGCAGAATAAAGATTTCGTTTAACCCTCATGATATTAAAAAATCATTGATCTCAGGGGGCACTGAAAACCTTCGGCATTTGCCGGATGGTTTTCTCGTTTTTCAGAGTGTTCAAGAATAAAGGTAGATTAAATCAGGGCGCAGCCCCGTTTAATATCCACGGCCCATAAATCGAGCTAGACATCGCATCAAGAATCAATTGATCTGCCTGTTCTTCTGTCATACCCGCTGGTAAAACCAGGTGGGTATACCAAAAACCAGGTCCAGCGCAGTTAAAATCTAATCCGGGGTAAGCCGTCCGTAATATTGTTTGTGCCAGGGCACAGTTTTCCGCTTGATGGACCTGTGGTGGTAGTTCCACTTTTCCAATTGATAATTGATACGTTGTTCCTGAAACAATCGAAACTGGAAAACTAAAACTGAAACATTTGTTTGCAGTCGTCGCACCAACTGGATCAATTCGGCTGGCAACAGGCGCGTATTGTTGGTGGTTAACCAGAAGTAACACCTTCTCGGGGTACCATTGACGTTCATCAGGAAGCTGCATACAAAAATCTACTTTAAATTCTGAATAATCCATATAGGCAGATAAAAGTTGTGCGCTTACTCCATATGCGCCAGATACTGGAACGTTTCCGACGGTAATTGTTACCCAAATTTGGCTATTAAGTATGGTTAAGCCAACTCCATCCCGAAGTTCATAAAAAACTGTATAGTGGCCGTCTTGTTGGGGAGCAACCAGGTCGACCTTGATTTCGATTATCTCCCCAGGTTTTAATTCTTGAGCCAGCGGAATATACTCCGGACTGCCAAGTGATTCGTTATCTGGATCGGAGGCCGTCTTTACCAATTCAAGGCTTTTATCCCAGGTGCTCGAACCATTGTTTTTAATGGTCCATGTCTTTTGAAAGCTATGTCCAGGTTGAAGATTCGTTCCGTCCGGGATGGTTTCGCCCATAAAAACGAACCCGCTTTTCTGAACCAGAGGCATTTGCGTGAACAGCGGTGCAGATGTAACCGTTGGTGATGGAAGGGGTGTCACCGTTGTCGGTTGCGTGGTCGCTGTTGAAAATGGTATGGCAGTGGTTTGCGTCGCAGTGGTTTGGGGTTTTATATCAACTGTAGACATACACCCTGAAAGGATAGCTACGACACTTAACCACATAAAAAAACTGGGGAACCGAAATTGCATAATATTCCTCATTGGGTGGTGAAAGGAGGGTTGCCTTAGCCACCCTCTTTTTTTCACGTTAACCACTTGCCTGTTGCGGTTTATGGCATGAATACTCCATCCAATTCGCCGCTCAAACCGGGAAGACGATAGGTTTCGCAACTATCAGGTGCTATCAAGATGATCTCACCATCAGGGTATTCAGGGGTGATCAAGCTCACACCGAGCAAGAGACTTTTTTTATCCCAAGCAATGCCGTTGATTGCATTAGCCGGGTTGTCCAGCAACAATTGTGCCGGGCTTCCATCCATTCCTTTGATAAACAGACTGCTATTGTCGCTGGCTCGATAAGCAATCCACTTTCCATCTGGCGACACAGCCGACATCGGTGCTTTGCGGGAAGAGTTTTCCAGCACGAACAGATCATGAGTGTTTCCAGTATCTACATCAACCGATCGCAGCAAGAAGCCATTTCCGGTTGAATCAGGAATTGCATAATAAAGAACGAATCCATCGGGTGACCAACCCGCAATTGATTCATATCCCAGGTTGGAAAGTTGCCTTGGATGCTTATCATCACTATTGATCAAGAACACGCCATACAAATCACCCGAGTTCACATAAGCGAGCTGGCTTCCATCGGGTGACCAATGAAGGTCTCGTCCAAAAACGCCAGCTATCTCAGCGAACTCTCCACTCGATAGATTCTGGATTCTGATGCCTGCATCGGTCGTATATGCCAGGCGGTTGCCATCTTGCGTGAGAGCCGCCTGGCCATTACCTGTAACAAGCACTTCTAATGGGCTGCCACCCATCCCAGCTAAGATGATTTGAAGTTGAGGGTTCAGTTGGGTTAACACGACTTTGCCAGTCAGCCCCGCTGGTATTGGGCTTAGTTTTTGGAATGATTCAGCATTCAAGCAGACTGTTGAAGATACGTCGATTGATGAAAATTGTTGTACGGTCTCCGGCTGCCATACCGCCTGCCAGATGGCAGTAGGGCTGGCTAAACGCGGATTGGAGAATAGAATCGTCAAATCACCTTTTGGTAAATTACTATAACTGAGGCTTGTAGTAAACACCTTTCCGTTAGTTGTACCTTCGCCGCCTCCACCGCCAATTGCTTGATACCCTTCGATTTGAACGCTAACACCACTCAAATTCTTCCCCGGATCAATGCGGAAGGAATACCCATCTGCCCAGGCTGTTAAAGATATCAATTGAATTGTATTTCCGGCAATTTGAACATCCTGATTAACTTCCCAAATTTGTTCAGGTTGCGGGTTCAAGCCCACATTAACTGTGGTTCTAGCAAATGCTTCAGAGTCGACCTGCGAAATAATTACCCCGGAAAAGCTGATCGTTATGGGAAACTTAACACCAGCGCCATCGATTTGCATTACCCATGCATAACCGCCTTGACCAAGACTGGTGTCATCGAGTGGCTGAACATCATTGGGGAAAGTGTAATTCACGTTTTTACCGTTCGCATCCTTAATTATTGCAGGACCGGTGATTTGCAGCCAGCTTCCTTCTGGAATGTCAGGACGTACATATCCCAGCAGGATATAGCCTTCCTCAGTTTCGATGATTTTATCAATTGAAATGTTAACCTGCGTTGATTCGTTCAAGGTTGTCGTTGAAGTTGTATCAATATCCAGACCAGGTTTTTGGCCTGTTGGTACATATGAAGGAGTCACATCTAAGACAGGCAGAATTACGAGGTCTGACGGAGCTGGGACAAAATGTATTGGCAGTTCCCACGCAACAGGAACCGTGCCTGGAAGAGTGTTGAATATACAGGGCAGAACAAATGTGGCTTCATTCACATTGGCCGGTATGGGGGCGTTCACATCAATTCTCGTGCCATCCGGCAAACGCAGATATTCTCGCTCGATACACCCTGATGTGGCTCCCACCTGTGGGTAGGCAGAAAGTGGAACACCAGAGACGCCAAAATCTAAGCGCGTTTCGGTCTCAGTCAGAACGACCTGGTTTACAGATACTTTAACCCCATCGCGGGTGAGGCTGACCGGCTCCGCCAGTACGCGGATCGGCACGTTCACATCCACGATCCCCACGCCGGGGATATATCCAAAAAGCTGCAGTACCGCCGCGTAGATGCGTTGTGGGCCAATCATCAACGTGCCGAGGATCATCAGGACAAGCATCGCGAAAGTAACAATCCATGCCGGGCGCAGGCCTAAAAAAAATTGAGGTTTTTTAGATTTTTCCACCGCTTGCAGCATCAAAAGATCATAGACCTCATCAACAAATTCGGGGCGAACCTCAGGTACACCAAAGGACTTACGAATACGCGCTTCAAACTGAGGGGTGGCATACTTTTCATTCATTTAAAACCTCCAACTGGCTGTGCAACCGTGCCAGTAACCGGTATGTCATTTTTTTAACAGCGTCTTCATTACGATGCAGGAAACGGGCAATTTCCGGAAAGCTCATTTCGGCCAAGAAACGTAAACGGAGCAATTCGCGGTCTTCTTCAGGTAAAGTCTGGATAAGCTGTGACAACGCTTCTTCTTGTTCTGCTTTTATCACCCTGGCTAAAGTATTGTCTTCAACAGGGACCTGGCTGGTCTCATCCATAGGCGATAAATCGTCTCGTCGGCGGAAATAATCCATTGCTTTATGACGCGCAATTCCAAACAACCAGGAAACAAAGTGCCCATCCTGTCGGAATTTATCAAAGGATTCGAAAGCCGCAAGAAATGTCTGAGCCGTAACATCTTCAGCTTCTTGCACATCCCCGATCCGGCTGAAGAGATATCGAAAAACCTGTTCAACATACAGTTTGTACAATTCTCCAAACGCCTTGGGGTCCTGCCTTGCAGCTTTGATGATTCTTTTTTCATCCGTCATATAATTAATTTTATTGGACATCAATTCAATACTGCTTCCTGCCATAAAGTTCTCCTCTGATCGCTTCAACAATAGCCTGCAGGGAACATTAATTTTTTTTGAGTTCTATAAGTAAGTCGAGAAAATAGAGCAAAGGGGACAAAAAAGCCCTACCAATTGTGAAGACCGGGTTGTTTCCCGCTAAACCCTAAGGGTTGGCATAGAAACTTAGGCCTTTGGCACACAGCCTAATTAATGCTTATCAACTGAATAGATATTTGCAGAATAAATCTGCCCTATTTAATCCAACCGTCTCAGGCCGAACATTTTAGCCATACTAAGCGCGGATTGATACTCGTCAGCAGAAATACGCCGGTTTAATTCGGGATAGCCCCCTGTCAGCCCGCGGACTTTGAACGCGGGATGGTATTGTGCCATGATATTGAGGTACACATTTTTGGAAACTTTCTCAGCCAGGAATTTAAAGATCCTCTCGCTGCCAGCCAGTCCATTTGGCAGCGCCAGGTGCCGCACCAGCAAACCCCGCCAGGCCAGACCCTGCGCGTCTATTTGTAAATCGTTTACCTGACGCTGCATCTCCAAAACCGCAGCCTGGTTGTTCCGGGGATAGTCCTCAATCCGGGAGTACTTAAATGCCAGGTGTGCGTCAGCATATTTCATATCCGGCATGTAGATGTCAATCACGCCTTCCAGCAGTGCCAGCGTCTCGAGGGAATCGTATCCGCCCGTGTTATACACAATCGGAAGGCACAGCCCCTGCCCGGCAGCAATTTCAATCGCCGCTAAAATTTGTGGGACGACATGGCTGGGCGAAACCAGGTTGATATTGTGGACACCTTGTTTTTGCAGGCCAAGCATGATATTTGCCAATTCTTGCGGGCTGGCTTTTCGCCCAAAGGAGCCCTGGCTGATATCGGCATTCTGGCAGAAGACACAGCGCAAGTTACAACGCGCAAAGAAGATCGTCCCCGAACCGCGCCAGCCACTGAGCGGACGTTCCTCCCCAAAGTGAGGACCAAAACTGCTCACCTGGGCTAAAACCCCGGTCTGGCAAATGCCCAATTCGCCCGACAGTCGGTTCACACCGCAGCGCAGTGGGCAGATATCGCAGGATTCCAAACGCCCAAAAGCTTCGGCAACCCGCCGCGAGAGCTGGCCCGTTTCAACTAAGTTTAAATAAGCAGGCCTGGTTTCAGACATAGCAATTAAATTGAATGGCTAAAGAAATCTCTAACTTTGGTAATGGAACTGGTGTCACCGGTCATGCCGGGCATCACGGCACCGATCGTGTTAATCACTGCCTCTAAACGCTGGCATTCCTCTAAGATGGCAGCGTTGTCCAGCAGTTTGGGAACTGCGCCGGCAAAGCGCTCGAAATTTTGATGGTAGATCTTCTCCAGGACCTGGTCGGGCAGATGGATGCCCAAAAAACGAGCCTGCGGACCGCCAAATAGGAAGCCTTCATGGGTCAACTGGAAAGGCCCTTCCTTTTCGAGGAAACCCCGTACAACTTCAATACGCGCCAGGCTCTCTTCAGCTTCAATGCCGACCCCAGTGTCAGCCAGGAGCGCCTGCGCCCCGATGTCGGTACCGTAAACAATTCGGTCCTGGTATTTAATAAAGAAATCGCGCGTTTTTTGCGGATGGACGGCGAAATTGAAATACATTTCAATGCCCGGGGTCAGGTCAACGTGCATATTCGGGTAGCGGTCAAGGTAATCTGCCAGCCGTTCCAGCTGCGCACTAAGGAAGAAAAAGTGCGCAAAAATCACCTTCAGGTCGGGATGGCGGTCCAGAACGTTCAACACCTGGCGGTATTGGGCTTCGTTATCAATATAGGTGCCATCGCCATAATACCAGCCCATCTCCCGTGCCCAGCTGGGGATTTTTTTCTCATCCCAAAATTCCTCCGGGTCATTGACGTGGAAGATCAGGGGCATTTGACGTTCAGCCAGTTTTTCCCAATACGGCGCGTAAACCGGGCCATCAAAATCGGGAATAGGCAAACGTTTGCGCATTTCCGCCTTGCCTTCAAGCATCTTGATGCCGTCCGCGCCCAGCCCTGCCAGCACATCCACATAACGGGCAAAGGTCTCGCCAGCGTTATCTAGCGTCATCAACAGGGGTGAGATATCCAAACCGCCGAAAAGGTACACCCGCCCCGGGTAACAGCCTTTCAGGTACAGGGCATCCGGCAGCAAGCTGAACCGTTTTTCATCGGGAGTGCAAACCACAGCCAGCTTTTCAACCCCAGCCTCTGCCAGAATGCTCACCAAAGGCTCAGCGAAGGCATAATGCGGAAAATGAATATGGCTATCAATAATTTTGAATGGTTTAAAGTGCATGAGGCCTACTAAATGATTTTAAAATGGGCGGCCTAATCCATCAGGCTTATACTGATTATAAAAATAAGGGCGTCACTTTGTCAAATCTCACAAGGAGCGTTAATGATGAGCGCTTGAAAACCCCAAATCGAGATCGAAGCGCAGCACTCGCCATTCACTTTTCACTGGGTTTCAAACAATGCCATTCCTAATCCCAAATCCCCAAACTATGCAATTCGTTTTCAGCGACCCACCAGCCCGGATGCCACTTTAAAGCTCCGCGGAAATCTTCCACAGCGCCGTCAATATTGCCCAGCGCCTTGCGGGCACGCCCACGCCACACCCAGGTCTCTTCAATGGCGGGCTCGGCGGATAGACCCAGAACCATATCGGCCAGGTCGATCACATCCTGATAGCGCCCGGTGTAATAATAGGCAAAGTATGCCCCGGTGGAGTACCAGAACAACCGGTATGGGCGCGGGTAAATATCGGCATACACGGCAAAGGCTTGATCATAAGCCTGGGCAGCGCCATAATAATCTTGCAAGTTAACCAGGCTGGTGCCGACGTTGTACCAGCCGAAAAACAGCTCTTTCCCGGAAAGGACATTGACCTCTTCCCGGGCTTTTTCAGCAGCATATTGTAAATTGTAGGCCTCATCAGCCTGCGGTCCAAGAAGCTCAAAGACCCGCGTCTCGCGTTCCGGCGGGTAGATGATGATATACACATAATTAAAGGCACGCCAGTGTCGTTCGATCCGCTCATAAGAATTGGGCGCATTGGGAATACCAGGGTAGGTATCCTGTACGATAAAAACTTCTCGGGCATCATCATAGCCGGTAACAACATTGTAATGTCCCATCCAGCCATATTCTGCAATCTCTTCCAGGTAGCCGCGTTCAATCAAGACGGGAAAACCCTCAGCAATGAATTTCTTAATTGTCTCCAGGTCGCCGCCCCAACGCAGTACTGCGCCCAGGTGAGTTTGGGTGCGCACAAAATCCACCATCTCGTAGGGCATAACATTGCGGTCTCGTGAGAAGGGCTTTAACTTGGCTGCGGTCACCTTTTGATCGCCCTCCCATCCCCAGTAGTTTAACGCTATGGAGAGGTTCGCGGGTCCGCAGTTATTAAAATCCTGCTTTTCATACCGCACGCCTTCCAATTGAATGGCAGAGGGAATTGGCGTAGACGTCGGTGTGGGGGTCTGCGTCTCCGTTGGGGTAGGAGAGACATAATTTGTGGGTGTTATTGAAGGCACGAGTGTGGCCGTCGGAGGTGCCATCGTGGCTGTGGGCGTCAGTTCTATGGCGCTCATGTCTTTCTTTTGCCCTGGGATGAAAACCTGCTCATCAGGCCGGTTGAAATAATTATAGATATCCCCCCGCAGTACCGAGAGCCGCCAGGAAAGCCGGCTGTGAACCGGGGGGAGGAAGTAGATTGCCAGCAACAGCGCCGAAACAGAAACGATGACCAAAAAGACCATCAGGGTTTTTATCATTCTGGTTTTTTGCATAGATGGGATTATATCCTTTAGGGCGTGTTGTGCAAAACAAACAAAAGCCGCCTCCGTAGGTATCATCTACCTTCAGGGCTCATCGCAAATGATAAAATAACCCCTTCAGGGATGAACCCCCAGGTGCTGCAGCTCTGACAGTGCTTCATCCCAACCCGGGTGAAACTTTAAGGCCGTTCGAAAATCTTCAATTGCCCCAGGCTCGTCGCCCAAAGCCAGGCGGGCGCGCCCCCGCCACAGCCAGGTTTCTTCAATTTCCTCCACGCCAGTGTTGACGATGGTGAAAGTGGCGAGGTTAATGACATCCTGGTAACGTTCGGTGAAGTAATAGGCTTCGTAAGGGCCGGTCTGATACCAGGTCATCCGCCAGGGGCGGGCAGCCGAAGGAATGGTGGGGTAAACCACATCGTATGCATGGTCATAGGCCTGGGCAGCGCCTATATAATCACCCAGGTTCACCAGACTGGTACCCAGATTAAACCAGGCAAAGAACAGATCACGACCCTGGAGTTCGTTAATGGCTTCTCGCGCCTGGTCAGCCGCGTGCTGGTAATTGTTATTTTCGTCCGCCTGTGGGCCGAGGATTGACAGCACTTCATGCGTGCGGTCTGGGGGGTAGATGACAACGTAAACATGATTGAACGCCCGCCAATACTGATTGTGCTCTGCGTAGCTCAGAGGGTAATCTGCCATGATATACGAATCCTGCAAAATGAGCCGCCCCTGGGCATCATCATAGCCCGTGACAACACCAAAATGCCCGGTCCAATTCTCATCGGGGCGCACATCACCCATGTCTCTTTCAACAATAACAGGAAAGCCGGCAGCGATGAACTGCTTGATGAGGTTCGTATCGCCGCCCGAGCGTACCAGGGCCTCCAGATCGGTATGGGCTTTCACAGCCGCGACCATCTCCTCGGGCATGGTGTTGCGATCATCCTGATGCGGGCGTAACCAGGGGCGGGTCACATCTTGATCGCCAACCCAGCCCCAGTACGATAGAGCCATAGATAGGGTGACCGGTCCACAGTTGTTCATTTTTTGATATTCATGCAGCACTCCCGACAGGCTGAATGCATCAGGGATGGCGGTTGGCGTGATTGTGGGCGTGAGGGTCACCGTGGGGGTGGAAGAAACCGATGCAGTCGGTGTTAGTAAGGCTTCGAGGGTGAGGGTTTCCTGCGGCATCGAGGCGGTGATCGTCCCGGTAGCAATAACGCCCATCTCTTCCTGCTGGGCCGGCGAGAAGAGTACCTCACCTGGCGGGTTAAAGAAATAAAACATCTGCGAACGCAGACTGGCCACCCGCCATGCCAGCCGTTCGTGTACAGGTGGCAGAAAATAGATCGCCAGCATCAACGCCAGTAAAGCAAAGACGGCTAAAAAGCCCATCAGAACCCTGATCAGTTTTGGGTTGCTCATAAGGGGATTATAGCCAGTTAGTGCTGAATAGCCAACAGGATCAAGGTGAGCGTGCCCATTGAATTAGCTTGAATTTTTGTTCGCCTTCAGCTTGCTCCTTGACAATTTGATGTTATTAGACTATTATCTAATTTGTTGATTGTTAATTTGTTGAAACATAAATTTTATCTGTGAGGTGAGCGTATGAAAGAAGAATTAAAGATCTTATGGGATAACGGCAGTGCTTACGACCTGTTTACCAGCCTGTATATCCTGCACCGCCCGGATGAATATGGATTAAGGCCTTCCTGGGCGGCCGGCGTGCGTTCACGCCTGCCGATTCATTTGCGCGATGCGCTGGAGCGCGCACAACGGGTGCTCTCTGTCCCATTGCCATGGCTGTATACACTCCCCGAACCAAAAGACGCTGCCGCCGTTATGGAAGCACTCAAAGCCATCCCACCGGAGGATCGTTTGACCAAGCTCGTATTTGCGGACAAGGTTGATCAACGCTCACAAGACTATAAGGAATTTTTACTATCGCTGAACGGGATGCAACGCCTGACGGCTCGGATTGAACGGCTGATCAAGTCCTTTCACCCTCATCAAACCACCATCACCAAAGAATTTCTCCGATCGACTTTTGAAGCCTGGGCAAATCGGAAACAGTTTGGTGTCGACCTGGTACTTGCCCTGGAAGCCTATATCACCAGTTTCTTCCAGGAAGAGGAGGTCCGCATTGCCCCGGCACTAAGCCAAGCCCTGGAAAATGCGCAGGTCCTTTTTCGTGAAAATGACCTGCTGACCGTGTTGGAAACCCTCTCAATCGGCGTACGTATGGATTGGGTCAAAGAGGTTTCCAACCTGATCTTAGCCCCGTCTTTTTGGGGGGCGCCTTTTGTCATTTTCGACAAATTAGATGAAGAAACTGGCATCATCCTGTTCGGCGCTCGTCCGGAAGGCACCGCATTAATTCCCGGTGAACTGGTCCCCGATGAACTATTAAATGCATTAAAAGCCATCGCAGACCCAACTCGCCTGCGAATTCTGTATTATTTACGTGAAAATGGCCCCTCTACCCCCAGTCAACTGGCTATGATCTTGCGACTGCGCCCCCCGACGGTAATTCACCACTTACAAAACCTGCGCCTGGCCGGGTTGGTCAGTGTGACGGTTTCGCCCAAGGCTGAACGTCGCTACTCTTTGCGTATGAATGGTTTGGATTCCACCATTTACCTCCTGCGCACTTTCCTTTCAGGAGATTAAACCCTTTGAGTTCTCAAAAAAGAGCAGCGCACAATCCCGACGGTGTGGTCAGGACTTACATCAAACGCGTCAGTGCTTTCAGTCCAAATGCACGTATTTACCTGATCAGTATTATGATCTATGGGGCGGGATTAGGAATTCACCGTTTCCTGTTCAATTTTTTCCTGCGCAGTTTGGGCTATGATGAAACTTTTATGGGGTTGATCTCCACAATCAGCAGTATGACGGTACTGATTTCCGCATTACCCATGGGCTATTTGGCAGATCGATTGGGTCGCAAGTTTTCTATGGTCCTCGCTGTCCTGGTGACGGGTGCGGCCGTCTTCTTAATGGTGATTTTCCACACGCCAATCATCCTGGTTTTCACGAACATCCTGATGGGCATTGGCTCAAGTCTGGGCGCAGTGGTCAGCGGCCCATTCATGATGGAAAACAGCGGCGAAGAGGAGCGCACCTACCTGTTCAGCATGGATTCGGGGCTGCGTATGGCGGCGAATTCAGTTGGTGATTGGTTGGGTGGGTATTTGCCCTCCTGGTTCGGCAAAGCTTTTCAGGTATCGGCAATCAGCGCAACAGCCTATGCCTGGTCGGTGGGCGTGGCAGGTGTGCTGGTACTCGCCACTGCAATCCCCCGCCTGATGCTCAAGCGCAATCAACTGGGTACAAAAAATCGCGCCGCTTTTGCCCCCATCGCCTTTGCCCGACAAAATCCGGGCACGCTGCCCAAATTGCTTCTGCCCATGTTCATCACCTCCATTGGCGCCGGGCTGATCATGCCCTTTATGAACATCTTCTTCAGCAACGTACACCAACAACCCGATCGGGTCATCGGCGCCCTGATGGCCTGGGGGTCCTTGGCAATGGGGGTCGGCCTGATCCTCGCCCCAGTTTTTGCAGACCGTTTCGGAAAGATACGGGTGGTGGTTTACAGCCAGGCTATCTCAATCCCTTTCCTCATCATGCTGGGGTTCTCGTCCTCGTTTGGGCTGAGCACCGTTGCCTATTTTGTGCGCTTAACCCTGATGAACATGAGCTCGCCCGTATACCAGACTTTTGTCATGGAACAGGTTGAAGCTGACGCGCG
Organism: Chloroflexota bacterium; assembly: GCA_012522475.1. Taxonomy (GTDB): domain Bacteria; phylum Chloroflexota; class Anaerolineae; order Anaerolineales; family Anaerolineaceae; genus Brevifilum. The sequence goes on along the minus strand of JAAYKH010000043.1, from coordinate 1,126 downwards.
GGCTATGGTAGCCAGTCTGAACAGTATGGTCAACAGTTTTGGCCGGGCGTTCAGCCCGGTGATCAGCGGGTGGGCACAGGTGAACTATGGTTTTGGGCCACCTTTTTTAGGCACAATTTTCACCTATATCATCGCCATTTGGATGTATTATGCTTTCTTCCTGCGAAAAAAAGAGCGGGCGCAATAAAATTGTTATTGAACCATAGCCCACGCATCAGCACCCGGTGGTAAAAGTTGCCACTTGCAGCCGGGCTGAATCATCCCCTACCAGTTAACAGGCGTGTATTTGCATGCATTACAGGGAAATTTTCCTGTGAATGGCAATCGTCTTTCTGCTGTACTCGCTAAAAACTTCCAGCCCTATCCACATTGCCGCTGGGCCGCGTCGCTGATTTTTGCGCCTGCCCGGGCATTCCCACCTCTATCAAGGTGGTAAAATCAGGCCATGATCATAGTGCAGGTTTATGGATGACATCTAAAGCATTTCGGTGGGTTATGGGCGGACTGGGGATATTCTTTATCTTCTGCAGCCTGACCATCACCCTGGTTGAGCATCAACGGTTTAAAAATCAGCCGGTTGTGTTTCCGGCGGGCAGTCTGATCGCGGGTGTTCCGGTTGGAGGTCTGGATATTCCCTCTGCTCAGGCCAGGTTCGCTGAAGTTTTTGCACTCCCGCTGGTACTGACGATCGACGGCAGCACCATCCATGTCGACCCTGAAGTCCTGGGTTTTTCTTTTGACCCGGAAGCCCTGGACACCGCAGCGACCAGCCAGGTTGAACCTGGCAGTTTTTACTCCTTCTTGCTGGATCACTCCCACACCGCCCCTCCGGTTACGGTGTCCCCCAATTCCAGCATGGATGCAAACTCAATCCGTGCCTACCTTCAAAGCGAAATTGAACCGCGCTACGCCCAGCCCGGCAGTCAAACCCTGCCTATCCCCAATACCACCAATTTTTCCCTGGGTGAACCCGGTTACAGCCTGCAGATCGACCAGGCTGTCACAGCTATACAGACCGCATTGCTCACCACCGACAAATCTCCGGTTGCGTTGCCGTTCGCGGAAAGCCCTCCCACCCCCCCTGATTTAGAGATGCTGGCCGTTTTTTTGCGCCACAATATCGACT
>JAAYKH010000042.1 GCA_012522475.1 Chloroflexota bacterium | reverse complement strand
TTTCACCAAAGATCGCCCGCAGCAAACGCTCTTCGGGCGTTAATTCCTTTTCACCTTTGGGCGTGATCTTGCCCACCAGAATGTCATTAGGACCTACCTCGGCGCCAATGCGGATGATGCCATATTCGTCAAGGTTACGCACAGTCTCCTCACCCACATTCGGAATATCCCGAGTGATCTCTTCTGGGCCGAGTTTAGTATCTCGAGCTTCAACCTCATGCTTTTCAATGTGTACTGAAGTGTAGTTATCTTCCTGTACCAAACGCTCTGAAAGCAGGATGGCATCTTCAAAGTTGCCGCCTTCCCAAGAGATAAAAGAAACCAGCACATTTTGACCCAAAGCCAGGTTACCATCAACAGATGAAGAGGAATCGCCGATGATCTGGCCTTTGTGAACCCGCTGCCCTTTGATCACCGCCGGACGCTGGTCAATGCAGGTAGACTGGTTAGAGCGCCGGTACTTCTGCAAGTTATAAGTGCGCAGATTGCCATCGCTCTCACGAATTTGGATCGATCTTCCCGTGACAGAGATCACCTCGCCATCCTCCTCAGCCACCACCAGTTGACCGGAGTCAATGGCTGAATAAGCTTCCATACCAGTGGAAACAATCGGGATTTCCGGCCGTACCAGGGGTACAGCCTGTGCCTGCATGTTTGAGCCCATCAGGGCCCGGTTGGCATCATCGTGCTCCAGGAAGGGGATCAAAGCTGCACTTACGCCCACAATCTGTTGCGGGGCAACGTCCATATAGTCAATTTGCTCTGGCGCCGAGAAACGAAAACCAGATTGATGCCGACAGGAAACCCGCGGTGTAAATTCACGATATTCGTTAAGGGTTGCGTTAGCCTGGGCAATTACGAACTTACCCTCAGCGTCAGCGGACAAATGCTCATAGATATCTGATACGAAGGGCGCTACCAGAATCGCGTCCCGATCGAGTTTTTTCAATTTTTTCGCCAGCTCTTCGGTAATGCGTTCACCGCTGGCAGCGATTAACGCATCCGTCTTGGGGTCTTTAATATCTTCGCGCAATTGGCGGTCAACCAGGTCATCGGTAGGTTTGAGCGCTTTGATCACGCGCCGATACGGGGTTTCAATAAAACCGTATTCATTGACCGTGGCATAGGTCGCCATACGGCCAATCAAACCGATGTTCGGGCCTTCGGGGGTTTCAATCGGGCAAATGCGGCCGTAATGCGTATGGTGCACGTCGCGCACATCAAACCCCGCGCGCTCCCGCCGCAGACCGCCCGGGCCCAGGGCAGAAAGCGTGCGCTTATGGCGCAGTTCCGCCAGGGGATTGGTTTCTTCCATGAACTGCGAAAGCTGACTCGAGCCAAAAAACTCTCGCAGCGAAGCGATCACCGGGCGAATATTCACCAGGCTGGTCGGCGAAACCTGTTCCTGGTCACGGATCGACATCCGCTCGCGGATCACACGTTCCATCCGGCGCAGACCAACCCGCAATTTGTTCTGGATCAGCTCGCCCACAGTTTTTACCCGGCGGTTCCCCAGGTGGTCAATATCATCAGCAGGCTCAACGCCGTTGTTAATCTGGATCATGCGTTTCACAATCTGCACGATATCCGATTTTGTGATCGTGCGGTGATTGATAGGAATATCCTGATCCAGTTTTTGATTGAGTTTATAACGGCCAACGCGTTCCAGGTCGTATCGACGTTGATCAAAGAGCTGTTCCTCTAAAAATGTTTTGGCATTATCCAGTGTAGGCGGATCGCCAGGGCGCAAGCGCTTGAAAAATTCGATCAGTGCAGCTTGAGCAATGGTTTTATTATCGGCTAAGTATTCTTCCCAGGACGGTTCCTGGGCAATTGAGGAAACAATGAACTGTCGGTCCGGGTTATTGTCCACATCTTCAAACAGGCTGATAAGCTCCTCATCGGTGCCGTTTTCGATAAGGCTGTTATCAGCCTCCAGCCCATCTTCCACCGCGGCCAGGGCGCGCAAGAATACTGTGATGGGTGTGGTGCGTTTGCGGTTGAACTTGATAATGATGTAATCGTTCTTGCGGGTTTCCATCTCAATCCAGGCGCCCCTATCAGGGATCATCTTGGAGGTTGACATGTGTCGGCCGGTCGATCGATCGACTTCGCTTTCAAAATAAACGCCAGGAGAGCGAATCAATTGATTGACCACCACCCGCTCAGTTCCATTAATAATGAAGGTGCCTTTAGGGGTCATCTCCGGGAAATCGCCCAGAAATAAATCCTGTTTAATGGGTTCCGGCACTTCCTTACCCATCAACAAAACCGAAACATACAGCGGTGAAGCGTAGGTCAGGTCGCGTTCCAAACATTCTTCAATAGTGGTTTTAGGTTCTTCATACCAGAACCTCAAATCCCATTCTTTGGTCGTTTTATCCGTGCCGGGGAAATATAATTTCATCCCCTCGTTATAGGATTCAATCGGAGAGATTTCGGCAAATAAATCGTAAAATCCATCTTCTTTAAATCGCTTGAAAGAATCAATCTGCACCTGGATTAAATTGGGTAGGTCTAGGCCTACTGGGATACGTCGATATGATTTTATGGGCAACAATTCTGCCATTTAGGGCTCCTGGTTAGCTAAGGTTGCTGGGATTATCCTAAAATAGTTCTCGTTTTTTCATATAATTAAATAAAAACTCACGCGCAAAGCGCAAGATATCATTGTATCAAATCGGAAGATGATAGTCAAGGGAAAACCCCACATCTGAGAATTTGCACTGCGCCCTATCCTCACTTTGTTTCCCTACAGGTCATTAATCATCCGTTAAGAAGTCCCTTTTGTCAATACTTCCCACCCTGTTTTTTACAATCTTTATAATCTTAGATATAATTTATTGGATATAATTTTAATGAAAGTGTCTATCTACATACAGGGAACGGAGTCGAATAGTAATGATACCCATCCGAGATCAAATCAAAACCCGCCGATTACCATGGGTTAACACCCTGCTGATCATTGTCAACATCGCCGTGTTTGCCTTACAATGGTTGGCTGGTGCCTCCCAGGACGGCGAGCTCCTGTACCAATTCGCGTTTATTCGCTACCAATTTCTATCGACCCCAACAAACTTCAGTAATGTTCGTAACATCTTCACGTCCATGTTCATGCACGCCGGTCTGCTGCACTTGGCCGGCAATATGCTGTACCTGTGGATCTTTGGCGATAATATAGAAGATGCCCTGGGGCACTTCCCTTACCTAATTTTCTACCTGGTCGGCGGTGTAGCCGCCACCCTGGCACATGTCTTAACCAATCCCTTTTCCCTCGTCCCCACGGTGGGCGCATCCGGTGCTATAGCCGCTGTTCTGGGCGCTTACCTAGTGCTCTACCCACACAGTCGCGTCCTCACCTTCATTCCCCTCGGTTATTTTATGACGCTGAAACTTGTACCAGCTTCAATTGTGCTGGGCGTATGGTTCATCATGCAATTTTTCAGTGGTGTGCTCTCGTTAGGCGGGCCAGACGTCGGGGGAATTGCCTTTTGGGCACACATCGGCGGCTTTGTCACCGGTGCTGTGCTAGCCTTGCTCTTCGGCAAACGCCAGCAGAACGCCCGCCACCAGCCAAGATGGTAGCTTTTATGTCTTTTGTTGTCTTGTGATACATCTTCCTTCGCATTGAATATCAGCTTGAAATGTGGTAGGATTTTTACAGACTGACATACAAACGGGGAGCCTGGAATTTCAGGCTGAGAGGAGGACAAAAGTCCTCGACCCACAAAACCTGATCCGGATAATGCCGGCGGAGGGAAGCAAAATTCACCCTAAACACCCTTCACGGTACTGGAGGGTGTTTTATGACCCAAAAACCAAAAAGAGTGCTCCTGTTTGCCAACGGCGAATTGACTTCGCCCGAAAACATCCGCCCGCTGCTAAAAGGCACCGATTTCCTGGTCGCCGTGGATGGAGGATTAAAACACCTGGAAGCGCTGGGGCTGACCCCGCACCTGATCATCGGTGACCTGGATTCGGCTGATGCTGAACGCATTAAAAAATTACGCGCTCATGGCGTTGAAATTCGAACTTTCTCGACGGATAAAAACGAAACAGACCTGCACCTCGCCCTTGAAGCAGCCTTAGAACTGGCACCGGAAGCAATACGCGTCGTGGCAGCCCTGGGCGGGCGTCTGGATCAAACCCTGACCAATATCTTTCTCCTCACCCGGGCTGACCTGGCAGAAGTTGATATCCGTCTAATCGATGGGAACGCGGAAGTGATCCTGATTCGCAAATCTGCACAGCTCGATGGCGTCATTGGTCAACGGGTCTCATTGCTGCCGCTGAATGGGCCGGTCACCGGGATTCAAACAGATGGCCTGCGTTATGCCCTGAATAACGAGGTGCTGTACCCGGATCAGACCCGCGGGATCAGCAATGCGATGAGCACACCCACCGCCAAAATTTCTGTGCAAACAGGCTTATTATTATGTATTCACGAAACCCATTAATTTATGAGGAAGTCAGGAAAAACTCATGCGAATGAATCTCATCCCCCTGCTTGTTGTAATCTTCACCCTGCTCACCACTGCCTGCACGCCTGCATTCAAATCGGCTGAAACGCAATCCATCACTGTGATGACCCACGACTCCTTTGCCATCAGCGAAGCGCTCGTCGCAGACTTTGAGGTCGAACATGGCGTCAAGGTAATTTTTGTGCGCGGCGGCGATGCTGGCACCACCCTCAACCAGGCGATCCTCACCAAAGAAAACCCTGTCGCCGATGTGTTCTATGGCGTCGACAACACCTTTCTGACCCGCGCCATCGAAGAGACGCTCTTCCTCGCGTATGATTCGCCCTTGCTGGCGCAAATCCCCGCCGCATTCAAAATCGACCCGGGCAACTTTGCCCTGCCTGTAGACTATGGTGATGTGTGCATCAATTACGATAAAGCCTACTTTGCTGCCCACAACTTACCCGTACCCACTTCACTGGAAGCGCTGATCGAACCCCAATACGCTGGCTTACTGGTGGTGGAAAATCCGGCCACGTCATCGCCTGGTTTAGCTTTCCTGATGGCAACTATCGCCCACTTCGGCGAAACGGGCTACCTGGAATACTGGCATGCTCTGCGAGAAAATGGTGTGGCCGTTGTCAGTGATTGGGAGACAGCCTATTACACCAATTTTAGCGGCTCGAGCGGCCGGGGGCCGCAACCTATGGTGGTTTCCTATGGCTCCAGCCCCGCAGCCGAGGTGCTTTTCGCTGAAACGCCGCTGGTGGAAGCCCCCACGGGTTCGATCATCGGACCAAACACCTGTTTCCGCCAAATTGAATTCGTTGGAATCTTGAAAAATGCCCCCAACCCTGACCTGGCAAAAACATTTGTGGATTTCATGCTCAGCGTCCCCTTCCAGGAAGATATCCCCTTGCAAATGTTCGTCTTCCCGGTTAACCCGCAGGCCAACCTGCCCCCAGCTTTCCTGGAGCATGTCGATACCCCCGACCAACCTGCCAGCCTGCCGCCCGAGCTGATCGAAGCCCGTCGAGAAACCTGGATCAACGCCTGGATAGAGGTCGTCCTGGATTGACCGCCACAATCCGCACCCTGCGTCGTTGGACTAATCATCCTGTCGGTCGGGGTTTGTTGCTTTGGCTCCTGCCGGCAGTTTTCCTGGGTTATTTCTTCTACCAGCCGCTGCTGGCCTTATTCAGCCTGGCGCTGAAACCCACACCGGGGTTCAGCCTGTTCGCACTCAACTTCAACCGGCTCTGGCGGCCGTTCTCCTTCACCATCGGTCAGGCCACGCTATCCACACTGCTGACCCTCATCATCGGCCTGCCGGGCGCCTGGCTGTTCACCTATTTTGACTTTCCCGGTAAAAGGTTTTTCAAGACGCTGACCACATTACCTTTCATTCTTCCCACGGTGGTGGTGGCAGCCGGGTTCAACGCGTTTTTGGGGCCGCGCGGCTGGGTCAACCTGGCATTAATATCCCAATTCAATCTGGCAGCACCTCCTATCCAATTCCTGAATACTTTCAGCGCTATTCTTATCGCGCATGTTTTTTATAATACTACTATCGTTCTTCGCGTGGTCTCCAATGCCTGGTCGGGACAGAACCTGCGCCTGCAGCATGCCGCCCAGGTGTTGGGTGCCAGCCCCTGGCGCACGTTTACAGAAGTAACCTTGCCCCAATTAAAACCAGCGATCTTGGCCGCCACCTTCCTGGTGTTTTTGTTCAATTTCACCAGTTTCGGCGTGGTGCTCATGCTGGGCGGGCCTCAATTTGCCACTTTAGAGGTGGAAATCTACACCCAGGCCCTGTACCTTTTAAACTTGCCCCTGGCCAGCATCCTGTCCATCCTGCAATTGCTATGCACCCTGTTGATTACCCTGGGGCATAATCGGGTTTCTGGGTTAGGCGACCTGGTCTCCTCGCCGCCCGCCAGGGGGATAACGCCCCGCAAACCGGGCAAAGCACTTGAACGCGTGGTTCTCTTTGTCATCCTCGCAGCGCTCTTCGTGCTGCTCGTGGCGCCTTTGGCTTCTTTAGCTGCACGCTCCTTCGTCAAGCTTGAACCCACCCGCGGCGAGCGTGGCACAATTGAACGCGGCCTGACCTTACAGTTTTATCGCGAATTGACCGTCAACCGTCGTGGTGACCTGTTCTTCGTCCCGCCAATTATGGCTGCGCGCAATTCTTTCCTGTTTGCATTGATCACAATTGGTCTAACACTCACCCTTGGCCTGATGGTTGGCTATGCCCAACAACATACCACAATCCTAAACAAAATTATGGATCCGGTGCTAATGCTGCCCCTAGGCGCCTCTGCCATCACCCTCGGACTGGGGTTCATTATTGTTTTCAACCGCCCCCCCTTCAGCACCCTCCGGTTTCCAATTCTACTGCCCATTGCCCACGCCCTGGTGGCCCTGCCCTTCATCGTGCGAACATTAGCCCCAGCACTGAAAAATATTTCTCCTTCGTTGCGGAATGCCGCCCGTGTCCTGGGCGCCTCCCCGCTGCGGGTGTGGCGCGAGGTTGACCTGCCCCTGCTGACCCCGTCCATCTTGATCAGCGCAATCTTTGCCCTGACCATCTCCATGGGCGAATTTGGCGCCAGCACCTTTTTAGTGCGTCCCGATTACCCCACCCTTCCGGTGGCGATCTTTCGCTATATCTCTCAGCCTGGCGCACTCAATTACGGTCAGGCTCTGGCGATGTCCACCATCTTGATGCTGGTATGTGCTGCGGGCATTTTCGCCATTGAAAAGCTGCAAAAAAGTGAAAAGGACGGTGTTTAATGCTCTCTGTCAGCGATATCGAAAAAACCTATGATGAGCAACCCCTGCTTAAGGGCGTCTCTTTCAGTGTGGAGGAAAACGAAACCGTCTGCTTGTTAGGCCCCTCAGGAAGCGGCAAAAGCACCCTGTTAAGGATTATTGCCGGACTTGAAGAACCTGAAGGCGGCGATGTGCGCTGGGATAACGCCTCCCTGGCGGGGGTGCCCACCCATCAACGCCGTTTTGGTTTGATGTTCCAGGACTATGCCCTTTTCCCCCACCGGAATGTCGCCGAAAACATCGCCTTTGGTCTAAAAATGCAAAACCTGCCCGCAGACGAAATCAGGTTGCGTGTGGAGAACGCTCTGCAAACCATTGGTATGACTGGTTTTTCCAAACGCAAGGTGACCGAGCTTTCAGGCGGCGAACAACAACGCGTCGCACTGGCGCGTGCCCTGGCGCCCAATCCGCGCATGCTTATGCTGGATGAGCCCCTGGGTGCCCTCGACCGAGCATTGCGCGCAACGCTCAGCCAGGAGCTGCGACACATCCTCCACGATAGCAAAATCCCCGCCATTTACGTCACCCACGATCAGGAAGAAGCCTTTGCCATTGCAGACCGTCTGCTGTTATTGCACCAGGGAAGCATTCTCCAAAGCGGACGCCCACATGAGTTTTTTCACCGCCCCTGCAACGCGTGGGTGGCCCGGTTCTTTGGCCTGGGGAACCTGATTGGGGGTACAGTCACCTCCCAAGTGCCGTTGCAGGTCGAGACACCCCTGGGGATGATCCACGCCAGCTGCCAGAATCAGGTACCCGCCTTGGGTCAGCACACAACGCTCCTCTTTCGCCCTTCACAAGCCCGACAAGCTCCAACCCTATCGGAGAACAAGGTTACCGGTAAGGTTCTCGACCAGGTCTTTCAGGGTGAAAAATTTCTGGTTTCTCTGTTTATCAATGAACAGGTGCCCCTGTTCAACATCATGCTGCCAGAACCTGTTAGCCTTGGCGATGTCCTGGCAGTAAACTATCAACCCACAGATGTTTTATGCCTGAACAACGGAGCATAAAAATGCACACAAACAGCCAGAAGATTGTAGTCCGCAAATTAAACACCCAACGCCAGGTTTCCTGGCGTTATGATGGGCGCATCCTCAATAAGGAGGCAAACAGCGTCCTGATTGAAGCCTTTTTCAACCGACCCGATCTCCTCTTTCACGGGGTCTTATTACGTGAAAATGACCGCTTTCTCGAGCGCTATTACACGGACCGCTGGTACAACATCTTTGAAATTCACGATCGCGATGATGACCGGTTGAAGGGCTGGTATTGCAATGTCACCACCCCGGCCGAGATCAGCCCGGGTTACATCAGTTATGTCGACCTGGCGCTGGATCTTTTGGTATACCCGGACGGTGGTCACCTGATCCTGGACCAGGATGAATTCCAGGAACTGGAACTCGAACCACACCAGCAAGCACAAGCCTTACAAGCGCTGGAAGCCCTGCAAGAAATAGCCCGGGCTGGGCAGATGTGGCATACCATCCATCAACACCTGCAGTAAGTCGGGTTACTGCAGGTCAGATCAGACTCAGATAGGGCCAAAGACCAGAAAAAAGATCGTCGAATGCATCAAAGGAGAACCAACCCAGCGTCATTGCCAGGATTGCAGCCACACAACAGCACAAGATCAGCACTGCGACAATAGCAATGATAATCCACAAGGTCTTTTTACTCTTCTTTTCAGGTGGGCTTTGAAAAGTCTCAGTCGGTTCAGGAATATAGCTAATTTCTTCAGTCATTGATACCTCCAGATAATAAATTTAATAAAAAATCGACGTTGCTTGCATTTATTTAATTAGATCCATTTGCAAACGGGATCAAACAAAGCGGCAAGCTGAAAACGCCTAACATGGCCATCAGCCCCAAGCATAAACCAATCACGCTCAGGCCAATGTTAACCCAGCCCAAAATGATACCCGCTTTGGCCATCCCCTCGCCCGTTAACCGTCCGATGCTCTGCCGAATTTCTTTCTTGGCCATGTTTCCAGTGATAATCGCAGCGATGGCGCCCAATAGTGGTACGATGAAATAACTGGCGATGCCTGAAATTAAGCTGATAACGGCAAGCGTAGAATTTTGTTGATAAACAGGTGTTTGTTGGTTGTCTTGATAAGTCATCATACACTCCTTTTTGTGAACTTTGCCACAATTATAAATGATTATCCATTTTGTGGTACCCCTGCTTAGGGTTCACTTTCTTTTTCTGTCGATTGTTCAGCAATCCACCAGACCAGCCCGAGCAATAAAATTAACAAAATGATCGCCACCAAAACGGGGATTATCACCGAGAGGATTGAAATCGTGGTTGCCACTACATCTTCCATAACGCTGACCGGGACATCCGCTGCTCCGGCTGTAGCCGCTGTAACAGCTGGGCGCACCAACACCGATTTAGCCGCATGTACGCCACCAGCCACCAGCACCCCAATCGCAATCGATAAGATGGGGTTAACTTCGGTGATCACCCTGGCACTGGAGGCAAACAGAATCGCACCAGCAGTTGGGCGGATAAAGGTTTGGAGGATATCGTTGACATGGTTAATCGCTGGGATTTTATCGGCAAGGAATTCAACCAGCGAAAGCACAACCAGGAGACCTATAATCCACCAGCTCTCCAATGCGTTCCAACCTTCGGCAAGGTTAATCAAATTGGTAAATTTTGCCAGCAGCGAAACCACCAGTAAGGGTATATAAGCGTTCAAGCCAGCGCTGGCCGAAAGTCCAAAAGCTGCAATAATGTCCATTAAAGCCTGCTTTCCATCAAGGTTTTAGTTAATTATAACGATAATTGATTATAAGGTGAAGCCACCCCAGGTGCCGGTCATCATGTACCGTACCAGGCTAATACCCCCTATCTGCAGCAGTGCCAGGATATAACCGCCGACCAATGGGATGACAAACGCGCGCACACGCTCGTAGGTGTTTTCGCGGTTAAACAGCATGACAAGCACCATGCTATAGATCATGGTCAACAACATCAGCACACTGAAAGCACTCAATACAGCCAGGATATACAAAACCCACGCAATTTCAAGCCAGGCCAATCCTGCCAATCCAGCTGCCAACCCGATCAGGAGGAGGCTTTGTCGCCAGCTGGCAAACGGCGATTGGTCCTGCCAGTGCTTGAACATGGTTTGAACGAATGCCGGCCATAAAAGAGCCGCCAACGCCAACCCCATGCCGGTACCGGTGATTAGACGGGTCCAATTTTTGGTTTCATAAAAAGAAGGCAGGTTGGGCGTCAGCATGGTAAAGGAGTTGACCCCATCCAGCACCCAGGCCAGGGCGAAGAGGCCAAAAAGGATACTGGCGCCGATGGGCGGCATTTTTCCCTTTCTACCCTGAGCGGCTTGAAAGATCATCCCCAGCAACGCCCCCAGAAACAAACCCGAACAGCGAGCACACAACGGGAATGGTCGTGCGTGAATGTGAAAGGAACGCACATCCATCTGATGGCAGACCGAGTAACCCACTGCTTGAGCTTTGCCCAGCACCCCGTCAGGGGTCACGGCCAGCCAGGCAATCGTTAGCGCGATGGCAAAACCAATGACTAACCAGCGCCACGTGGCATGCCGCTGTTGAGCTTGAGGGGGTTGAACCATCATCCAGTTATCGAGGCCTTTCTTAAACCTCGTTCATAATCAATTTTTGATGGGCTGTTGCCAACCATTCAATGATTTTAATGTTTTGTGGGCAGACTTCTTCGCACTGACCACATTCGATACAGTTATCGGCCTGTTCTTCGGGCTTGGTGAAGAGATTATAGGCTCTGTAGGCTGAATCCCAGGCATCGAAGGCAATCGCTTCGTTATAGATGTTGAAAATACGCGGGATTGCCACGCCGCTGGGGCAGGGCAGACAATATTCGCACTGGGTGCAGGGGATTGGTTCCGAAGAGGCGTAAACAGCCCGCACCTGATCCACAAGGGCGTGGTCTGCTTGATTAAGTTTGCCCACAGCCGCCTCGTCAGCCAGGGACAGATTCTCTTCGACGTGTTCCATGGCCGACATCCCGCTCAACAGCATCGACACTTCAGGCTGATCCCACACCCAGTTCAGCGCCCAGGCGACGGGTGTCCAATCCCGTTCGCTTTGCGCCCAGGTTTCCGCCACCGCTAAGGGCGGAGGGTTTTTGGCAATCTGCCCGCCGCGCAAAGGTTCCATCACCACGACCGCCAACCCGCGGTTGGCTGCCAGCTTCAAACCCTTCACCCCGGCCTGATAATCAACATCAATATAGTTATATTGAATCTGTGCCATCGCCCAGTTGTCATAGCCATCCACAATGCTTTCAAAAACATGGTAACGATCATGGAATGAAAAGCCAAGATGATGAAACAGGCCTTCCGCCATCTTCTTTTCCGCCCAGGAGAAAATATCCAAATCTTGATATTTCTGCCAGTAATTGGCGTTCATCGAATGCAGTAAGTACACATCAAGATAATCTACGTCCAGCCGCTTTAGCTGGGCCTCCAGGTAACGGTCGAAATCTGCTGCCTCTGTCACCAACCAGGAGGGCATCTTGGTGGCCAAACGGATTTTTTCTCGATAACCATCTTTCAATACACGGCCGATGAACGGCTCGCTCTGTTCCCGATGATAAGCCCAGGCGGTATCGATATAGTTCACACCGGCATCGATGGCCCGGCGGATCATGCTCGTTGCCAAGGGTTCGTCAATTTCGCCGCTGTCACCTCCCAGTATGGGTAAGCGCATGGCGCCAAATCCTAAAACCGAAACCTCCCAATCCAACGCGCCAAATTTTCTGTATTGCATGCCTGTCCTTTCTGTTTTTATTGCCGCCATTCCGATTATACCAGAGTCATCCCAGGTGTTAAAAAGGGTTCTGCATTCCCAAGCAACAAACAGTGGCTTTCAGAGAAAAGAAAACAGCCCGAATGATGTTATCCGGGCTGTATTTTTTCAGTGCAAAGAACACGGAGATTTGAGGAAGAAAATTCTCCTCAAACCTTCATCCAAGCGATCTTCCTAATGATCTTTACCCTGATTCAAGATCCCCTCCAGAAGGCCTTCCAAATCTAAATCTAAATCTAAATCCAATTCATCCAGTAGTCCATCAAACAAATCTTCAAGGCGCTCGTCATCCCATAAATCGTTCCAGTCTTCGTCGTCCCAGTCCCAATCTTCATAATCCCAATTCTCATCGAATTCCAGGTCATCGAGCCCAAAATCAAAAGGTTTGCCTTCAAAAAAGTGCACCGATTTAAGCACAGCATCAAAGATCGGCTCCAGTTCTTTCCAGCGAGCCTTGGGTGCCAGGGCAGTGAGCTGGAATGACTGGTTCGGGAAAGGTGCTGCAACAAACACCTTGCCTCGCAGCGGTGTTCCATCTTCTTCGCCAGAAAATTCAATCAGTAAGCCCTCGACACCGTCCACCTTGACTTTCTTAGGCTTGCTGAAGCTGACGTCATCGTCGGTCTCCCCTTGCATGTCATCCCAAACGCCCTGGGCGTTCACGTTCTTATCAGTCAATTCACCATAGGCCATGATGAAGGGGCCCACATCGTCACTCGCATCAGCCGGCATCATAATCACCATGCCAAAGATTTCATTGAATTCATAATCTACAGCTTTTTGCAGTGAAAAGCCGCCCACTTCCGAGCGAAAGGTCTCTCCCAGTTTGACGCTCTGCTTCCCGCCCAACAAGGATGTCACTTTCTCAATTAAACTCGAGCCCTGTTCTTCATCTGAATTGGCGCTCTGCTTTCCGCCCAGGCTACAAGCCAGGGTGGCAAACAGCAAAAATACAATTACAAAAATGATTGGTCGTTGTTTTTTCATACTATCCTCTTTTGTTTGCTCTCAACCCGATGGTCGCAAGCAGGTTTCCGATGGGTACCGAAAACAGCGCTTTTTACGGATTGTTAATTCTATTGCGCCTATTATAGCCTTATTTATCTGGATTAGCAAGTTCTTAGTAGAGCCTACTCAATAAGCCTTATGTCCTGTGATTGATACGCCAGTTAATCAAAAAAACAGCCCGGGTAACAACACTGCCGGGCTGTATTTTCAAGAATACAATGCACTAAGGCGTAAAAAAAGATAATCCCGCCATCCCGGTCAGCTTTCCGTCGATGAAGATCCCGCTAATCACCTCACCATCAGCATTATACCAGTAATAGGTACTCTTTATTGTTCCGTCATCCTCACGCAAAATTTCTTCACGTAAAAACCCGGGAGATTGCAACAAGTTCGCCATGACCTCATATGGAATGACCTTATCGCGATCATAAATCGCCTTCAATGCCTCGTAATTATCCCAAGTAACGGTTGAAAGGGCGTAATCATCGGGGTGTGCACTGGAATTCACGTTCTTTTTATATACCCAACCGTCGGTGGTAATACTGATGTAGGCAGTCATACCCGACCAGGGCATATCATAAAGGTAGGTTTGCTTATGATCGTCGCGCGGTTTCCATGAATCGGTGCTTTCACGGCCCGCAATGGTCATCATCCGGTCCAGGTCTGCTTCCTTAGTCTCACCCATGATAACATTCGCGTAACCCTGGTAGACCGGTCCGGCCATCAGCCCGGTATAATTATCGGGGCTGTCAGAAAGCGGTCGTTCACCCAGTGAATCATCCTGAGCAGGTGCAACCACAGCGCTTCCCATCGGGTAGCCCACCAGTTCCACCGCGTCGATTTCAACCCAACCCAGGTCCAGCACGCTCTGGTCCACCCAGATTACAACTGTATCCGTATAAAAGGTTTCTTCCAAATCGATGGTATGTGTCCACTCATCCGGACAGGTCGAAACCTCTTCAGGGTCTCCGTACCATAATAACCAGGCCTCACCGGTGGTATCGATAAACTGAATCTCCACCACCTGAGAGGGGTTATGCGTTTGATAGATCACCAACTCCGTGGGGATAACCGGCGTTTCGTAATAGAGAGTTAGCGATTCTTCAGTATCTGGCCACTCTGGCGCCCAGGCAAGCAGATTTTCCTCGCAGTAGTCCACGTCTGGGGCACCAGTCGCTTGCATCGCAGAATAATCGTCCGAGGAATATTCCGAACTGGCCTCAGCCCGCACTGCCCATTGCCGGATCACCTGGCTGGCAGGAAGGGGGGTCGCTTCAATTTCATCAGCATCATCAAGCTCCCAATCCTCGTCGTCCCAGTCCCAGTCTTCATCATCCCAGTCCCAATCATCAAAATCAAAGGGCTCGGCTTCAAAAAAGCTCAAAGATTTGAGCACTGCATTAAAAACTGGCTCCAATTCTTTCCAACGCTCCTCAGGTGCCAGCGCAGTCATATAGAATTCTTGCTTCGGATAGGGCACAGCGACAAAGACCTTACCCTTCAATGCCTGCCCGTCCTCTTCGCCTGAAAATTCCGCCAGCAGACCTTCAACCCCGCCCACCTTGGTTTTTTTAGGTTTGCTAAACTCACCCTGGCTGGCATCAGCTTGCATTTCATTCAAAATGTCCTGCGCACTTTTGTCTTCTTCAACCAATTCGCCATAGACAAAGATAAATGGGCCAACTTCTTCCTGAGCATCATCGGGCATCATCATCACCATGCCCCACATCTCTTCAAGTTCATAGTCGGACACCCTTTGCAATTCATATCCGCCGGCATCCGATCGAATCGTTTCTCCAAGTTTGGGGCCTTTTTTCCCGCCCAGGCTGCAAGCCAGGGTAGCCATCAGCAGCATGGATACGATTAATACGAATCGATAGTGTCTTTTAATCATGTTCTTCTCCTTTATAAAGATCAACTGTGAAAAAGCTTACAATGGATACGCTTTAAGGACGTTGGCTCATACTTACGCGTCCACACCAAGCGGAATTACGGATAAACCTGACTAATTATAAACGATTTAATGTGATTCTTGGGCAGTTTTTCTGATGCCTTAATCCGGTTTTTCGATTAAATGATTTTCTCTGTTCGCCCGGCCAGGTTGCGTAGATGTTCCAACTGTCCCAGATGATAGCAGTGATGAAAAAAGAAGAAAAAAACCACATAGCCGCGCCGGTCTTTCCCTTGGAAGTATTCAATCTCATCATCAAAATCGGCTGCGCTCATACGTGCCAGATATTCCGTAACAAGCCCGTTCAATTTGATATAAGTTTCCACCAGCACGGGCAGTTTAAGCACACCGGGGCCGTCCCCCACAACAGGCTCTGATCCAAACCCGTAATGCTCCAGGTTCGGCAGGTCTGCTGGTCGCGCTCCGCCCAGGAATTCGAGTATGTCTGTAAGGTTGAGCACCAGGTGTCCCATCACCCAGTTCAGGCAATTCCCGCCGGGTTGCGGCTGCAGCAGGCTATCCTCATGGCTGAGGTTGTCCACCTGTTTGAGCATCAACGCCTGCTCATCAACAAGCATTCTAGCAAATTCATCCTTGTTAATCATCTTTCCTCCATTTTCTTCGGAATTATCCGATGTTCAGAAACAACGGCTCATGCCACCATCTTTCTGGCAAAAGCTCTAAGCCTTTAGCTTTCTTTTTCAAAGTTATGGCAAACAACGCCAACGGGCTGACTTATGTGTTCAGCCTTTACATGCCGATTGAGGCTATATCCACAAAACAGTTAAGCATACAGGTCTTTTGCGGTTGGCAAGTTTCTCTCACGCGGCCTGGTCAAAATAAATTGGGTTGGAAAGCAGCGCGGGCAGCGGCGGTATGCCGGGTAGAAAAACCCGCCAGACCTCCACACGCATAAAACCCGGCGCCGTCACCGGAACTTCACAACGGTATTCGCCTGCCGTCGGCGCGGTGAAGATGTCAACGATAGCCTCGGGGGTAATCGCCTTGACGACATCACCTTGCTGCAAGCCCTTGAAATCCAAGCTCAGCGACTGTCCGACCTTAAAGTCCAAACTGTCACCCATCAGCGCCTCACCGCACCACATGTTCAACAACGGCCCTTCAGGCGAGAAGGTGATAAAACCGCGCCCGCCGCGCACTGCTGCCAGGATATCTGTCATTCCGCTGGACTGGGCATACACACACATCGTGGGTCCGCCCAGGATCTGGAATAGCCGGTCGCGGTGATAATCACTGCCTCCACAAATGGGAACTTTCTTTCCACCAGCCAGCAACCCCTGCCATAGCGCCATCGCCCGCAGGTTCGATTCGCGCATCGGGCCGTTCCACACTTCCAGCACATCGAAGGGCAGCGCATCCATGTCAAACGCAAACGGGCAGGATTCTTCAAAGGGATGATTCAGCGTGATCAACGCGCCGCGTTCTCGCGCGGTCGTGAAGACTTTCTGGGTTTCCTCTAAGTTGTTGGTGAAATAAGGTCCATCGAAGGGCCGATCCACGCCGACAAAATTGGCATGCCCCAGGTAATGCGACCATTCCACCCCGGGGATCATCGTTAATCCCGGGATAGCGGGCAAAGCATCTTTACTGATCATCTGGTTGTGGTCGGTAATCGCCAAAAAATCCAACCCGTGACGTCGAGCGTGTTGGCCCAGTTCCTCAAGCGTTAAAATACCGTCCGATGCCAGGGTGTGCGTATGCAGGTCACCCTTCAACAGGCGCATGGCTTTGGGGGTGAATTCAAGCTCGTAGGTCACCCGCACGCCCTGGGGGGCGACCTGATAAGCGCCAATCAGAATCTGCCAGGTACCCGGCGCCAAAGGCACAGCCCGATACCCGGGGGTGGCCCAGGTCTCGCTGATTGAAATATCTCTCTTATCCGATCCCGAAGCGCCGACCTGCTCGCCATCCGGTCCAATTAAGCCTAGGTCAATAATATTGACGCCCACACGTCCTGTGAACAATCCCGACTCGGTTTGCGTTTCTGGGTGGGCATAGCGCGCATAGGCATAACTGAGGTGCAGCATTTCCATGCCCGGCGGCATTTCAAAAGGCAGGGTGATATAATCGCCCTCCTGTGCATGTTCAATAAAAATATCAATGCTGACCCGATGAGGGTCGGATTTCTTCTGTGGCGTGTTTGTTGTCATTCGACCTGCCCTTCACCTTCAACAGCCCGGACACCTTCTGCGCTCAACGGTTTGCGTCCTTTAAAGTCAATGAAAAAAGAGAAGCCCAGGCTGATGATCATTAACAAAAAGGGGAACACCGTCAATAAAAAGCGCGCGGCATTACCGGGTTGTGGGCCCGGGTTATCGCCGCTTTCAAAACCAAAGAAGACGGATAAGGCCAGGAAAGCGGCACTGGTGAACAACCCGCTCAGACGATTCATAAACCCCAACGCACTGGAGATGAAGCCTTCGCGACGCACGTTATGCTTTTCCGTATCCTCATCCATCACCCGGGCGCCGATCAAATCCATGGTGGTGATCACGCCCGCAAAGCCAAACCCCACCAGGGACGCACTGAGAATGGCAGTGATTAGCGAATTGGCAAAAAACAGTGGTACATATGCCAGCGCCAGGGTTGCCAGGGCCAGGCGCCAGATCAGCACCAGGTCGTATTTACGCACAAAATATGCCCACACCGAGACACAAACAATTGCAATCAACAACACCGAAGCAAACAGGATCGTGGACTGAGCGTCGGGGATTTGTAGACGATACTTGACAAAAAATGGCAAACCCGCCAGCACCAGCGACATCGCTGCACTGTAAAACGCATTGGCGAACCCGGCGATCCAAAACTTGCGGTTGGCGAACAAGCTCTTCAAGCTGTGCCATAGCTCGGCCTTCTTTTCCCCCGGCGCAACTTCTTTTTCCTGGCTGGTCAGTGACATATACAAAATCACCACACCGCCCAAAACACCATAGATCACCGAGGTCCACCCATAACCAATCATGTTAGTTATTAGGGGCGTCAGGGCAATGCTGATGATCATCGCCAACAACTGAAAGGCCTGACGCATGGCATTGGCTTTGGCACGGCTGGTGTCATCCGGAAAGATCTCTGGAAAGAGGGCTGCATAATTGGCATTGATCACCGAATCAAGCGTACCGGTGAAGATGTAAAACAGCATGGCATACGCATAGAGCGCCTCGCCTGCCAGGAAGGCTGGCGTGTTATAAAAGGCAATCAACCCCAACACCAGCAGCGGGGTGCCAATCACCAACCAGGGGCGCCTTCGTCCCCATTTTGAACGGGTCCGATCCGACAAAAAACCGTAAACAGGGTTATCCAAGGCGTCAATAAAGGTATAGATGAACAGGATCATCGCCCACTGGGTGGTTTTTAAACCCAGCTGGTCCACATAGAAAATGGCAGCATAGGTCTTCAGCATGTTAATCGGGATGGATGTGCCAAACATGCCAATAGCATAATTGAATGATTTAAAGCGTTCAGATTTCATGGCGATCGTCTCCTTTGGCTCCATAACCGGGTTGATCAATGCACTTAAATAACTGCTCTTATTATAAAAGCAAATCCAGCGTCCGGCGGCGTAATCCGATTTATCACAAATCTTAAAGTCTGAACTTTTTCCTCCTGGACGCATCGAGGCAACTCCAATTTCCGACTAAGTGCTTATCGTGAACACCAATTATTTGTCTCAAAACATACACTTATTCCCTGGGGTGTTTAAGCAGTATAACCACCTCACCTGTCCAGCCGAAAGTTTTGTTCACATCGAAAGCAGCGGTTAATTCTCAACCGCCTTTTCCAAGGGTATTCATTACGGTTTCCAGTCCAGCGTTATCAACCAGGCTGCCCGCATATCTTCCTGTCTTCGTCGTGATCACTTTATATCCCCATCCCATCATAAACCTGCCTTTCTCAATCTATTATTGATGGGTTAACCACGGCATCAGGTCTGTGCTCAAACCCAGTCAAGGCGAGCCATAAAGTGTCGGAGCAGTTCCGGCGCCCAGGTGACTTTGAGCCCGCGAATTTCATCAGCCTTTTTCATGACCGCGCGGGCAACTTCGCCCACATAATCCAGATGGCTGCGGGTATACACCCGGCGCGGGATGGCAAAGCGTACCAATTCATTGGGTGCGTTAACGACCTCCCTGGTAATCGGGTCGGGATGAGCGAACATCAAACTGCCAATCTCCACTGTGCGCACACCGCCCTCAAGGTAGAGCATGTTGGCCAGAGCTACCCCAGGGAATTGCGAAACGGGAATGTGGGGCAGAGTTCGCCCGGCATCCACATACACCGCATGCCCGCCGGTAGGCAGGTATACCGACATCCCGGCTGAACGCAGCACCTCTCCCAGGTAGGCAGTGTGTCGTTCACGGTAAGCTAAATAATCCTCGGCAATCCCCTCGTACAACCCAACAGCCACAGCCTCCAGATCGCGCCCGGCCAGCCCGCCATAGGTCGGGAAGCCCTCCCGCACAATCAGATGTTCGGCCAATTTGAGCTTCAGGTCTTCATTCCGACAGGCGATGAACCCGCCGATATTCACAATGGCGTCCTTCTTGGCGCTCATCGTGCAGCCGTCGGCATAGGAAAACATTTCCAGGGCAATCTCAGCAACGGAGCGATCCGCATAACCCGGTTCCCTGGTCTTGATAAACCAGGCATTTTCAGCAAAGCGGCAGGCGTCAAAGAAAAACGGGATTCCATAACGATGATAGAGCGCGGCCGTAGCTTTGATATTGGCCATCGACACCGGCTGACCGGCAGCAGAATTATTCGTCACGGTTAACATCCCGATGGGGATGTTTTCTGCACCAGTGCCTGTAATAAACGCTTCCAGCTTTCCCAGGTCCATATTCCCTTTGAAGGGCAGGTCCCGATCGGGGTCAGATGCTTCTGGAACCGCCAGGTCAACCGGGTGAGCGCCCAGCGCCAGTAAGTTGCCCTGGGTGGTATCGAAATGACGGTTGTTGGGCACAAATTGCCCCGGTTGCACCAGGGTTTTAAATAAAATCCCCTCGGCACCGCGGCCTTGATGCGTTGGAAGAACGTGGGGAAAACCCAGGATGTCCTGCACCGCAGATTCAAAGTGGGCAAAGCTGCGCGATCCAGCGTAAGATTCATCTCCGGCCATCATTGCCGACCATTGCCGATCGCTCAGGGCGTTGGTACCGGAATCGGTTAAAAAGTCAATCAACACATCTTCGGCAGGCACACCAAACAGGTTATTGTAGGCGCCTGCCAAGGCGGATTCGCGCTCGGCGCGGGTGGTTTGTTTGATCGGTTCAACAACCTTAATGCGAAAGGGTTCAACAAAGGGGATCGGCATGTGAGGGCTCCTTTGATGTAAAGGGATGTAGACGTCACTATAACGCCTGGAGGTCAATGATCTATTCTAATTATAATAGATCTATCCGTCCGGGGTTTGATTGTGCCGATGACTGTGGGCCGTCAGCCTGCTTTTCATGTATCCATTTCATCATCGTCAGGCGGTTCAGGTGGTGACTGTATTTGCCGCAAAGAGCGCCGAGCCAGTAAGTACACCCCCATCAGAACAAACGGCGCGCTGCCGATCAACAAAGTCAACGTCCAACGCGGGGTTGTTTCCAACCGAAGGTCCACCCAGAGCCCGATGATGATTGCAATTATTGCCACGCCGAAGGTCAGGCAGCCAGATTGCAACTGGACCAATGCCGCCTTGCGGGCTCGCTGCCCCACTGCTGTTTTCAATTCATGGTGATCGTTTTCCTTCATTGGGTTCTCTCAGTCATCCATCACTAATCCACTATGCCAATCACGCCGTCATAAAGCGTGCTTAATCTCAATACCTCTCACCAATTTTGAAACTTTTACCCAGGACGAACAACCCGGCCCCCAGCACCAGGCAGACCAACCCAAACCAGATCAATATAGGGGACGTTAAACCCCAGAGTGCAATCACCTCGATCTCCAGGTCCACCACCGCCACGGGAATTGTAATCAGCTCAGTTTCGGCCTCATCAAAAAAAGCAAAGGCGGTGATCAATTTACCCGGGTAAATGCCGCGCTGATCTCCAGAGACCGCCCAGTTGAGTGTCAGGGTTTGGTCATCGCCCAGGTTGGATTGGATTGCGCCGGGTGGGTCAACCTGCTATGGGAAGAGTTGGGGCTCAACCAGCACAACTTGCGTTGCCTCCACCCCCTTTGGCGGCAAAAGGTCCTGGTCCGTCAGACGCAGGCGTAAGTAACCTGCCTGACCCCGGCGCACCCAGCGCGGCCAGGAAATTTCAAGGTGATAATCCGCAAGGCTGGCGAACCCTTCTGATTCGGGTGCACCGGGCAACGGGCCAGCGGGGATGTTAAATTCCACCCCGTCCGTGGGCGCTGGCCAGATTATCCATCCCAGGGTGTACAAACCAAGTGCAATCAACACCAGGCCGAAAGAATAAAACTTGCGCGCCTTAGGGCTTTTTTTACGATGTGCGGGGCGTTTCATCCCAGCCAGACCATCATCAACATGCCAAGCATGATGCCAGCCGAGGTCAAAACGACTGCCGATGTGTTCGACGAGCGCAAACTTACATAAAGTGCCAAGGGCAGCAGGATCATCGCAACCAGCAAAATGCCCCGTACCCACAGGCTTTTTTTCCATACTTGAAGGGGTGGTTTATTCTGTTCAGGCATTTTTTTATTCCTATCCCAGCAAGTGAATGATCCAGGTCACCAGCGCAACCGTGGCGATTGGAATCAACCCGTAACCAATAATCTTGCGCATCACATCACCTTCTTCCCCAGAAAGGCCCACGGTGCTGCATCCCACAATGACTTTTGCAGGTGCCAAAACGCTCCCCACTGACCCTCCGGCGCTCTGTGCAGCAAGGACCAAGGGCACACTCAAGTTTAACAATAGGGCTGAATTTTGCTGCAGTGCGCCAAACAAAACGTTAGAATTGGTATTGCTGCCGGTGATGAACGCCCCCAGTGCGCCAATAAAGGGCGCCACCAGGGGGTAAAAATCACGACTGATACTTGTGCTCAGGCCTTCTGCCAGCAGGTAGGTCATCCCGCTGTGAAGCATGATCGAAGCCAGCCCAACCATCGCCAGAATGCCCAGGCTGGAATTCACACCGCCCCTGACCACCTTTTGAAGGATCCGCTTCAGCGACCCGGGTTGATGGTAGCCGACCATTCTATAGATGGCAGCCGATAGCAAGCTGGAATATAAAAGTATTGCCCCGGGGTGCCCAAAAAGGTTGATACGCTGCCCGGGGCCGGCAGGGGTAAGCCAGCCAGAACTTGTGCGGACCTCCGGGAAATCCAAAGAGAACTTCACCTGGCTTAAAAATACGTCGACTGGTTTAACCAGGTTCACGCCAAAGGCCAGCAAAATCAACAGCGCATAGCAGACCAAAGCCAGCCACAGCGATTTACCGGCATCGGGGTTCTCACCCTCTACCCCGGGCTTGTGCTCGACCTGGTTTTTGTTGCGATAGGCCGGTAAGCGCAACAATAGGAGGCCAACTGCCAGCCCAACCAAACCTGCGCCGGTTGCGCCCAGCGTCCACATGCCGTTGGTCACCAGCAGATACTGGGTAAAACCCATCACAACCGAAAGCAGCGACACGGGGAGCAGAGCGCGCTTCAAGCTCTTCCAGCCGTTACCGATCAAAACCACCAGCAGACCGCCGGGAAAGCTGGCCGCCCCCAGCAGAATTGCTGTTAGGGGCGCCAGAGCCTTTGCCGACAAACCTGTAACGGACAGCAAGGCCTGAAAGGAGATGCCTAACGAGCCAAAAGAGACAGCCCAGGTATCGCCCAGGGAGGCCATAGCCACAGCCTGGAGCGGTGTAAACCCAATGGCCATCAGTATGGGCGCACACACCGCTACCGGCACCCCAAAACCGCCGGTCCCCTGGATGAACGTTACCATCAGCCAGCCAATCAGCAGCGATTGCATCACCCGGTCTTCCGTCAACTTGGGCAGCGCCTGTCCAATCATGCGGATAGCACCTGCTTCCTCGGCGACATGGAATAAAAACAGCGCCATCCAGATGATATAAAGCACGTCCAGGCTGAGCAAAATTGACTTAATATGGGCAACGGCTAAAAGCTCGAACCCCGCCCCAAAAAATAACACGGCGACTAAAACGGCCGCCAGCCAGCCCATCCCGCCCGCACGGGTACCGCCGGCGCGAAAGCCAAGCATCATGATTAACACCACCAGCACGGGTGAAAGGGCAAAAATCCAATTGATTAAGTTTAGGGTAGGGGTCATTGTTCGCAAGTGCTTTCTAAGATTTCCAGACAAAGATGATGAAATTATAAACGAGATTTGACATTGAAAAGTGAGAAACAGAAATTTAAGGAATTGACAGCGAGTTTTTAGAGCCAGAAATCTGGAAAGCACAACCTTATTTCAAGTGCACACGCCCAAATAAGATGTCACCCATCCAGTCAATTCACTCTGTCAACTGTAAACACTTCAGACCCAATCAGGCGCAACATTCATCAAAATACACATCTTCACAATCAAGCAGATAATGGTAAAATTACGTCTGAAACTGGGGCAGTGGCGGAATGGCAGACGCAAAGGACTTAAAATCCTTCGGTATTTATACCGTGTGGGTTCGACTCCCACCTGCCCTATGTTTTTATTGTCAAGAGTGTTTTCGGGGCTATTGACACAGTAATTTACAAGCAACAAAAATTTTAACCACAACGCTATACTGGTTGCATAAATGCCCCGGTTCAGATTAACATCACCCTAATCACCACTTGCAAATTATTTTTTTTACAATATACTCTCAATGCAAAACGATTCAAATTATAAGGAGAAAATTATGCGTAAAAAGTCAATCATTTTCCTGTTCGTTCTCTTCCCCCTGGTGGTTGGTTTGGCATGCCGCTTTTCAAGTAAGCCCGACCCTACCGCCACCCCGACAGAAGAACCGATTGCAGAAGTCACAACCGAGCCTGTCGAGAAGCCAACGAAAACTATCGAAACCCAGGAACCCGAAAGTCCTGCCTCCAGGCCGCCACAGGGCGCAGGCGACATAGCCATCCTTGAGCCAAGCGCCTGGTACCAGGACGATTCGGAGGTTTTTTTCGGCTATTTATTCGAAAATCAATCTGCTGATGTCGTCTATGAAGGGGTCGAATTCACCATCGGGATTTACGGCGTTTCCGGCAACTTGATCGATTCCTCCGTTATCCGCCTGCCCTTTTTCTATCCCAACACCACCCACGGCATCGCCACTTCATTTTGGCTTTCCGACGAAGATGCGCCCGTTGATGATGTTGATATCAGCTGGACTTTTACAGGAAAATCATCGCCCGACGCGTCTGAAAATCCGTTTACAGCAGAAAGTGTGGTTTTCTGGGAAAACAGCGGTTACCCCCTTATCACGGGTAAAATCGTCAACAACTCATCCAATATTTACACCGATCTGCGGGCCGACATCTTACTGTATAACGCCGCTGGTGATGTGGTTGGGGGGGGATCAACCTATTTAGATTTCATTCTCGCGGACGATTATATGGGGTTTACAACCTATGCTGATGCCTATGACGAAGTTGTCCGGGTAGAGGCCTTCCCAACCTTCAATTACAGCGTGTCGATTATAGACGAAGCGGATTACATGTACGGAGTCAGCGTTGTCGAAGATCAATACCGTGAAGGTGATTTTGGTTCTCTTGAAGGTGGGCTGATCATTAAAAATGAAACGGATATCGTTTTAAGAAACATTTATGTCTATGTCACTTTCTACGATGAAGATGGGTTTATCACCACAACCGGAAGTGATTATGTGAATTTGTTACTGCCCGGCGATACCCTTGGCCTTTCGCCCTGGATTACTTCCCAACCTGATGAAACCACAACAACAAACTACGATATCCTTTTGCTTCCCTTTGACAAGGATGACAATTACGAACTGGATAAGAACCCTTTCCGAGTTGATAACATCACGCTCACCGGCGACTCCAGTAAAAGTGCCCTGGTGGAATTCACCAATACGTACAGCAAAGAGGTCACCGAGGTTGATGTTTACGTTTTGGCCTACAACGAGGAAGGCGAGATTGTTGGCGGTGGGGATACCTGGACATCGGATTCAATCTCATCCGGGGGCACCGGTGAGGTTGAAGTATGGATATCTTATGACTATTCTGAAACCATCGATTATGTCGAAGCCTGGGTAACGCCCAGTTACTGGACGAAGTTTAAGTAAAATCACAAATGATCCAATAAAAATGCGGGCCTGGTGCCCGCATTTTTTATTTTCAAAGTTTATTTTAAGTCGTCCACTGATCGTTGACCAGCCCCACCAG
>JAAYKH010000041.1 GCA_012522475.1 Chloroflexota bacterium | reverse complement strand
TTGAAAAGTTATAATTTTCTTGGTGAGTCATGTCGTTCTCCTTTTCAGATTTGATTATCTATTTAGGATACTTCTGACTCACCACTTTTCAAGGTTCTAGATTTTACAGAAAGAATGTTACACCAACAGTCACATAACAATTAGTTTTTATTCACCAATAAACAATAACACCTGGCTATTGTCATGTATATATAAATAAGATGAAAACGTTGAACAGTTCCAACAAAAAATAAGGATGAACCACACCAGTTAGCAAGGTTCAACGCCATCACAGTAACAAACAGTTGCATCCCAAAGCGCAGTAAGCCAAGGTAACGACAGCACCTCAAGCCATGACCTTGCTCAGCTTCACCAAATTTACGTTCGGTTTTACAACGCTTTTTTCGCCCTGCTTTGAAGGTTGAAGTCTGTACCATCCCTAACCCAATAGGTTTATTCGCATCTTTCTTCTTGGTACGAATGTCTTTGAGACAAACGACAGCGTAAAGTTTATGGTACTCTAAATAAAAATGATGGTTTCCATCAGCTGAGTAAGTTTCGACTGGGATCTTCTGTTCCCTATCCGGGGCCACTAACGAGCAAAAAAGGCGATCATCATACGCCTCACCTAAGGCTACCTCCAAATTGGTGATCAGGTATATTCAGCATTAATACTGACGTAACCTTTAGATCAAAAGAAGTATTTCATCCGGCCAACGTCTTGAGCATTTTGGGCTTTGCCTTGTATTTCCGTTCAACGAAGC
Organism: Chloroflexota bacterium; assembly: GCA_012522475.1. Lineage (GTDB taxonomy): Bacteria > Chloroflexota > Anaerolineae > Anaerolineales > Anaerolineaceae > Brevifilum. The sequence goes on along the minus strand of JAAYKH010000041.1, from coordinate 11,368 downwards.
ACTCTTCAGTAGCACTTCTTTTAGTCTCCGGATCATGCGGCCCTTTTCATCATTCTGGCGCCTCTTGTCTTTGGCAGAATTCACATTCTCCTCACTGTTAACACTGTCAATGACCTGGATGCCCTCAAATTTGATGCCGGAAGTCTGTGCAGTTTGCACAATTTCTGTCACATTACTTCAGATATATCCGGGGTTCTTACTTGATAAACCTATCTCGAAAGGTGGTTATGATTAAATGGTCCGGCGCTTTTTGATCCAAACCCAACCCAACGAAGTATTTGGCAGTAGGTTTTCATTAGCATGAACTTCGACCTAGCAATCAGAAAGGTTATAAAAAGGCCAACGATCCCACCTTGAACAGTTGTGCGGGATTAAATGGCTGTCTACCACAGTCCCCTCCACCTTGATACAACTCAATCAACCGTTGTGTGAATCTATCCCAAATAATCAGTCAAATAATGACTTGTTTTTCAACACTCTCTTTAATCCTCTAGCAATTTTCAGGTATACTTCATGATTGGTGAAGCGTTTTTTTATCTGGCTAATCATCAGTCTTAGCAAGGAGTGACGTTTTGAGGAAAATCTTATGCATCGGGGCGGGCTATGTCGGCGGGCCAACGATGGCGGTTATTGCCAAACACTGCCCTCAATATGAAGTGCGCGTGGTCGATATGAACGCAGATCGTATTGCGGCCTGGAATTCAGATCAATTGCCGATTTACGAGCCTGGGCTCAAGGATGTGATCGATATTGCCAGAGGGCGCAATTTATTCTTCCTCACCGATGAAACCATCGCCGAACAAATCGATTGGGCAGATATTATTTTCGTCAGCGTCAACACCCCTACCAAAGCTTTTGGTTTAGGCGCTGGCCGAGCAGCAGATTTACAATTTTGGGAGAAAACTGCCCGGCAAATCCTTCAACACGCCACGTCCCCCAAAATTATTATCGAAAAAAGCACTCTGCCCGTCCGTACAGCGGAAGCTATGTCCCATATCCTCAATACTAATTCAATTGGTGTTCAGTTTGATGTTCTTTCCAACCCCGAGTTCCTGGCTGAGGGCAGCGCAATCAGGGACCTTGAAGAGCCAGATCGCGTTTTAATCGGCGGACACAACACGCCCAGCGGTCAACGAGCCATTGAAACGATCGTTGAGCTCTACGCCAACTGGGTGCCGCGTGAGAAAATCATCACAACCAATTTATGGTCCAGTGAACTTTCCAAGCTGGTAGCCAATGCTTTCCTGGCCCAGCGAATTTCATCGATCAACGCCATTTCTGCCCTATGCGAAAAAACCGAAGCAGATGTCGAAGAGGTCGCATTTGCCATTGGCACTGATAAACGGATTGGTCCGCATTTTTTACGGGCGAGCGTGGGCTTTGGTGGCTCATGTTTCAAAAAAGATATTCTCAACTTAGTTTACATTTGTGAACAACAGGGGTTGCCCGAAGTTGCTGAATACTGGCAGCAGGTTCTAAAAATGAATGAATACCAAGGAGCCCGCTTTGTAGCCAATATGGTGCATTCCATGTTTAACTCTTTGTCAGGAAAAAGAATTGCGCTTTTTGGCGCTGCATTCAAAGCGAATACCAGCGATACTCGCGAATCTCCAGCGCTGGTTGTCTGTCGTGAGCTTTTAGAAGAGCGCGCTGATGTTATCTTGTGTGACCCCCACGCCCTCGAAAATGCCCGGCAAGACCTTGACGAGCAAGCTGAAAAAGTTAATTTTGTGGCCGATCCGTATCAGGCAGCCAAAGGAGCTCATGCAATTGCCATTCTAACAGAATGGGCTTATTTTGCCAATTTAGATTATCACCAGATCTATAATTCAATGGCACACCCCGCATTCATTTTTGATGGGCGGAATATCTTAGATCACCAAGCCCTTTTTAAACTTGGCTTTAACGTTTATCCTATCGGTAAAGCTCCGTTGCAGCATTTTAATCATGGCAGAACCTGATAACCAATTGATGGCACTACTTCAAAATACGTGTGTTAAACAACACCCAACAAAATTAGAGCACGAGTATTAACTTGAGGGTTATTTCACACACGTTCAGCGGTTTATTGTTTTTAAAATGGATAGCAAGACGTTAGAACAACGATTTACACACAATAAAGAGGACAATCATCTTTGAGCATCTCCATAGTTATTAGAGCTTTCAACGAAGAAAAACATATCGGTCGATTACTATTTGGCATCACGCAACAAACCTACCCTAATCCTGAGATCATCCTGGTCGATTCAGGATCAACCGACGCCACATTAAAAATTGCATCACAATATCCTGTGAAAATCGTTCATATCAAACCTGAAAATTTTACCATTGGGCGCTCACTCAACATGGGTGTCGCCGCGTCTTCGGGCGATTATGTCGTGCTGATCAGCGCACATTGTTACCCGGTTTATCCCGATTGGTTGGAACTGCTCACCAAACCCTTTCATCAAGACACTGTTGCCCTGTGTTACGGAAAACAACGGGGCGGAGAAACCAATCATTATTCTGAGCATCAATTTTTTCGAAAATACTTCCCCGACAATACCGTCCTACAACAAGCGCACCCGTTCTCACATAATGCCAATGCAGCCATCCGCCGAAAACTGTGGGAAAGCCATCCTTACGATGAAAGTCTGACTGGCCTGGAAGACCTGGCATGGAGCAGCTGGGCCATGGAATCTGGACATGAAGTCGCCTATGTTGCTGAGGCCGAAGTTGTCCATCTACATTATGAAACGATGCCGCAAGTATTTAATCGCTATAAGCGTGAAGCAATCGCGCTTAAACAAATCTTGCCCAACAGCAGCTTTTCATTTGGATTGTTTTTGCGTAAATGGTTGGGGCGTTCACTCTATGACCTCAATCAAGCACGGCGTGAACGGGTATTCATCAAACAATTTAGCTCGATCCTTCGCTTTCGTTTTATGCAATACTGGGGCACCTATCGCGGATATCATTACGCTGGAAAGATTGATTCACAATTGCATCGCACTTTTTATTACCCGCCTGAAATTTTAGAAAATAAAATTGCGAAATCCCGTGGTGTCGAGAAAATTAATTACTATAGAAAAACCGATTTTTCTTAGGATTGGACAGTAAGCAGAAATAAGTGCTTCAACGCAGATAAGTATGTACACACAAAATTTGGAAAGATAAAAATGAAGAAGCTGGCTTTTGTTTCCCAACCGGAATATTTTAGATTTGCTTATGAAAACTCTCTCGATGATGATTATGAAACACAAGAATTTCGATTAACTTTTTCAATGGGTCCTGACAGGTTTGAGGATTTATTAACGTATAACGCTGATTACAATATCTTTTTTCGTGGAGAATTTGTACCAAATGAAGTCCTTGCACAATTATCAGGTATAAAAATCAACCTTTCGAGCGAACCTTTTCCCCGTCTAATCAACAATTCATTGGAATATTCATGTGATTCTTTGAAAAGATTTTTAGCCTTCCGAAAAATTCGAAACAAATATTTTGATTTTGTCTTTCATTATGACAAATATTCGCTCTCCTTTTTAAACAAGGATGGATTAAAATTATCTGGCGATTTTGTTTTCCCTGTAGCAACAAAAGTATATCGCCCAGAAAAACGTGAGAAAATTTGGGATTTATTTTTCATTGGGCGAAGCACTGATCATCGGGAAAAGTACTTTGGCCCATTAAAACATGAATATAAATTCCTCCATATCGCACACGGGGTCTGGGGAGACGCGTTGGTTAACTATATCAATGCATCAAAAATCTGCCTAAATGTGCATTCAGAAAATGAAGTTTCCTGGGAGCCAAGAATGCAAATGATAATGGCTTGTGGTGGTTTTCTAATTAGCGAACCAATTACACCAAATGACTACTTAAGACCCGGCATTGATTATGTTGAAGTTTCCAATCCAATGGAACTACAAGAAGCAGTCAAATACTATATTAACAACAAAGAAGCTAGAAAAAAAATAGCTGAAAATGGGCTTCAGCGGGTACATGAACATTTGGATAGCAAAATTTCAATAAAAAATTTGCTAGATGGTATTGAGTCAAATCAATACCAAAAGTTTTTTACTACAAATGGAAAATGTTATTGGAATTTGTTGGACATTTTATTGCACACCGCTTACGCTATTAAAAACAAGGACTGAAACTGTTCAAATGAACAAGATTATGAAGGTTGGGTACATTATCCCTGGGTGTGGCATCTCTGGAGGAGTGGCTGTTGTGTGTCAACATGCAAACCGTTTATTACAGCGAGGCCATGATGTGATTTTAATTTCAGATAGTAGAGACAAAGAAATCAACTGGTTTCCTGGTCAAAACGTCCCTATAATAACCATTGATGAATATGCAGAAAAATTTGATATTCTAGTGGCAACAGGGTGGTCTACGGCGTTTAAAGTAGTTAATTTGGCAGCAAACCACAAATGTTATTTTGTTCAATCAGATGAGACCAGATTCCATGAGGATGGTAACAATTGGAAATATATAACAGCACTTAGCTACCTTCTGAATTTCAACTACATCACCGAGGCAAAATGGATCCAAAAATGGCTCTATCAATATTTAAACCATGAAGCCGAACTTATCCCAAATGGTTTGGATAAACAGATATTTTTCCCAGACAAACCATTATTTCCAAAAAAAGACAAGCCAAGGCTTTTATTAGAAGGCGCCATTGCACTTCCTTACAAAGGGATGAGTGATGCTTTTGAAGCAGTAAAAGACCTTGACGCAGAAATCTGGTGTGTCAGCTCTTTTGGAAAGCCAAAACCAGAATGGCGATGTGACCGCTTTTTCTCACAGGTCCCAATGGAAATGATGAGACGCATATATTCAAGTTGCGATATTTTATTAAAGCTTAGTCGCGTAGAGGGATTTTTTGGACCCCCATTGGAAATGATGGCTTGTGGAGGTACTGTGGTTGTTGGGAAAGTTACGGGCTATGATGAATACATCATCAACGGTCACAACGCGCTTGTGGTGGAGCCAGGAGATGTTTCCTCAGCAACAACTGCCATTAATGAGTTAATTAACAATGCTTCTTTACGTCAAGCCTTAATACAAAATGGTTTAGAGACGGCCAAACTCTGGGATTGGGAGAAGTCCATTGACAAATTAGAGTTGTTTTTTTATGACCTCATACAAAATATTGAGCCATATCCTCAAAAAAAGGTCAGGGCACTTTGTGATCAAGGCATTGCACTTTCATTCGATATGGCTGCCATTAACTACATGAGATATTATGAGGCGGGTCCTTCAGTTTATACCGAGCCAATCGACAGGCTACTTTATCGAATCCGGAATATCGGGTTAGCAAAAATAGTAGCCAACCTGCTTTTTAAAATGTACAAGAAGTTTGAGAAGTTAATAAATTAACAGCATTTTATTTATTGTAATCGGAGCGGTTTTATGGCTGAAAACAGAATGCTAAACCAGGTTAAATCCAAATGGGTGGATAACGGTCACGTTTTACTTTTCACCTTACTCCTGTTTGTATTTGCGGCCTATACAATTTTCTTATCACTCAACCTCAAACCCGGATTAATACCGGACGAATCCTATCACTTCGCAATCTCAAAACATTTTGCGACCACCTGGGGCATTCCTAACAATGTGCCGGAAGCGCAATCTGCCGGGAAAAGTTTGCAGCAAAACTCATTTTTGGGTTACTGGATCTATGGAAGAGTTTTGACGGTCTTTTATTCAGTTTCTCCAATTGCAGCAGATCGGCAAGCTTTGGTTATTTTGAGAATCGTTAATGCGATGTTTTCATGGGGCACGGTTATCGCCACCTATTTGATTTCAAAAGAAGTTATCAAAAACAAATGGTTACAATTGTTGCCTGTGTTTATGTTAACGAATACGCTAATGTTCGTTTTTTTATCTGCAGGCGTCAATTATGACAATCCAGCAATTTTATTTTGTTCTCTCAGTCTATTATTTTTTATTAAGGCCCTTCTACACAAAAATTTTGTAACAAACAGCCTGGCCTGGTGGATTTTTATTTGTATAGCTTGCCTGATTAAATACACAATCTTGCCCTTAACTTTTTTCATGAGCGTGCTTTGGATTATTTTTATTTTCAAAGAAAGTCCCGAAGTTTCACTTACTTCTTTATACAATAAAAAAAATATACCTTTGGCCCTTTTGTTGCTTGCTCTTATAGGGGCTAATTTTTGTATTTATGGCATAAATCTCATCCGGTATCGTTCAATTATTCCAGCATGCACCGATGTTTATTCCGAAGAAATATGTGTTGTTAACACTTTTGCTATTCGCCACCAGGAAATGGCCCTGCCAGAAAAACTTACATTGAAAGAAGCGTTCCGCCAGGGAAATCCAGAGCCAATCCGTTATGTTTTCGATTTTTGGCTTAGGGCGATGTTAGATCGCATATTTGGAATTATGGGGCATGAAATTTATTTCCCTATCAGTGTATCTTATTTTCTTATGATGCTATTTTGGTCAATTGGTTTAGGTATGCGTTATATACAAAAGCCAGATTTTCTATTCACAAGCATACTCACTATAATCATTGCTTATGCTTTGGTTTTAATCAGAATGAATTACAATTCAGAATTGGTTTACGGCTTTAATACCGCAGTTGCTTTGCAGGGCCGATATATTTTCCCGGTGATAACGATTGCCTACGCGCTTTGGGGGTATATAATGGAGAACGTTACTAACAAACGGGTTCGATTTGTTTCTATTTTTTTCCTTATCGCCCTATTTCTTTATGGAGGGCCGATCAGATTTATATGGTATTACAATTCTGTTTTTGCAGACTGGTTTATATAGTTGTTAATTTTCAATTAAGTTTTAATAATGTCACGACTGTTACACAAATTTCGGGCGATATTTCTCTCACATAATTCATCTTTTGAATTAACCTTGCGCACGTTCTACCACAAATTAGCTGTCACACAATTGTTTTTTAATCTGCAAAACTTTATTGCCAATCGTTCCTACAACAAATTTCGCAAGCGACAGCAGCAAAAAAGTGATAAAGAGGCCCTCCTCCCAACTTACGGCCCTAAAGTTACTTTCATTCTTTCATCTTCTACCTCAGATCCCACGGAAATAAAATCAACTTTAGAGACAATCATTTCGCTCCACGGGGATAATTGGGAAGTTATCATTTCCTCTAGTAAGAGTCAATTCAATTTCGATATTGTTAATATTAACGACTCACGTATTTCTTTAGTAAAAAATGATTTGCTCTCAATTTTTAATGAGATTAACGAAAGCTATGTCGTATTTTGTGAAGCAGGGGATAAGTTTTCACCCAACCTATTAATTGAATTTTATCGTACGCTCGTCAATGGCAAACCAGCAGTTTTGACCTATTACGATTGCGAGTATTTCGACAAAGGTTCAAACCGAATTCAACCTTTTTTCAAACCCACAGCGAGCTCCCCTGCCCTGATGCTGTCTGTAAATTACCTTTCCAGGGGATTTGTCTATTCTCCAATTCTGAAAAAATATATTCAAGAGTTTCCCAGACATAGAGACTTACTATGTTTTGAATACAGCATGATGTTAAATCTATGCGAGGCCCAGGATGAGATTTCACATATCCCCAAGGTTTTATTGACTCAAAAAGCTTTGGCCGTCCCCGATTCTGAGGAATTGCGAACGGTGGTGGAGAATCATCTCACCCACCAAGGTCTAAACGCTGTATCATCGACAGAAAGCTCTACCGGGATCCGCTTTGCATGGAAAACAAATTCTCCAAGCTTGGCGATCATCATCCTCTCAAAAAACAATGCTCACTTTCTAAAAACGCTGATTCCTTCCTTAGCGGCACAACCCTATGACGGGCATAAATCTATTTACATTGTGGACAATGGCAGCGAAGATTTAGCCACTCTCTCTCTTTATGAAAAAATTCGCCAAGAACAAGATGTTATCATTGCCCCCTATCCGAAGCCATTTAATTATTCTGAAGCGATCAACCTGGGAGTAAATACATCAGATTCTGACCTGGTGTTATTAATGAATGATGATATGGCGCTCCTCGAGGAAATGTGGCTCGATGAGCTTTCTCAATGGGCTGTCAGACCTGAAATTGGGGTCGTCGGGGCGAAGCTTTTGCGAAGAAATAGAACCATTCAGCATGCTGGAATCATCGCGGGACTATCAGGGTACGCTGGACACATCTATTTAAATGCACCAGAAAACTATCACGGTTTAATGGGATCTGCCAACTGGTACCGTAATTATCTCGCAGTTACTGGAGCCTGCCAAATGATTCGTCGGGAGGTGTTTACCCGGGTTGGCGGGTATGACGAAGCGTATCGATTGGCATTTGGGGATATCGCTTTTTGTTTAAAGGTTTACGAAGAAGGCTTCCAGAATGTATTTTCACCGTTTGCGCGTTTATATCACTTTGAAGGCAGTTCCCGTGGGTATGAAACGCCGCTTGAAGATACGCTCCAGGGCTACAAAATGTTAGAGCCATATCTTGTGAATGATGATCCTTATTTTTCCCAAAACCTGACTTATAACCGCATCCCCAAATGCGTATCAACATTCCGCACTGAAGATGAGCGCAAACAGCAAATTGCAGCAAGAAAACGCTTCTACTTGAAAAAATAGGAACTGTTGCAATCCAAACAGAACCAGCAATAGTTAATAAACTAATGCTAAATAAACTATTGTGCTAAATCTGCACCGGAAAGCTTTTCAATCACACCTATCACCGCAGAATTATCCAGCTCACGCATATCCATTTCAAGCATGGCATTAAACAACTGAGCATTAATCGATGAGGAAGGCAAGGACACACCATATTCTCGAGCGGTGTCCATCACAATTCCCAGGTCTTTTGCCTGCATATAGGCTTTAAACCCCGGTTGACGGTTACCTGAAAAAAGACGCTGCGGCTTATTGTCAAGCGTCCAACAAGCAGCCGCACCTCTCCGGATTGCCTCAACCACCCGTTGAGGGTCAGCACCTGCTTTTTGGGAAAAAACCAGCAACTCACCCATAGCAACCATTTGGGCTGCCACCATAATTTGGTTTGCTGCTTTAGCAATTTGACCATCACCAAGACCACCCACGTGAGTAATCGTCTTCCCAATCGCTTCAAGCACAGGTCTAACCCGGTTAAGCGCATCCTCAGGCCCGCCAACCATGATGGTTAAAGTTCCATCTCTTGCGCCGATATCGCCACCGCTAACCGGTGCATCAAGCATAATTACACCTTTTTCAGCTAATTTCGTTCCGATCGTTCGGATGGTAGCCGGTTTAATTGTGGAATTATCGATGAAGATCAACCCTTCATGAGCACCTTCGATGATCCCGTTTTCTCCTAAAGCAACCAGTTCCACATCTGGTGAATCTGGCAAGTTAGTAAACACAATATCCACCTCTCGCGCTACTTCAGCTGGAGAATGTGCTTCAAGCGCGCCTTCGCTAACCAATTCCTCCACGCTTTGTCGGCTGCGATTATGAACGACCAGTGGGTAGCCCGCTTTAAGTAAGTTCCGGGCGATCGACTTCCCCATGATTCCTAAACCAATATAACCAATTTTGTGTTCCAATTGACTAATCATTCCTTTCAAAAATAATTATTTTGGATAATTTAATTATACCTGTTCATCCCTGCACACCAGGGGTTACTCGCAGGTAAACAATACGACCCGACTGCGATCAGTTTGTGGAAATCCTTGCTGGATTAATTCTTAATAATTGGATTGCTCATACAATGCTCTTATAAGGTTCCATATTCTCAGCAAGCTGATTTTTTTGTCTACACTTAATACCATAGACCTCAATGATTTTTACCAGCCTGATAGACGATCAAATGAGAGGTCTTGCCTGCGATTAGTTTCAACTATCCTGGTGAAGATTGGATAAAAATAGGAATTCGGTCAACATTATTTACCAATGGATTCTGATTAATTTTCTTCATCGAGAGGATCAGCATCCTGTACTACGGGAAAGATGTGTCATCATCCGAATTAATTGGAAAGTACTTAATTCAATTTACACCATTTACAAGACACAACCAAGTTTTTTAAGGTTTGAACAATTCGCAAAACAATATATCAATCAAGTTGTGATATAATTCTTCCACTATATTCTTTTTAGATTGGAGGAACATAAATTATGGCAAGTGTAACGTACAAAAATGTGTGGAAGAAGTTTGGCGATGTTGTCGCTCTTGAGGACTTGAATCTCGACGTCGCAGACAAGGAGTTTCTTGTCCTTGTTGGCCCGTCCGGGTGCGGCAAAACAACAGCATTGCGCTGCCTCGCTGGGCTCGAAGAGGTCACTGAAGGGGTGGTCTTAATTGGAGATACTGAAGTCAATGATGTGGCACCCAAAGATCGCGATATTGCAATGGTCTTTCAGAGCTATGCCCTCTATCCTCACATGACCGTATTTGACAATATGGCTTTTGGGCTCAAGCTAAGAAAAGTACCTAAGCAAGAAATTAAACAGCTGGTGGAAGAAGCAGCCAAAATTCTCGGGATTGAAGGACTATTACAGCGCAAGCCCAGGGAACTCTCAGGTGGTCAACGACAGCGTGTCGCTGTTGGACGGGCAATCGTTCGCCAGCCAAAAGTGTTCCTCTTTGATGAACCGCTCTCAAACCTCGATGCAAAACTGCGCGTACAAACACGTGCTGAAATCAGCAAATTGCATCAAAGACTGCAAACCACATTTATCTATGTGACCCACGACCAGGTTGAAGCGATGACAATGGCCAGTCGCATTGCAGTCATGAACAAGGGTATCTTGCAACAATTAGATGCACCGCAGCAGTTGTACGATTTCCCCAACAATATGTTCGTAGCAGGCTTCATCGGCTCGCCATCGATGAACTTCTTTGAAGGCAAAATCATTAGAGAAGATGATACCTTGTACGTAGATATGGAAAGTTTCAAAGTGAAAATTCCCAAAGAACGTCAGGCGCCTTACGAGAAAATAGTTGACCAGAAAATCGTCTTTGGCATTCGTCCTGAAGATATCCATAACCCACAGTTTGCACCGCCTTCAATCGTAGCGGAACCCGTTGAAACAAAAGTAGATGTCACGGAACTGATGGGCAATGAAATCTTCTTATACCTGGTCAATGGCAAGCATAGCTTTGTCGCCCGGGTAGACCCCCGCACCCGCGTTGAGATGGGTGAAGATTTACAGGTTGTATTCAATATGCAAAATATGCACATCTTCGATCCTGTAGCTGACCCCGAAAACCCGGTTGCAGTTCGATAAATAACCGCAAAAACTTGCAGCTAACAAAAGGCAGCTGAGTAGCTGCCTTTTTGTTTTTATGTCAATCCAGGGCTTTCATTTGCATTTTTGTCAGCACTATCAATACTCCAGCGTACAACAAACTTTGCAAAGCGACAAAAATAAACGC
>JAAYKH010000006.1 GCA_012522475.1 Chloroflexota bacterium | reverse complement strand
TGGCAGAAGCCACGGGTCAGACAGAAGAAGCAATTATTCGCGATACAGAACGAGACTTCTACATGAGTGCCGAGCAGGCTGTTGAATATGGGCTTGTCGACAAAGTTCTTGCCCCGCCGGAAAAATAGTTCATCACCACAGATTGAAAAATGCCGGAAAGCGCCATCGCCTTCCGGCATTTTTTCAGAGGATTTTACATGATTTCAGAACACCTGCAGAATATCAAGGGGTTGATTATTGACATGGATGGCGTCCTTTGGCACGACACACAACCCATTGGCGATCTGCCAGCTATATTTGAGCAAATCCATGTTACGGGCCTAAAAGTGATCCTGGCAACAAATAATGCCACGCGCACCGTTGGTGAGTATCTTAAGAAATTGAAAGACTTTGGTGTTAAATTGGCGGCTTGGCAGGTGATAACCAGCGCTCAGGCATTGGCTATTTTACTGAATCAGAAATTTCCCCAAGGGGCAACCATTTATGTGGTGGGTCAACCCAGCCTTAAGCGCACGCTCACTGAGCAGGGTTTTATAATGGTCAGTGAGAAAGAAGAATGCGCTGATATCGTTGTGACCTCAATGGATTATGCTTTAACCTATGCAAAGTTAAAGCATGCGACATTGCTAATTCGTAAAGGTAGCTTATTTTTTAGTACAAATGCAGATACAACACTTCCGACGCCGGAAGGATTGGTCCCCGGTTCCGGGAGTATTCTCGTAGCCCTGGAAGCCGCTTCTGGGCGTAAGGCAGAGGTGATTGGTAAACCCCAGCCCGATATTTATAAAATTGCTTTGCAGCGTTTGCGATTAAAACCTGAAGAAACCCTCGCGATCGGTGACCGCCTTGAAACGGATATTGCTGGTGCACAGGTAGCGGGCATTCGCACAGCGCTGGTGCTCAGTGGTGTTTCGACACAGGAACAGGCGCAAAAATACTTTCCAAAACCGGATATCGTCGCCAAAGATTTAACGGAATTAATCTTCTAATGCAAACTGAAAAACAACTGATTTTTGATCTCACTCAAGCTGAATTAGAAGGTTGGCTTTCGGTTCAGGGTGAAAAGGGCTTCAGAGCGCAGCAAATCATGGTTGGTTTGTATCAGAACCGGGTTGGAGATATTGGTGAGTTTTCAACGTTACCCAAACCTTTACGTGAAAAGTTAGCTGTACACTTTGATTTTTCGGGCCTTATACCGGTCAAAACGCTTCAATCCCAGAGTGGACAAACCCATAAGACCCTGTTTAAACTGGTTGATGGCTGTTTGATTGAGGCCGTGTTGATGTTATATGATGAACGCCGCACCGTGTGCATCTCAACGCAATCGGGGTGCGGTCTGGACTGTTCTTTTTGTGCCACGGGGCAGATGGGTCTGTCGAGAAATTTATCCAATGGTGAGATTGTCGCCCAGGTAATTCATTACGCCAGGCAATTAGACTTAAACAATGAGCGGATCACCAATATTGTTTTTATGGGCATGGGTGAGCCGTTTCATAATTATAAGAATGTTATGCTGGCAATAAGTTCGCTCAATGACCCCCGCAGATTTGGTCTGAGCGCCCGCCGAATGACAATCAGCACCGTTGGTGTCGTGCCTAAAATCAAAGCCTTTGCCGATGCAAACACCCAGGTTAACCTGGCTGTCAGCTTGCATACTGTGGATGATGATCTTAGGTCTCAGTTAATGTCGATCAACCGTAAATACCCGGTGTCCGACCTCTTGCGCGCCTGTCGCTATTACGTAGGAAAAACCAACCGCCGGATCACCTTTGAATATGCATTAATTGATGGGGTGAACGACTCAGAAGAAGCTGCCTCTGCTTTAGTACAACGAATTAAAGGCATGCTTTGCCATGTTAATTTAATTCCTTTGAACCCAACCCAAAAATTTGTCCGACAGGGGTCACACGCCAAAAAAGTACGGGCATTTGCCGATGTACTTGAATCCAATCAGATATCTTGCACCATTCGCTTGCGGCGGGGTATTGAAATTGGTGCTGGGTGTGGTCAGTTGGCTGCTGAAGCTTGATAAAACATTTTCTAAATCCCAGGTGATATAATCAAATTAATATGAGTGAAAATCTATTAAACAAATGGCGCATTGGGCTTGAGAAAACCCGTAAAATAGCTTTTGGACGCATCGCCAATTTTTTGGGTACCTCAGAGCTTAATGAGGATACCTGGGATGACCTGGAAGCCTTGTTGATTCAGGCTGACCTGGGCATGGAGACAACCCTTGAAGTGGTCGAAGCGTTGAAGCAAAAGGTCAAAGAAGCGGGTTTGAGCACAACCGCAGAACTTCAGGAAGCCATTAAGGATGAATTAACGGCACGTCTGGCAGAACCGCACATGCCTGATTTTGATAACCAACCCACGGTAATTGTTCTGGTGGGTGTGAATGGGTCGGGAAAGACGACCTCTGCTGCAAAATTGGCCAAACGATGGAGCGACGAAGGCAAATCGGTATTACTGGTTGCTGCAGACACTTATCGGGCGGCAGCAATTGATCAACTTAAAGTGTGGGCAGACCGGGTAAACGTACCGACAATTGCCGGACAGCCCGGGGGTGACCCGGGTGCAGCTGCTTTCGACGGCATCAATGCAGCCATTGCCCGAAAAAAAGATGTCGTCATCATTGATACTGCAGGCAGGTTGCACACGCGGAGCAACTTGATGGAAGAAATAAAGAAAGTGCATCGGGTCAGTGGGAAAGCCCTGGAAGGCGCTCCACACGCCAGCTGGTTGGTTTTAGATGCGACCACGGGGCAAAATGCCTTGCAGCAGGCAAAAGCCTTTAAAGAGGCTGTGGCGATTGACGGTGTGATTTTAGCCAAACTTGATTCTTCTGCCAAAGGAGGCATGGCTTTTGCGATTAAATCTCAATTGAATCTGCCCATCATCTACGCTGGTTTGGGAGAGCAAATTAATGATTTGCAGCCCTTTGACCGGGATGCTTTTGTTTCCGGTATTATTGACGGGTAAATGGAGAAAAAATGACAATTGAAAACTTAAAGACTTTGTTAAACGAGACTGACAGCAAGTTAGAGAATTTGCAGGAGCATCTTTGACATAGCGAAACTTAAACAAGAGCTGGGGGATTTGGAGAAGGAGACGCAAAAAACCGATTTGTGGGACAACCGTGAGCGGGCACAAAACATTATGATTCGCCTGGCGGATCTTCGCAATGAGATCGAAACCTACGAAATGCTGAAAAAGAGAGTTGAAGATGGGCTTGAGTTACTGGATATCGCCGAAAATTCCATGCTTCCAGAACTTCAACATGAAGTTGAGTTTATTCAAAACCAGGTAAACAGGCTTGAATTAAGAACTTTTCTCTCCGGTAAGTATGATCGGGGAAATGCTCTTTTAGCCATTCATGCTGGTACTGGTGGAACGGATTCACAGGATTGGGCTGAAATGTTGGAGCGTATGTACCTGCGTTGGGCAGAGCATCGAAATTACAAAACGGACATATTAGACCGCACCGATGGTGAAGAAGCCGGCATTAAAAGCGTGACAATCAGTGTACGCGGCCCGCTGGCTTATGGCTATTTGCGACCAGAAAAGGGTGTTCATCGCTTGGTGCGTTTATCCCCGTTTGACGCTGCGCATCGCCGGCACACGTCGTTTGCCCTGGTTGAAGTTCTGCCTGAAATGGATGATATGGGCGAGATTCATATCCCAGCGGAAGATGTTAAAATTGACGTATATCGATCGTCGGGCGCTGGCGGGCAAAATGTGCAAAAGAATGCCACCGCTGTTCGCTTAACACATCTTCCTACGGGGATTGTGGTCATCTGCCAGAACGAACGTTCTCAGATGCAGAATCGAGAAAATGCAATGCGTGTTCTCAAAGCACGCTTGCTCGCCATCAAGCACGCAGAACAGGATGAGAGAATTTCAGCGCTCAGAGGGGAATATACCAAGGCGGAATGGGGTTCCCAAATTCGATCTTACGTTTTGCACCCCTACCAACTTGTCAAAGACCATCGCACTGAATTTGAAATGGGCAATACGCAAGCCGTATTGGACGGGCAGATCGATCAGTTTATTGAAGCTTATTTGCGCAAAACTGATTGATTAATCGAGTTTGCGAGCGAGCTCAACCATCTCCATTGAAACGGACTTCGTCTTGCCGACCACCTCTTCGAGCAGAAAGGTCATAACGGAACCTTCGTGTAAGCCCACTAAAACGCCGTATTCTTCACGGGCAATGGCCTCAATTGCCCCTGAGCCAAAACGGCTGGCAAGAATGCGGTCGAAGGCGCCAGGATTTCCGCCACGCTGAACATGCCCAAGAATGGTGGCACGAATTTTAAAACCAAGGCGGTCTTCGTGTTCCTCAAAGTAGGCGATGAGGGATTCGGCATTGTGTTTGGCGCCTTCGGCAACGACAATGATGGCATGACCCTTTCCATGCTCGTATGCTAACCTCAAAGATTCAGCTACTTCTTCTGGATCGGTTTCAATTTCCGGGATGACGATATATTCAGCGCCACCGGCAATACCCGACATCAGAGCGAGATAACCGCAGTCCCTGCCCATGACTTCAACCAGAAAAGCCCGCTGGTGGGAAGAAGCGGTGACTTTTAGGCGATCGATGGCTTCAAGTGCAATGTTCAGGGCCGTGTCGACGCCGATCGTCATTTCCGTGCCGGGCAGGTCGTTATCGATTGTGGAGGCAATTCCCACAACCGGAAAGCCCAATTTATGTAACTCATAATTCCCAGTTTGTGGCCCATTTCCCCCAATGACAACCAGGGCATCAATTCCTACGCGCCGCAAAGCTCTGACTCCTTTGCGACGACCTTCGTCGGTATAAAATTCTTCGCAGCGCGCTGATCCAAGAATTGTGCCGCCTTTATGCAGAATTTCACCGACATCTCTTGTTCCCATTGGCCTGATATTATCCGTAATTAAACCAGCAAATCCATTGTAAACTCCGAACATAGTCCACCCTTTGGCGATTCCACATCGAATAACAGACCGAATGGCCGCATTCATGCCGGGTGCATCCCCACCGCTCGTTAATACTGCGACATTTTTCATTTTTTCCTTTCCTAGCCTATTTTAAACATAAAAATAAATTGATCGCTGTTGATAATAATACCGCTTTTTTTTGGGTTATAATCTCAATTATTAATATAATCACGAAATTTTTGTGAAAGGGTGTTAATCAAACTATGAAAAAATTTTTTCAAGAATTTCAAGACTTTATCTCGCGAGGGAACGCACTTGACCTGGCAATTGGTCTGATCATTGGCACAGCGTTCAGCACAGTGGTCAACTCCATT
>JAAYKH010000040.1 GCA_012522475.1 Chloroflexota bacterium | reverse complement strand
GGGTTTATCTATCCCTGACCGTGCCCGATGACCCGTAACGCCCCAAACGCGCATCGCCTGCCCCCCGGGCAAAAGCTCACCAACGAATTTCCCAGCTTGCATTACGGGACAATTCCAACCTTCAACCCTGCCACCTGGGACTTGCGCATCTGGGGAGTCGTAGAAGCGCCCAGTGTGTGGACCTGGGACCAAATCGTAGCGCTCCCACGGGTCAAAAGTCGGCTGGGCCTGCACTGTGTAACCACCTGGAGCAAATACGATACCGAATAGGAAGGAATTTCCCCAAAAACCATGGTCGATCAGGGTCTGATCAGGCTAAAGCCTGAAGCACGCTATGTAATGCAACATGCGGATTACGGCTATACAACCAACCTGCCGCTATCAGTATTTTTGAATGAGAATTTTCTCCTGGCCACCCATTTTAAAGGAGAGCCCCTCACGCCTGAACATGGCTACCCCCTGCGCGGGGTCATTGGCGCCATCCCCGGGCGAACGGATTTAAAAACTGTGTACCTTTGGAAGGGCGCCAAATGGCTGCGTGGACTGGAATTCATGACCAAAGACCGCCTGGGTTTTTGGGAAGCCCATGGCTATCACAATCAAGGGGATGTGTGGAAAGAACAGCGCCAATCAGGTTGATTATGGGTTCATCTTTGAGCGCAGGAAGAAGAACGCCAAACCCGCACCGGCAGCCAACAAAAATAACCCGATGGCCAGCAACAGGGGTGAACGCCCCTCGCCGGCAGGAGTATCAACAGCAACCATCTGGGTACTGGGTTGTGCGCCGAAGTCCACCACAATCGTATCTCCGGCGGTCACCTTGAGCGAGTAATTCATGCTGGTAGTCGGGTTGTATTGATCAGGCACACCCACGCTCAGGTTATATTCCCCGTCAGGCACCTCGTCAAAGCACACCGGGCCAACCAGGTCAGGATCGCCGCCAACGGTCTCTCGGGTTTGGGAAAAGGTGCCAGTACGATTGTTGACGCTGACCACGCCGCCACCCAGATAGAGCTCGTTTTGCGAACGTTTTTGATTGCCGTCTAAATCCTCAAACAACGCCACACAAATTTTCCCATGCCCCTCAAAGGGGGTGGGGGTGGGTAAGCCAGGATCCGCGGTGGGTTGAGGGGGTTCAGGTGTTGAGATGACCGGGTCAACCTGGCCTAAAAGCAATTCCTGCCCCGGATATATTTCACAACCCGCAGTTAACGAGTTGAGGTTGACAATATCGTCAATGGAAACCCCGGTCAGCAGAAATATACGGGTGCAGGAATCGCCTTCCTGGACTGTGTAAAGGATCTGCCCGTCTGTGTTGGGCGTGGGCGTCTGGTATGCTGCCTGGGCCAGGTCACGCGCTTGCACATTCCTGGGAAGCATAAGTATGGCCGTCCCCAGGCCGAGTGCCATAATTATTAATCCTTTAAGCCAAATATCTTTCTTCAAAATTATCTCTCGCGACAAAAATTATATCACCGATGATTATTAATGCCAGATGCAAGGGCTCGGTGATAACCCCATTTTGATATATAATTATGATCTCAGATGAAAAAAACTGACCGCGTTTCCCGGACGATTTTCATAATTCTTGGCGTGCTGATCCTGGTGATGAGCTTCATCAGCCTGACAGGCTGTGACCTGGTACCCCCAGAACCCACCCTTACGCCCACCTTTACCGCTACCCAAACAGAAACCCCCACCCCGACCGTCGATTGGTTCCCCGCCACCGCCACGCCCACCCTGCCCGTTTTACCCAGCCCCACACCACAACCCACTTTTGAGGATACACGTATTAGGATCGCAGAACGCCTGGTTGATGACGATTTTTCAGATGAAAGCCTGTGGGAAACCCGGCAAAGCGCGGCCGGTAACATCGCTTTTGGCACACAGTACCTGACGCTGGCTATTGCCGAATCAGAAACCAGCCTGACCAGTCTCAGCGAGCATGTGCTGCCAGCCGATTTTTATTTAGAAATGACCCTTCAGGCTTTGTTGTGCCAGCCTGATGACCAGATAGGCTTACTTTTCTGGCAAGAATCGGCGGGCGACTTTTACCGCTTGTTGATCAATTGCGCGGGCCAAACACGCCTGGAATTAAGCCAGGGGGGGCAAACAACTGTTTTGCAAAATTGGGAGTCGGGACGGGGTATCCAGCCTGGCACGCCCGCAGTCAATTGGCTGGGGTTGTGGGTCTCTCGTGGGCTGTTACATCTTTATATTAACGATGTCTTCCAATTTGAATATCGGATTGCAAGCAACCGCTCCGGCG
Organism: Chloroflexota bacterium; assembly: GCA_012522475.1. Classification (GTDB taxonomy): domain Bacteria; phylum Chloroflexota; class Anaerolineae; order Anaerolineales; family Anaerolineaceae; genus Brevifilum. The sequence goes on along the minus strand of JAAYKH010000040.1, from coordinate 24,513 downwards.
GGATGAGTGTTTACGCCAGGACGATCAACAGCAGTGCCATGACAGTCCGCTTCTCCGATTTACAAATTTATCGGGTAGAGCCTGAATAAAACATTAATCACCGCTTCCTAAGCCCGTGTCAGCCAGTGTTTGTGAAACGGTCACCCTGGGATATTGAAGCAGCAAGGCCTCCAGCAACAACTGGATGTTTGCATTCGCCTCTAAGGATTGAAGCGCCTGTTCATGCACAATAATCAGTTCGCGGGCTGCTTCCACCGGCACTTGCAAAGCCACTTGCTCAATTTGGCCAATTAGATCCACGTTGACCAGGGGCAGCAATTCCCCCGAAGCCCGTAAAAAGACATCTCGCCAAAACGAGAGCCAGGTAGACAAAACCTCACTAATTTTCTGGCGAGGCTTATCCAACTTCCTGAGAAGGCCGTCAATATGTTTAAACCGCTGGTAACGCTGGGCAGGCAATAGCGCCAACAAGAGCTCAAATTGCGTTCTCCGGTTGGCCAATGCGGATGGATCTTCTGCCAAACGCATGGCTGTGCCAATCCGTCCGCCCGAAATATGTGCCAGCAGGAGGGCTTGTTCAGCATCCAGTCCTCTGTCAGCGTGCAAATAATCTCGAGTTGCGTCTATCGAAGCCGGCCGCATCCGGATGACCTCACAGCGGGAAACGATCGTCGGCAAAAGGCCCTCCGGTGCAATCGCCGTCAGCAATAAAATCACGCGATTGGGTGGTTCTTCAAGTGTTTTCAAGAGGGCGTTGGCAGCCTGCGTCGTGGCGCGTTGAAAGTCTATCAGCAGTGCAATTCGGTAAGCGCCTGTGTACGGCGAGAGCGCCAGGGTCTGCTGCAGGCTGCGCACCTGATCAATACGGATATCTTTATGACCCTCTTCTGGCTGGAGCAGGCTTAAATCAGGATGGGTCAGCGTTGCCAGCCGGCGGCAATCACGGCACGCATCGCAATAAGCACCCCGCTCGGGCGGATTGGTACAATTGATCGCCTGGGCAAAGCGGAGCGCCAGCGAGCGCCGCCCCACGCCTTCCGGTCCGGTGAAAAGGTATGCATGTCGCAGCTTAGCGCCTGAAACATGTTCTCTGAGCAGGTTTACAGCCCAATCCTGGGCGTGTATTTGCCAATGCATGCCTTTATTGTAGCGCAAAACTGATACGGTAAGCAGCCTATTCAAGCCATCAACTTTGAAAAACCACTTTTAACAATCAGCAGAAATTGGTGATTCAACCCCTGACGTGGTAAACTGAATGAGAAAATTTTTAGACAATGAAGGCAAATCTTTATGCGCGTGATTTATCCCTTTACAGCAATTGTGGGCCAACAACGTATGTGTCGGGCGTTGATATTAAACGCTATCGACACTCGCATTGGTGGCGTCTTGATTCGCGGCGAACGCGGCACCGGTAAATCAACCGCCGCCCGCGCCCTGGCAGCCCTCCTGCCCCCGGTTCAGGTCGTCCAGAACTGCCGCTTTGGGTGCGACCCCCACAAACCCATCAGCTGGTGTACAGAATGCCGCGAGCGTTTTGAAGCCGATGAAAACGGCCTACCGGTCGAAGTAAGGAGTACACCGTTTATCGACCTGCCCATCTCCGCCACGGAAGACCGGGTGGTGGGTACCCTGGATATCGAAAAGGCCATTCAAAAGGGAGAACGTCACTTTGAACCTGGCATTTTAGCAGCAGCCAATCGCGGCCTGTTGTATATTGATGAGGTCAACCTGCTGGACGATCACGTCGTTGATATCCTGCTGGATTCCGCGGCGATGGGAATGAACATCGTCGAACGGGAGGGGATTTCTTTTACCCACCCGGCGCGCTTCATCCTAGTGGGCACGATGAATCCTGAAGAAGGCGATTTGCGTCCCCAATTGCTGGATCGGTTTGCCCTCTCCGTGGAAATTCGGGGCATTCTTGAACCCCGTCAGCGCGTCCAGATCATGGAGCGCAATATAGCCTTCGAAGCCGATCCGGAAGCTTTTCGCCAAAAATGGCTTCCCATGGAGCAGGAGCTATCGGAACAAATTGCCCAGGCCAGGCAGATGCTGGATAGAGTGCGTCATACCAGCCATGATTTGCTGGTCATTGCCGACCTGACCGCTAAGATGCAGGTTGACGGTCACCGGGCGGACCTGGTCATCCTGAAAGCGTCTCGCGCCCACGCCGCGTTTGAAGGCCGTGATGCCATCAATCCGCGTGATATCGCCCTGGCAGCAGAGCTGGCACTCCCGCACCGGGTTAAAGCCGGGCCCTTCAGACATTCCGAGATGGGCGTCACCCAGTTGCAGGAACACATCGAAGCATTAAAAGGCGCTGCCTCAGAAGGCGCTCCTGCGGACACGCAAGATAAAGATGACGAGGCTGAAACCCATCAAAAAAAAAGCCTCTCGCCACCCGTCTCGAAATTAGCGAAGAACCCGATGGATCCGAGCCCATAGCGCCGGTACGACAGGATATCTTCAACGATACCACCGCCCGCTGGTGGGATGGCGGCAAGCAGGTCAAACCCGGCGAGACCTTTACACCCCGCCGACTGGATACCCCCCTCGATGAAATGATGCGTAAGCAAAGCGGTCGCCGGTCTCAGACCCAGACCGACCGCAAACGTGGACGCTATATCCAAGCCCGCCCAGCTCATGGAAAAGCCGATGACCTGGCCTTCGACGCCACCCTGCGCGCCGCGGCGCCTTTTCAGAAAGCTCGCGAGGATGAAAGAAACGACGTCGCCTTTTCCGTTCGACGGGAAGATTACCAGCGTAAAGTACGAGTCAGGCGGGCAGCAAACCTGATTTTATTCCTGGTGGACGCCTCCTGGTCGATGGCTGTGGCGGAACGCATGGCCGCCACCAAAGGCGCCATCCTCTCATTGCTGACCGATGCCTACCAGCGGCGTGATCGGGTTGGGCTGATCGTCTTCCAAAAAGACCGTGCGACCCTGGTGCTGCCGCCAACCAATTCTGTTTTGCTGGCTCAGCATGCCTTGGCGGATATCCCCGTGGGCGGAAAAACGCCCTTGAGCGCAGGCTTGCAGATGGCTTACGAGGTATTAAAACGCGAAAAAACCCTCCATCCTGACATCTTCCCCCTGTTGATTGTCTTAACCGACGGTGCTGGCAATGTCTCTGTGGGCGGCGGTTCGCCTGAAAAGGAAGCCTATTTGCTGGCTGAACAAATTGCCAACGAAGGCTTGCGTTCCCTGGTCATTAACATGGAGCACGAAGCCTTCGACCAGGGTCTGGCCCAAGCCCTGGCAGACCATCTCAAAGCTACCTGTTATACCCTGGACGAACTGCGCAGTGATACGCTCTATCGCACCGTGCAAATGGAGATCACATCAAGCGCTCACAGTTTCCAGGCCGGAAAACCTTCAAGGTCATAAATTCCGCCCATTCGGTGAGGCTATGGTTTAAAAACTTAATTCAGGCGTGGGAAATTAATTAGCAGGGGTTTTCAACTTCTTCCACCTGGATATCCGGGAAAAACTGGCGCAAAGTACCAGCTACCCAACCCTGCAGCGTAGCCGGTGAAAGGGGGCAATCCTCACAGGCGCCGCCGAGGCGAACAAATACGGTCCTGCCTTCAATGCGATCCAATTCAACTGCGCCCCCGTGGTACTGCTCGATATAAGCGCTGATTTGCTCGATCAGCCCCCGGACTTGTTCTTCAAAGGTGAAATCCTGTTCAGTCATAAACACTGCTCCTGTTAAGCTTTGTACGCTTTCAAATCATATCATAAAAGGCACCTTAGGCGCAAATCTTAACTTTGTGAAGGTTGTTAACAATCCTGTAGGTTAATCGTGGGGGGAATGTGGGGGTTGCGTCAAGCAAAGACGGTTTTTCCTGGCTATACTGATGTCAGAACAGTGACAGAATTCCATTTTTTCTCCTCTTGACGAGAGCCAGGCGTGGTGGACCTGGCTCTCGTCATTTATCCCCAGCTTATACACATCAACCCATCCTTTTATCCACAGGTTCTCAAGTGTTTTTTGGGCTTATCCACAAAGTTATCCACACAAGTACAGGCCAGTCAGCCTGATGCTACTGGTGGGAGAGTAAACAGCTATCACGCTGGAGAATGTCAGCCAGGTGGAAGAACTGCAGCGCCTGGGAATGGGAAAGGGCTCTATCAGAGTTATCGATTTCTCCCCAGACGGTCAGCAACTGGTCTTAGCCTCCAGCATCGGAATCTCTATTTATAACAGCCAAACCCTGGCAGAAGAACGCTATATCAAAACGGATCATCGGATGTCTGGTTTGACCTTCTCACCCGACGGGCGGGTACTGGCCTCGGGGAGCACTGACGGCACCGTGCGCCTGTGGGACCCCGCCAGCGGTGCCCTGCTGCATACCCTGAAAGGGTATACCGATTGGGCAGATACCCTTGCCTTCTCACCTGATGGGCGCGTACTGACTTCGGGAAGCCAAGACTGCACCGTGCGGTTGTGGGGCATCCCCTGACTAGACTTCCAACAGGACAGCACCCTCATCCCCAACCCTTCTCCCTAGCGGGGAGAAGGAGGTGAATGGTGATTTGTGAATTGGGAAGCAGGGAAAATCTTGGCACTGCGAGATTGCTTCGTTCCTCGCAATGACAGGCGCCCATAGCCTGCGGGAGTGGCAAGCTGACCTGCCTGCCCTGACCCACGGCTAAGTTATTTCCACCGCCAGGCCCCCGGGCGTGAAGTGCCAGATAACCTGAGCAAAGCGCTCGATAAAATAACGGTCGTGTGCGCTGGCTAAAATCGTGCCTTCATAACTGGCCAGGGCGGTTTCAAAGGCCTCTTGCGAGGGCAAATCGAGGTGGTTGAGCGGCTCATCCAACAGCAGGAAATTACATTGGCGCGCCACCAGTAAGGCCAGCATCAAGCGAGAACGCTGCCCATAAGACAGCGATGTCACCGGTTGAAACACCTCGTCACCGCTGAATAGAAAGCGGTGCAAGAAGGTGCGCGCATCCGTATGTTTGGTCATCTCGGTTTTGTGCTGCAGAGTCTCGAGCACGCTCAGCTCAGGTTGTAACAGCTCCTGCTCCTGGGATAGGTAACCGGGCTGAACACCGCTGCCAAAAGAAAATTCACCCGTCACAGGCGGCACCTCACCCAGCAAAGTTTTGAACAGCGTCGTCTTGCCGGCACCGTTAGCCCCCACAAGTGCGATACGACGCCCTAAAGTGACCGTTTGGGTAATCGGCGGGAGTAAGCACTTTCCCTGGTAGCCGATCCCCAGCCGCTCTATGTGCAGGGCAATCCGCCCGCTATCCGGCAAATCGGTGAAATTCATCCGTACTTCCCATTTATGCGCCGGCTTTTCCAGCGCGCCTTCATTCTCTAAATACGCAATACGTTTTTCTAACTGCTTGGCGCGTCCAACCGTCTCCTTACTGCGGTCGGCAAAAAAGCCCACCGAGGCCCCGTCTGTGTTCTTAGGGTCAGCCTTTCCACCTTTGTGAAAGGTGGCCTGGTTGCGCACGCTTTGGGCGGCTTTCTTCAGGCGCTTGATCTCTTCCTGTTGATCGACATAAGCCGTCATGGCTGCTTCAAATTCAAGCTGCTGCGACGTTAAGTACTGCCCATAATTTCCCGGGTATTCCTGTACACCCACCCCGGTCGGGGAAAAGGCGATGATCTTATGGATCACCGTATCTAAAAATGCCCGATCATGGGAGACGAGCAGAATTCCCCCCGGGTAAGAGCACACCCAATCCTGCAGCCAGGCACGCATCTCCAAGTCGAGATGGGTGGTGGGCGCATCCAGCAGTAGCAACTGCGGCGCTTCCAGCAAGATGCCGGCCAACGCCAGACGCACCTTCTGCCCACCGCTGAGGGCCTCAACGGGTGTATTTTGGGGCAGATTGAGGAGTTCAAAGCCGGTCAGGATAGATTTCCGAAGGCCCTCCATCTCCTGGGCGCGGGAAACCGCCAGCAAGGCGTCTTCATAAGCGGTAACAACCGTCGGGTCCTGCGGAGATATTTCCAGGTCTGCACAAATCGCCTGCAGCACCAACAGAGTCTCATCCAGGTTGGCAGCAAAACGATTAAGATAGCGCCCCACAGTCTCGGCGGGCTCGAAGACAATTCCCTGGCGCAGATAACCGACCCGTAAGCCGGATGGGCTCAACATCACCTGGCCCGCATCCGGGGATTCTTCGCCCGCGATGATATTTAACAGCGTGGACTTTCCGCACCCGTTGGGCCCGACCAACGCGGCGCGTTCACCCTGGTTGAGATTGAAATTGATGTTCTTAAGGACGGCGTTAAGCCCGTATGATTTCGATAAATTATGCACTGATAACACATTCACCTGCTTTCTTAAACACAAAAACTCGTGGAAAGCCCTCAACTGAGGGTTCGTTTAACGGGCTTCCCGCAATATTAAGAATTTACAGACGAATGCGAATCATGCACCACTCCTACTAAACAGGCTGAAAATAAGTATACCAGAATTTTTCTAAACACCGTAAAGCACCGGTTTTAATCCATGCGAGCAGCTGTTTGATTAAAAGCAGAGGCACCGGATGCGACGCCCCAGCTTCTTAATTTCAGTTCAGTGATTGGTTTGGCGGCTTTATCCAGCCTGCGGCAGTTCCTCAGCCGGTTGCGGGGTTTTCACCCTGATCCCAAACAACGCTAGGGTGGAAATCAAAAACAGCAGTCCGAAAATACCCATCAGGGCGGTAAAGCCAATCCCGTCGCCAATAGGCCCGCCAATATAGGCGCCGATCGCACCGGCGCCGGCGCCGGCCAGGTTGTGGATCCCGAGGTAGCGCCCGGCTTCTTCTTTGGGAACCAGCCCCGTACCCAGAGCCCAGCTGGCGGAATAAAACAACCCGGTCGCCAGCCCGATCAACATGCCGCCGATATACAGTACAGTGGTGGAGGGCGAAGCGATGACAATTATTGTGCCCAATAAAGCCAGCACCCCGCTGATCGCACAAACCGGTTTTTGGCCGATCTTATCGCTGACCCAACCGGCAGGAATGCTGGAGACAAATATTGCCAGGCCGACATACATCATCATCTGTCCAAACATAGACTCAATGGTCACATTCTCAAGTGCGGCAAAACGTTCTTGAAGATAAAAGACTGCGAAGACCGATAAATTTGTGGTGCCCACCAGGAAAGACAGGCGGTTGATCACCCACCAGGTAAAAGACTTATCCACCTCGGCGCCGTTACCGCCCAGGCTGATCTTCACGCTCAGCCAAACACCGAGAATCACCGCAATCACCATGCCCAGCACAGCGATTGCAGCGGTCGCGATCAATGCCGATGCTGTCGGCAAGCCCTCTGCCAGGCGGTTAACGAACTTTACCAGAGCGCCTGCGCCGAGGATCACGGCTGTGAAGGCGGCTGTCATGAACGCCAAACGTAAAATAGGCTGCCAATCCATCTTAATTGCTGGCTTTTTGATCGACTTTTCCGAAACAAACATCGTAATTGCGACGCACAATAACACCACAGCGCTCAGGGTGATAATCGCCGGCCAGAAATTGCCATTCCCAATTTGTTTGGCAATCACAAAAGAAACAAAAATCATCGGCGCCGGCAGCTCAAAGACGGCTTTAACGCCGGCAAAAATGCCATGTTTTTCCTCCGGCACGAGATCGGGAATCAACCCCTGTAAAGCGCCATGCCCCGTATTGGCGGAGAGCATCGAGAGGATATATGCCACAAATAAGAACCCGTAACCCGTCATCCCCTCCATGGTGGCTGCAATCACACCAATCAGGATGTAAATCAACACTTCTGAAACACCGCCGATCAATATAAACGGTCGGCGCCGACCGTATCGCGACGGACTATGATCGGAAACAAAGCCGATCAACGCCTGGATCAGCACCGCTGTCATCAACCCCCACAGACGCAAATTCCCCAGAGCCGCACCTTTTACAGATTCATCGACAAATTTAATCAAAATCAGGGGGACGATTAACGCCAAGGTTTGCGACCGCGCGGTCAGCGCAAAATAATAGATATTAATGGTGATGTAATCGTACCAGCGAATTTCTCTTTCCATCCGTCATCCTCCAAAGCGGGTGCAGCGTGTTCCAGGGGCGTTGATAGCGCCAGGCTGAACAGCCCGGCGAAATTAACGTGCCAGTCGGGCGCCATCCACCTAAGCGTAACCACCCTGCAATTTACAAATCGCGCAGCATGGTACCGTTCAGGTCGCGATCAATTTCCCAGGGGTAAACAATGAAAGCATCTGTAATGGCAGCAAAGTAATCGGGTCGATTGGTGCCAAATAGGTTGCGATAAGGGTTGAAATGCAATACGCAGGTATATGGGAAGCCGCCAGCAGCAGCCACCCGGTTTTTTACTGAAGTAATTGTGCGGCCAGACCCCCAAACATCATCCACAATCAGGATGCGCTCGTTGGCCAGCAATTCCTCTTCCGGAAACATGAGGAAATTTGGCCAAGCCAGCAAGCGCGGCCGCTGCATCTCCTCTAATTCATAGGGGAAATCTACCGAAGCAATCAATAGTTTTTGAATATCCATAGATTCTGCCAGTAACCCACCCGGAACGATCCCCCCACGAGAGATCATGATCATACCATCAAAGACCATATTAAATTGTGGCAAAAGATGATCAATAATTTGGTCAACATCATTCCAGGTAAGCAATTCTTTTCTTTGTGACATGGTTAGCTTTCCTTCTGGTTTCGACTGTTGGTTTTCAACACCTGACTTAAAAGCTTTGGCGGCGCGCCCTGGCTGGCATCGCCCGTCATGCGGGCATTTTCAACACTTAAAACCCATTGATAGAGCGTTGTATGGTAGCAGGAACGATTATAACTGCTAATGCTCAACCCCAATAACGCCAATACCCCGGCGATCAAGGTGCCAACGACAACAGCCAGCAAACGACTGAGTAATCCAGCGGTTTGAAAAGGAGCAAGTTTTACCCCAAACTTTAAGCCCAGTAGAACACCTGCCCCGATCAGCAGCCATTGAACAACCCCCGTTAGCGGATGAATACTGATGAGACTGGGGTGAAATCGGATGAGGCGATCCCTGAGCAGTTGTTTAATGCGATCAATCCCTTCCTTCAGGTTGAAATCTTCCAGAGCGATGACCGGCAGCATCAGATAGGCCCCCGACAACCAGGCTAATTCTTCTACGTGCTGGGGGCGCAGGATTTGATTGAAGAGATGATTGATCATCAAACCTGGCTGGAGCAAAGTCCACAGGAGGATCTGCTGCCAGCGGGCATGATCCTGTTTATTTTGCGATGAGCCCGGCAATTCCAGGTCTATCCAGGTCAGATCATCAAAAGCCAGGCAAGTTTCTAAAGCGGTCACCCCGCTCCAGGCAAGTAAAGAAAACAAGAGCAAGCTGATAAAAAAGCCAATCAAAACCAAGCCCAGCGGTCGGACGCCGATCAGGGCGATCACACCCAACATCGGGATCAGCCACAGGGTTAACAACCCCATCCCACCCATCCACAGGTTAAATACGGGCTTGCGAAGCCGGGGATGTTTCAGCGCCAGTGAGAAACAGGCGCCAATGAATCGAAATGCATACCTCAGATGTTGCACTGTCGTGCTCCTGCCGATAATCTACTTAAATCATTTCTATTATAACGTGAGGTAAAGCTTGCCAACACCTCAACTTTTACCCAAAGCGGGCCTTACAACAAGCTGGGCGGATCGACCTCAATTATCCAATTTTCGGGCTGACGGTCTCGCAAAAGCTCTTTAGGGTCGGGGCCCCGCAGGATGATCTGCCAGCGGTAACGCCCCTGCAGGCGGGTGAAAAAGCAGGGCACCGGCCCGATCAGCGTTACAGGCTGGCCATCAGCGGCAATCCATGCTTGCAGCTTTCCTGCCAGCGAAAGGGCGGCTTCTTCAGCGACCCGGGGGTCGTGATGCCGGTACTCCAGCCTGACCAAGCGTGAAAAAGGCGGGTAGTCCAACTGACGCCGGTAAACCATTTCTTGCTCATAGAATTGAGCGTAATCGTGCCCTGCCGCGGTTTGGATGGCATAGTTTTCCGGCTGATAGGTTTGGATAATTACCCGCCCACCCAGCGGGCTGCGCCCGGCGCGTCCTGCCACCTGGGTTAAAACCTGAAAGGTGCGCTCTGTGGAACGATAGTCCGGCAGATTCAGCCCCACCTCAGCCAGAACCACCCCAACCAGCGTCACCAGGGGCAAATCCAGACCTTTGGCTAACATTTGTGTGCCGATGAGGATATCTGCTCCCTGATGGGTAAATTGGGCCAGAATGCGCTCATGGGCGCCTTTCGTCTGGGTGGTTTCAGCATCCCAGCGCAAAGTCCGTGCTCCTGGAAAAAATCCCCGTACCTGTTGTTCAACTTTTTCAGTCCCCGTCCCCAACTGCCGGATTTGCCGACTGCCACAAATCGGGCAGCGTTTAGGCATCTGGCGTTGATAGCCGCAGGTATGGCAGAGCAATGCGTCTTGAGGGCGATGGTAGGTCAGCGGTTTATCATCCCTGGGGCAGCTGATCACGTGGCCGCAGTCCCGGCAGAACACATAAGTGGCCGAGCCGCGTCGATTAAGAAAAAGAATGGCCTGCTGGTGGGCGGAAAGCACCTCCTGAAGGGCCATTTGCATTTCGTAACTGAAAATTGCCCGGTTGCCAGCCTTGAGCTCTTCGCGCATATCCACGATGGTGACCCGCGGCAGACCCAGATCCGCGGCCTGGCCCTCGCCCGCCGGCACTGTCAGGGGTATCCCAAGGCGGCGCGCATGATGCTCGATGGAGGCACGGTGTGCCAAAATCCGTTTTGGAAGTTCAATATAGCGCCAATTTCCCTCAACCGCCTGGTAGAACTGGGTAACCTGGGGTGTGGCAGAACCTAAAATGATCGGAGCGCCGGCTAAACGGGCACAGGCCACCGCTGCAGGCACCCCCCGATAATAAGGAGCGCGCTCCTGCTGGTCATAGGTGTCCTGGTGGCACTCATCAACCACAATTAATCCAAGATTTGGCATGGGAACAAATAAAGCGCTGCGCGGCCCGATGATTACCGGTAATTCCCCCATACGCACGCGCAACCAGGTATCGTAGCGCTCACCGTCCGAAAGCTGAGAATGTATCACCCCGACTTCAGCGGGAAAGCGGGCAGAGAAACGCTCAATCGTTTGTGGCGTCAGCGAAATTTCGGGAACCAGGATGATGGCACCTTTACCAGCAGCAAGGGTTTCTCTGACAGCTCGCAGGTAAAGTTCGGTCTTCCCGGAACCGGTCACACCATGTAAAAGATAGGGCGGCGGCGTGTGTCCTTTTTGGGCTTGGGCCAAACCTGTCTGGATGGTTTCCCAAGCCTTGTGCTGGTCGTAAGTCAGCTCTGGCAATTCGTCCGGGATGAAATTAACATCTTCAAGCGGATCCCGCCAGACCTGACCGTACACAAATTCAATCCACCCCTGGCGCTGCAAGGCATTCAAGTCTCCGTTGTTTGCCCCGGTTCGGGCATAGATTTGTTTGGGTTCTATTAAGCCGGTTTCAGCTGCAAGGAAACGTAGCACATGCTGCCGGCGTTGATGCACTTTTTCAATTCTGCAGAAGGGCTGCTCGGTCTGGTCGATATCTTCAGGGGGCCTGGTCAAAACAACTTTGCGGACCGTCTTCGGTTGCACTCTCGGCTCGGGCAGGATAGCACGCATGGACAGCACCCCTTTACGAACCAGTCTCCGCGCCACCCCGCGCCATTCCACCTGGCGAATGGAAGCGTCGATTTGCCGGCCCCGCAGGTCTCCGCGTTTTTGCAACAAATGGATTAACCGTTTTTCAAGGGGCGCATAAGTCGAAAGATCGGTTTCAGGCGGGGCGATCAGCCGAACCAGGGTATCCGTTCGTTGACTCAGCCCTGGCGGCAGCATGAGTTCAATGCAGGAACCAAGGGGCGCCAGGGTCTCATCTGCCAACCACTGTGTCAGGGCAAGCTGGATGGGCGTTAACGGCGGCAGGTTTTCAACCAGGTCTTCTACCGGGCGGGTTTTTGCCACGTTGGGAGCATCAACAAACTTCAGGACAACCCCTTGAACACGTTGTGCACCAAAAGGCACAATCACCAGCGACCCGGGCTGGACCGCTCCCACCAGCTCAGGGGGCAAGTGATAATGATACGTACCAGAGATCCTGGGGAGGTTGATCAACACCTCAACATAGGCTTGCATGGTTAAATTTTACCTTGAATGATGTCCCTGTTGGCGAAAGCGCGGGAGAAGACTCTTGATTTCAAAATAAACGGCTGGCATAACCCCATTCACCCTTAATTAATCGCTATTACCAATCAAACCTATTTCTGGTAAAATACCCATTGAATGAGCGCATCCAACCCGCCGCTGGTACAACCCTTCAATGCCGTTTCGTTGGTGGTGCGCCCTCCGGTCAAACGCCGAAAAACAGGCCGGTAATAATCTAAGGAAAGAGGGCCCAACTATTTGGGCAAGAGTGTCATTCGTTGAGGTTCGAGGCAATGCCAGTCCCAATTCAGGCTGGTACGGTATTACGTACCCGGTATCAGATAAAACAGGTCATTGGTCAGGGGGGGATGGGGTGTATCTATCTGGCTGAAGACCTGCGCCTGGAAGGCCGCCAATGCGCAGTAAAAGAGGTGGAATACGACCGCGCCCTGCCAGAGGCAATGCTCAATGAAGCGCGCAATCAATTCCAACGTGAAGCGACCGTTTTAGCACGTTTGGATCACCCCAACCTGCCCAAGGTGTCGGACTTTTTTTCAATTCACGATCGCGACTACCTGGTGATGGATTATGTCCCGGGTAAAGACCTGCGCCAACTGATGATTGAAGCGCGTCAAGGGCAATCCTTTTTACCCGAAGAAGATGTTCTCAACTGGGCCAGCCAGATAGCCGATGCCTTAAGATACCTGCATACCCAGGAAACACCCATTTTACACCGCGACATCAAACCCAGTAACCTTAAACTCACCCCCAACGGCCTGGTTAAGCTGGTGGATTTTGGTTTGGTGAAAGTTTTGGCACCTGGTGAGGTGACCATTACCATCCTCCAAGGACAGGGAACCGCCCTTTATACACCACTGGAACAATATGGCGGTGATTCAGGGCATACCGACGCACGCAGTGATATTTATGCGCTGGGGGGCACGCTTTACCACTTGCTGACCAACGAACCGCCCCTTAACGTCCGTGACCGCTTCCTGAACCCGGGTACTTTGCCCCCGGTCAGAACTATTAATCCCGATGTCAGCACGCGCACGGAACGGGCCATTAACTGGGCCCTGCAATTACACCCGGAAGACCGTCCAAAAGATATTGAGGCTTTTGTCAAAGCATTGTTTTTGGAAGACGCCCCCGTCACTAAAACCTTCCGTGGAGACCGTCGCCTCCAACCCAGACTGATCCGCACACCAGAGAAAATTCTGCTCTACCTTGCGGGAAGCCTGACAGTAATCAGCTTGTTACTCACCTTAATTCGTAATTTTTAATCGTTCAGTGAAAACCCATTCGGTTCTGAAGACCACCCTTAACCTACCAGGAGGTTACCGCCCTCTGCGCAGCGGGTAACGCCCTTCGGTTCTCATCCACCAGACCAAAGCAACAATCCACCCGAGCAGCAAACCCACAATTACGATCTCTACAACAAATACTGTCCCGGACTTCTGAATCCAGTACGCAGTCCCATCAAAGCCTAAATTGAGATAGGTATAAGCGAGCAAGCCGCCAATCAGGGCACACAGGGCAGAACGCAATCCCCAACGTGAAGAACCCCACCACAGCATCCCGATCAGGAAGGTCAGCGCACTGCCGACACCCATCACCAAGACGCCAAAAGCCCAATCGCCCAACGAAGGATAATCGGCAGGAATAGGCCCTGGTGTGATGGTCGGCGTCGGTTGCGGGGTGGGCGTTAGGGTTGCCATGGGCAAGGGGTCGGGGGTTGGTGAAAACATCGGCGTTGGCGTGAAAGCAAAAATTGACATAATCCCCTCAGAGGAGATATTGATCTGTAAGGTCTCAGACTGGGTTGCCATGCCGCTTGACGCGGTGATATCAATACCCCCCGCTGATTCAATGCGATAATTAAAGAGTGCTACGCCACCGGCGGTGGAAGATTCAAATTGCTGGGTGATGCCAGGTTCCCCTGTGATGCGAAAATTGAAGCGCACCTGGGTGCCATCGGGCACAATGTTCCGGTTGTGGTCAAGGATGGGTGAGGTGCGAATGGTGATCATATCGCCCACATTAAAACTTGGCAGCGGAGTCGGTTCAGGTGTTTTAGTCACACCGGGAATACCCTCCAGTTCAATTGCCTGTTCGTCTACCGCTGCATCACCTTCTTGGGCTGCCCCTTGCGCCTCCTTGCCTTCCGCGGGTGCAACGAGTTCCAAGCGAATCACCTGGGCCGGGTCGGGTGAAGTTACAGCGGCCAAATCATAACCAACAGCATTCAAAGATACGGGCAGCGCACCTGATAGATCAGATTCCTGCATTAAAACCCGCGCTGCTACATCCCAAAATTCAGGGGCCTTACTAAACAAGCCATAATAAGCAGTGACCTTGGAGATATCGGTTGCATCCAAATAGGTTGGCAAACCCAGGCTAAAGACGATCACATTTTTGCCCGTTAAAAGTTCGGAGCGTTCCGCCAAAATCCGCTGCAACGCGTTCGACGATGGGTATTGCTCCGAGATATCAAAGACGTTGAAAACCACCCAATTTGCAGTGCGAATGGTCGATCCAATCAGCTCTGTGGACTCTGTTTCAAGATTATCTAAAAATTCAGACAATTGTGTGAACGCGTAGGAGTGAATCCTGTTTTGCAGGATTTGTCCGCCGGCCTGGGGCCCGTAAAGGTTGATCAGGGCATTCGCCAGTGCATTGGCGCTGACGTCCGTTGTTTGAGGGCAACTCTCACAATGGGAAACCGTACGCACATCTGTAAAAATTATCACATTGTCATACCACTGCGGTGGATCAATGAGCACCGTATCCAATTCCTGCTCGCTGGGACTGATCAAAGTGAGCCCGGCCTGGGCAACATCGAATGTAACCTCATGTGCGATCCCGATCTGCTCAAGATCACCATTACCGTGCCACACTGATGAAAAATTGCTATAGATATTAAATTTCGCTTCTAAAATTCTTAATACCGAGGCATCCACCCTTTTCGCAAAGGCTGAATCTTCGCGATACTTCTGAACGAATGAATCGATCACCGATGCAAACGTGGCATAAGGATCGGTGTCGTCGGTGGCGATAAAATCATCCAAATACAGGACGTCATTACCGGCCAGGAAAGCATTTCTCGCAACCAAGCGTGCATCGAAACTGGTTCCATTCGGGTCTAAAAACCGCCTGACTGCACTGCTGCCGAGGTTGTCAGTGACAATTAAGCCGCCCTCCTCGCGCCAGGCGGCAAATTCGGGCAATGAAAATACCTGTTGAAGTGCATTTGAATCAAAGCTGATGGGTCGGGTATTCGCCCGGATGTTCCCCTGGAGGCCTTGATAGCGATTGTGTGAGACCATGATGCCATCCACACGGCCCGGGTCTCCTAAGGGCGGCACTGAAACAGAGAAATAAGGCACCAATTCCACCTGTTTTAGTTGCTCCAACGATTTTCGAACCGTCGATACTTCCTCGTCCGGATATCGATCTGCGTTTCCCGTTCCTGGGAAGTTTCGAGCGACAACCAGCATACGGTTGTTACTGCCCACGTGCACGCCGCTGACAAAGGCTTTTCCCAGTTCACCAACCCAAAAGGGATTGCCGCCAAAGGCATTCACCCCCAAAGAACTGGCAGCCTCATTGTTCACAGCTTCCAGCACATCTAAATTCGGGCCTAAATATAGATTAATGCCTAAAGAGCTCAGCTCAGCTCCCAAAATTTCCCCCACCTGGTTTGCCAGGTTCACGTCCCAGCTGGCACCAATCGCCAGATGTGAGGGCAGCTGTGTCAAACCGGATAAAATCTGATCGCCCGGGTATCCATCGCCTAATTGCTGAACCCCAATTAATAAGGGCACATAGGTATAACCTGCTGTTCCGCCGGTATCTTCGATGTCAATCACCTGTGAGGAGAATTCCCAAACGATATCCTGCAATTTGTGGGTTAATTGTTGAATTGATGCGGTTGTCTCTTCGGCTGGAAAGTTGTTATTATCGGTGCGCAACACCACACCGCCAATTTGATACCTCGAAATCAGCTGGTAAAGTTCTGAATCTTCATCGATTTCATGGCCTTCAAAAGTGATCAGGAAAAGTTGCGCAACTTTTTCCTCTGCACTCATAGTTTGAAGTAAGGCTTCTGCCTGAGAGGGCTTCTGCGCACCCGCGGGAAGAACGCCCGAACAGGTCAGGAACAGCGTTAAAATGATCAAACAGCAAAAAGGGCGCAAGAATTTTCTCACACAAGGGTCTCCAGGGCTGCTCGAGTTTCTTGTGGGAAATTGGTGATGATGCTGTCAACCCCTAAGGCGGCCATTCGGCGAATATCATCGGGGTCGTCCACTGTCCAAACATTGATTTGCTTCTGGCGCGCTTTTTCACTCGTCACCAGGTCAGCATTAACATCTTCGTAATGGGGGTGCAGGGCGTCAAAGCGAAACAGGCGCCAAAGCCAGAGGTTAGCTTTGCCAGGCACAGTCAGCAATCCCAATTTAACCTTCGGACAGTTGCGCCGAAACCGCGGCAGGTTGAAGGGATTAAACGACGAGATGATCACCGTATCGGTTAATCCCGCGCGTCTGACAATCTGTGCCGTCGCAACCGGGAGCGCATCAAAGGGCGTAGCATAGTTCTTTAATTCAATATTGATCAACCATTGATCGCCGAACGTATCCAGAACTTCCTGCAGGGTCGGGATGTGTTCGCCGTTTCCTGCGTCCAAATTCTGCAGTGCTACCAAGGACAGCTCGCGTACCTTGCCGAAACCATTGGTAGTGCGGTCAACGGTATCATCATGGATAACAACGACTTGCCCGTCCTTGGTCAGCATCACATCTAACTCGATGCCATCAGCTTGCTGATCCATCGCTAACCGAAAAGCCGCCATCGTATTTTCAGGTGCACGCCCGCTTGCCCCCCGATGGGCAATGATCTTGGGTTTTTTCATTTTCTTCTCCTTCCGTGTAATTATAGCACGCAGAATGAGGCCTGGATTATAATCATCGTGGATCATAACCTTACGGAGAATAACATGCCTAAAACTTTTATTTACCCTGTCGAAGCGCTTAAAGCTTATGTTGCCCGGTTTTTTACCGCCTTGAATGTGCCGATTATCGATGCCCAAATTGCCGCTGATGTGCTGGTCTCTGCCGATTTGCGTGGGATCAACTCGCATGGCGTCATCAGGTTGCATAGTTACTACGGCGACCGCCTTATAAAAGGCGCGATCAACCCGGCATCGCCCATGCGCGTGATTCAGGAAAGCCCGGCCACGCTCACTTTAGATGGCGGCAATGGCCTGGGCCAGGTGGTGGCCTACCGGGCCATGTCACGCTGTATCGAGCTGGCGAGCAAAGCCGGCCTGGCCATTACAACTGTGCGCAACAGCAATCACTATGGCATCGCGGGCTATTATTCCATGATGGCCCTGCCGGAAGATATGATCGGCATCAGCCTGACCAATTCTCAGCCCCTGGTCGCGCCCACCTATGGGCTAAAGCCCGTTCTGGGCACCAACCCAATTGCCGTAGCCATCCCGGCAGGTGAGGAAAAACCTTATACCCTGGACATGGCTACCAGTATCGTCAGCATTGGGCGTATTTCAGTGCATCAAAAATCCGGGCAGCCGATCCCTGCAGGGTGGGGCATCAACTCGCGCGGTGAACTCACCTCAGCGCCCGAAGAGGTGCTGCAAGGCGGCGCGTTGCTGCCCCTGGGCGGCCCGGCCGAACTGCGTGGCTACAAAGGTTACGGCCTGTCTCTGCTGGTCGATTTACTATCCGGGGTTTTAGCCGGAGCTGCCTTCGGAACACAGGTCGGCGATCCGGGGAAAAAGGGCACGGCTGATGTGGGGCATTTCTTCGCTGCCATCAAAATTGAAAACTTCCGCCCCATCGACGAATTCAAAGCAGCTATGGACGACTATATCCGCGCGCTGAAAGCCACACCCAAACTTCCTGGACAGGACCGCGTTTACATCCCCGGCGAAAAAGAATATGAAAACGAGGAGAAGTACCGGCATCAGGGCGTCCCCTTATTAGGCGAAATTGTAGCGTCCCTCATCGAAGCAGGCCAGACCGTTGGCGTGCCCTTTGATCTCGAAACAATCTGAAGGTCGGAGAGTTAATCCACTTCAGCCCGTGAAAACTGCAGATTGTCAGCGCTGCTATCACCAGCGGGATTAAATAAAAGTATCTCAAATATTATTCTCCTGGCCGGGCGCCAGTGACGCTGTAAAATGCTGCAATCTCAAGCCCCATTACTGTCGATCATCGACTTCCCATAACAATTTTGTTAAGTAAAGGTTTTTCCTTCTATTATCAAGGAGAACCTTAAAATATCAGGCTTCATAAGCGCTTGCCCTTGACAAATAGAACATTTGTGCTATTCTATGAAATATAGCACGAACTTATGTTCTATTTGTCAAAAAGGCAGGTGTATGATGCGTCGCATAATCGTTATCCCGGCAGTGTTGGTCGGCTGCATGATTGTGATCTGGATTGGAACCGTAGCTGCCGCACAAATGCCGCCCCAGGCATTGCTGGCACCCACCCTCACGGCGTCGGCAGCAGGTGCCGATGATGGGCATCCCCGCGAGGAAAGCTCAGCGCCATTGGCAGAAACTTCAGATCATGCCTGCTCGCTGCCGGTAAGTTATCCACCCGACATCTTGCAATGGTGCCAGTCAATTGAAGCCAATGCCCACCGCACCGGACTGCCCGCCCGGCTGATCGCGGCAGTGATGCTGCAAGAAAGCGGCGGCGATGCTAACGCCTATTCAAGCAGCGGTGCGGTAGGGTTGATGCAAGTGATGCCGCGCGACGGAATTGCCGCTGAGTTTATGTGCGTTAATGGGCCCTGCTTTGCCAGCCGTCCGACCATCCATGAACTTCAGGATCCGGAATTCAACCTTGCCTTCGGCGCCCAAATGCTGGCGGACCTGCTGACCAAAGCTGGTTCGTATCGCGAGGCCTTGTTCCGCTACGGGCCGATGGATATGGGCTATACCTATGCGGACAAAGTGCTTGCAATTTGGGAAAATTACCAGTAATTTTTCGCCCGCGATACCGAGGAAGTTTTTTCCTGTTTGGTAGCATTAACGCTGGTTGGCAGCAAACCAGCTTTGCCAGGCAGGTTATACCAGCTGGTCATCGACCGCGCTAACAGGAAAATATTTCTTATTCTCAATCGGTCTTCATGCGAAAATCGTAGATGCCGTCCTGGAAAGGCCACCGGGCGCCACATCCCCCGCAGACTAAATCATCCCCTGCGCCCGGGATAACCGTCTGGCAGCGCGGGCATTGAAACAGAACATCCCCCGCAGCGTCCCGCTGTTTTCCAGCCACCCGTGCGCGCACAAACACGCTGGGCGAGGCCTGCACCAGGCGCCCCGTCCATTGCAACAGTGCATCCAAACCTACCAAAAAACGGAGAGGCATCGTGCGTTTTAGAAAACCCACCCTGAAATGAGAGACCGTCCGGACCCTTTCAATTACAAAACCAATCGCCTGCAAATCCCGCTTAATCGCTTTGGGGTGAAAGTTAAAATTTAATGCAGCAAATTCAACCAGGTCAGGCGTAAAGGGGTTCCACCCTTGCTGGCCCAGCCAGAAACGCATAATCGCTTTGAGATTACGTTTATTGGCAAATTCCAGAATAAATACCCCTTCAGGCGCCATCACCCGGTATACCTGCGAGAGTGCCAGGGCCGGTTCAGCCATATGATGCAGCGTGCGAATCATCGTAGACCCATCAAAACAGCCGTCCACAAAGGGCAGACGGTACACATCCGCTGCGACATAAAGATATCGCTCCGATTCACCCAGGCGGGCTTGCGCCTGCACCAGCTGCGAGCGAGAATAATCGACCAGTGCGACCCGTTGATAGTGCTGATAGCGCTGCGTGTTGCGCCCGGCGCCAGCACCTAATTCGAGCATAGCTTTGCCGCCAGGCGGCAAAAGCCGCCGCAGCGCAAAAGCTTCAACGGCGTCTTCGTAGGCACGACCGCCATGCTCCCAAAAGGATTGCTGGTAATCGGAGTCCTCGTAATCACAAATCGGGGGAGTGTGTTCGCTCATGGCATGGGTTATATCATGAATTAGGCCGACGTTCAATGGGCATTAACCAGAATGCCCGGGCAGGATTACCGGCGGCACCCGGAGTAACCGGCTTACCGCTGCTTCCTCTCGGACCTGACGGGGTTCACTGGGCTCCGCCACGCCGGTCCCACCCGGACAGAAATAAGCTTACTTCACGCCTTTTGGCCTGTCAATAAGCCTAAGGGTGCGGTAATACGGCGGTTTTTAATCACTGGCAAAATATTAATCTTCGATGTATACTTTTAAGGATAAAACCTACGGTCATATTCAGACAGGAGAGGTGCGCCCCAATGAAAGTTCACGTCAAACAAGCCCAACTTGCCCACAGCGTTAACATGGTCTCGAGAGCGGTTTCTCCCAGGAGTACACTGCCCGTCCTCTCGAACATCCTGATCAAGACGGACCAAGGTCGACTGCGTCTTTCAGCTACCAACCTCGAAATTGGTATTACCAGCTGGATAGGTGCGCGGATTGAAGGCGAAGGCGCCATCACCGTCCCCGCACGCACTTTTACGGACCTGGTCAGCAATTTACCCAGCGAACAGGTTGTCATGGCTCTGGACAAAAGTACGCAAACCCTGAATGTGCGCTGCGGGTCTTCAGAAACCAACATCAAAGGCATCGATGCCGAGGAGTTCCCCCCCATACCTGAGCCCGACCTTGAAGATGGCGTCGCCTTAAATGTTACCAACTTCAAAGAGATGGTACACCAGGTCGCCTTTGCTGCATCCACAGACGAAGCTCGCCCGGTGCTGACCGGCGTGCTTCTAAAACTGGACGGCGATCACATCACCATGGTGGCGACCGATGGATTCCGCATTTCAATTCGGGAAGATGCGCTTCCCACCCCGGTTTTGCGCCCCATTGAAGCCATCATTCCGGCGCGCGCCCTGGTAGAGCTTTCAAGGATCATCAGCAGTGCATCTGAAGAGACCCTGATCATGTCTTTTCCCCCGGAACGCGGCCAGGTCATCTTCAACGCAAACAGCATGGAACTGGCTTCGCAACTGATCGAAGGCACTTTCCCCGATTATCGCGCCATTATCCCTGCCAGCTTCAAGACTCACACCCTCCTCTCTACCATTGGGCTGCTCAAAGCCTGTAAACAAGCCGAAATTATCGCCCGAGATGGCACAAACGTCGCCCGCCTGAACATCATCCCCGAGACAGGCGCGGCCAGTCCGGGCACCTTAGAGATTTCAGCCCAGTCTGAACAAACTGGCACGTCCGAAATTCTTGTGGACGCCTCTATCGATGGCACGCCCCTGCTGGTGGCCTTCAACGTCCGTTTCTTACGGGAAGTCCTGGAGGTTATCAAAGCGGACAACGTCTGGTTAGAAACCAATGCCGCCAATACCCCGGGGTTACTGCGCCCTCAGGGCGACGATCATTTCAAGCATATCATCATGCCCATGCATATTAACTAACAATAACAGGACACAACCTCAAAAGCGCTTTTCGAAGAGCGCTTTTGGTTTTAAATAGGCGCATTTGGATTGTTTTTTTTAGGGGTCAGCCTTCAGCACATTGGCAAAAAGGCTTGATGCCGATTCAGCCGATACCAAACACCGTCAACACCAAGCATAATACCCGGGCCTCGCTCGGTAAGCCAGCGTGCAATTTCATACGCCAGCAAAAGTCCCAGATCAGTTAATTGTGATTCTTCTAACGCAACGCCATAAACAGCCTGTGCCTTTGAGATGAACGCTCGGGCAGAAACAGGCGGTCGAGCAGTCCCCTTATCCGCCAGAAACCGCACTTGCCACGCAGCCATGTCTTTCCATTCGCTGACGATAAGCGCCGGTCGGCTTTTTTCTCGATAGTGGAACAGAAAATAAGGGAGCGGCGCACCCCTGGATTGCTCGATAGAGAGGCGTTTCAGAGTCGGCGCTATCAGCGCGGTATCGAGCCCATATTGCTGGCATAAGCTCTCGTAATGCACCGCCCTAAGCGCTGTTAGCAAATCCTGCGCAAGCCTGGTCTGGGTCAAAGGGTGTTGGGTAAAAACTAAAATCGTGTACGACATACCATCATTACTGCTGTACGCTCAAGGGATTAGACGCCTCCGAGCGAAGGTTTTTCAAGGTTTCACGTGAAACCTTACCACTATACCCCCAACTTAGGGCCTATGCACAACAATTCCTTTGTCCATGAGCGGAATCACCCGATTGATGTGCTGTCAAGTGTTTCACGTGAAACATCTCATGGTAAGATTTAAGTCGCTAAGGAAGTGAGTTCACAGATGATTGAAATAAATGGCGCCGTTGGCGAAGGCGGCGGGCAGGTACTGCGCACGAGCCTGACTCTTTCAGCATTAACCGGCGTTCCCCTGACGATAAGGAATATCCGGGCGCAGCGCAGCAAACCCGGGTTGCAACCGCAGCACCTGGTCGCGGTCAAGGCCATCGCTAAAATCACCGCAGCAGAGCTGATCGGCGCTTCGCTCAACAGCCCAGAGCTGACCCTGATCCCCGGTAAGGTGCGCGCCGGCCGCTTTCGCTTTGAGATCCCCACTGCGGGCGCTCTGAGCCTGGTTCTGCAGACCATTTTCCTGCCCCTCAGCTTGGCGGATGGCGCTTCGCAGGTTGCCCTGACCGGTGGCACCCATGTTCCCTGGAGCCCAATTTTTCACTATATTGAGCATCACTGGCTGCCTGTGTTGAGCGGCTGTGGCTATCGCACCAGCGTCAGCTTGTTAACAGCCGGTTTCTACCCCCAAGGTGGCGGCACAGCACAGGCCAAAATCCTGCCCGTAAAAGAAATTGCCCCTTTTGTGGGGTTGAAACGCGGTCAGCTGGTGCAAATTCGTGGGTTTTCAGGCGCGGCGAACCTGGAGCGTGCGATTCCTCAACGCCAAAAACGCCGGGCGCTGCAACGTCTTTACCCTTTGTGTGCTGACACAAAAGTCAAAACACTTGATCTGCCCTCACCCGGTAGAGGCACGTTTATTCAATTGACAGCCTATTTTTCAAACGGGGGTCGATCCTGCTACACAGCGCTGGGTGAGAAAGGTAAGCCAGCAGAACAGG
Organism: Chloroflexota bacterium; assembly: GCA_012522475.1. GTDB lineage: Bacteria > Chloroflexota > Anaerolineae > Anaerolineales > Anaerolineaceae > Brevifilum. The sequence continues at coordinate 1,256 of JAAYKH010000040.1, read as the reverse complement.
TGGCGGACGAAGCGGTGGATAAACTCTTGACATTTCTCGATACGGACGGCTATGTCGATCAATACCTGGCTGATCAGCTCTTATTGCCCCTGTTATTCAGCGCCGGGGATTCGGTCTTTCGTGCCAGCAAGGTATCTTCACACCTCCTCACCAACGCAAATGTGATCAACCAATTCCTGCCAAGACGCATTGAGGTTGACGGCGCCCTGGGTCAACCCGGGTTGGTCCGGGTGGTGGGCGGTTTGAGCCCCTGAAGTTTCTTAAGGCCTCTTTTTATAAGGTGTTTTAGCCTGCATGGGGTTGACTTGGCGCTTTAACGCAACGCTTTGCTCGCAGGCGGTCGGGCAATCAGCTCCTTGGCTTCTACCAGCGGGCGGGCATCAAGAACCTCGAATCGATATCCGTATTTTTCTAAAAACCCCAGCGTAGAGGCGTGCGCCTCCCGGGCATGCGTATCTAAAAAGATGAGCGGCAGATAGTCCCGAATAAGGCGCTCAGCGCCCTTGACAACGGCATATTCCGCCCCTTCTACATCCACTTTCATTGCATCGGGCGGGGCGATTTTACCTGCTGCCAGGAGCGCATCCAGGCTGTATTGGCGCACCGGTACCGTTCCCGTTTTTGAAAGATGCCCGGTGGCCACGCTGACGCCCGGGTCAAACAGGGCTTCACCATTCTGTTCTGCCACCGCGGCTTCAAAAACCTCAATCGTGTTGAAGTGGTTCAGGGCAATATGCTGATGGATGAAGTTCACATTGCGTTGTAAGGGTTCAAAAGCGTAGACTTTTCCCGTAGCCCCTGTTAATTGGGCTGCCAGAAGACTATAATAACCCACATTGGCGCCGATATCATAAACGATCATGCCGGGTTTAATCTCTCGCTCGAAAGCCTGTCGCTTCTGGATTTCATAGCTTCCCAACCAGTATCCGTGATTGCCAGCGCCGACCACCCACTTCCTCCCCCGCAACTGCCCTTGCAGAACAGGAAACACAGCCCTTTCAGGGATCAGGCGCAAGGGCCACCGGGGCAGACGTCCTAAAAAACTACGGTTGCTGAGTTTTGAAAAATCCATGGGTAACTTTCCTTTGTGTTTGACAGGTATTGCCCTCCAACAAAGCTTAGAACGTCGTTGTTTGGCAAAAGTATTATACTGGTTGTTGTGTTTGTGTTGGCAGAAAGGGCAGCTTTTCAAGCTCTCACTGCAAACAGGGCTCAACGCTCTTTTACCGATCGGATAGAATTAATTTTATAAATCC
>JAAYKH010000088.1 GCA_012522475.1 Chloroflexota bacterium | reverse complement strand
TGCCGCCACTGAGCGGCGTGGTCTTTGAAGAAAGCCGTCATGGCAAACAACCAAGGAGGTGCATCGATGGCGCGAACTGAACTTGTCGCCCTGATTCTGGCCGGTGGGCAGGGCTCCCGGCTGGGGGTCCTGACCAAGTACCTGGCCAAACCGGCCGTGCCTTTTGGCAGCCGTTACCGCATCATTGACTTTCCCTTGAGCAACTGCTCCAATTCGGGGATTGAAACCGTGGGGGTCCTGACCCAGTACCGGCCGCTGGCCCTCAACACCTATGTGGGCAATGGCAGCCCCTGGGACCTGGACCGCAACAAGGGCGGCACCTATATCTTGCCGCCCTACCAGAAAACCGGCCACAGCGACTGGTACAAGGGCACGGCCAATGCCATCTTCCAAAACATCGAGTTCGTCGATGACTGGGATCCGCGCTATGTCCTGATCCTGTCCGGCGACCATGTCTATAAAATGGATTACGCCCGCATGCTGGACACCCACATACAAAAAGAGGCCGATGCGACCCTGGCTGTCCTGGAGGTGCCCTGGCATGAGACCAGCCGCTTTGGCATCATGACCACCGACAAGCAAGGGCGCATCACGGCTTTTGAGGAAAAACCTGAACAGGCCACCAGCAACCTGGCCTCCATGGGGGTTTACATCTTTGACTGGGCGGTCTTGCGCCAGGCCCTGATCGATGACGAGCAGGACGCGGCATCGGACCATGATTTTGGTAAAAATGTCATCCCCAAGATGCTGCGGGCAGGCCGGCGCCTGCAAGCCCACCGCTTCCGGGGTTACTGGAAGGAAGTGGGGACAATCGGGAGCCTCTGGGAAGCCAACATGGACTTGCTGGACCGGCCCCAGGACATCAACCTGCGCGACCGGGACTGGCGGATCTATTCCCGCAACCCGGTCAAACCAGCCCACTTTGTCGCAGCCAGCGCCCGCGTCTCCAACAGCGCCATGACCGACGGCTGCCGCATCTATGGGACGGTCGAACACTCCGTCCTCTTCAACAGCGTGACGGTTGAGGCGGGGGCCGTGGTACGCGACTGCATCCTGATGCCCGGCGTGACGGTCGCCTCGGGCGCTGTGCTCAACAAGTGCATCGTCAGCTTTTCCACCGTGATCGGGTCCGACGTCCGGGCCGGGGCCGATGTACCCGGCCACAACCGATACACCGACCACCACTACCTCAGCGATGGGATCACGGTTTTTGAACGCGGCCTGAAGATCCGCGATGGCGCCGTCATCCCGGGTAACTGCATGGTCACCTATACAGAAGCGGACGACATCATCGAAACCCGCTTTCGGGTCTAAGGGGGAGGTCACCGATGTTTCTCAATGCCATGGGCCTGATTCTGGCCGATCACAACCGCATCCAGCTCAGCGACCTGTCCCGGCCGCGTGCCTTGGCCGCCATCCCGTTTGCCGGCCGCTACCGCATCATTGACTTCATGCTCTCCAACATGGTCAATTCCGGGATCACCAGTGTGGGCGTCATCGCCATGCACAAGTATAAATCCCTCATGGACCACCTGGGCACCGGCAGCTCCTGGGACCTGGACCGGAAAAACAAGGGGCTGAGCCTGTTGCCCCCTTTCATTTATTCGGACAACGACGGCGGCGAAGCTGACAGCCTGTCCGGCCTGCTGGATTTTATCCGCATGCACCGGCGCCGCTATGTGATCATTGCCAACAGCAACGTGGTCTTCAACGCCACTTTCCATGACCTGGTCAAGCAACACCAGGCCAATGAGGCGGACATCAGCGTGCTGTATAACCGGGATGGCATGGCCTACGGGGCCCCATCGGCCATCCTCAGCACCGACCGCAAGGGCTGGGTCAAGGACGTGCTTTTCAACCCGCCCAAGCCGCCGTCCAGAAAAAACACCATCGGGGTCATGGTGATCGAACGCGAGCGCCTCATGGACCTGGTTCATGAAGACGTGGCGCGCGGCAACTATGACTTTTCCATTGACAGCCTGATCCGCCGCCATGACGAGCTGAAAATTCTGGCAGTCGAATACAAGGGGGTCTTGCTCAGGATCAACAGCATTGAAACCTATTTTTCCAGCACCATGGCCTTGTTCGACGAAGCGATCCGCCAAGACCTTTTCTGGTCAGGCCTGCCTGTTTACACCAAGATCAAGGACGAGGCACCGGCCCGCTACGGCGTGGAGAACCAGGTGGAGAACAGCCTGATTTCAGATGGCTGCCTGATCCAGGGCACGGTGATCAACAGCCTGCTCTTCCGGGGGGTAACGGTCGCCAAGCATGCGGTGGTTGAAAACAGCATCGTCATGCAGGACAGCTATGTATCAGAAGGGGTCACGCTTGAACAGGTTATCCTGGACAAGAATTGTTTCATCCGGCCGGGCATCAAGCTGGTTGGCCAGAAGGAGTTTCCGGTCGTGATCGGGAAGGGAGCGGTTGTATGACCAAGCGAAAAATCTTGTTTGTATCGTCCGAAGCGGTGCCGCTGGCAAAAACAGGCGGGCTGGCTGACGTGACCGGCGCCTTGGCACCGGTGCTCAACCAGCAGGGGTTTGATGTCCGGATCGTCCTGCCCCTTTACAAGGGCATCCGGGACCGCTATGCAGACCAGCTGGTTTTTCTGGGCTGGCACATGATCCGCATGGGCTGGCGTACCCTCTATTGTGGCGTGCTGACGCTGACCTTGGACGAGTAGGTCTATTACCTGATTGACAACGTGACGTATTTTAACCACGACGAGCTCTACCTGGACTACACCTACGACATTGAACGGTTCAGCTTTTTTCAACGGGCGGTCCTTGAAAGCCTGGAGCACCCCATGGG
>JAAYKH010000039.1 GCA_012522475.1 Chloroflexota bacterium | reverse complement strand
GTCAGGTTCGTATATCGGGGCATTCTAATTATCGAATATTGACCAAAATACACATTTGTCATTTAAGGCTGTCTTTGCTTGTTTAATGACGTGTTCCTTCTAATTGCCTGGGTAATACGCTATGATTAATGTGTAATTCACGATAAAATAAAAACAAGCAACCAGACATAAGGCCAAATTCAATAATGCAACGGTCCATCGAGAAACTATACAAAATATTCAAACTTGAAGCAGAATTAAATTATGCTGATAAAGCAGTCGTCGGTGGTTTAGAGAACTTGACCGACTCTTGGCAGGGAGACGCACGCGCTGACGGGCTTTCTGAAAAACAAATTCAAAATGTCATTAATATTCTCAGGAGTTACTCAGGTTTATCACTGGAGGGGCGGGCACAGGCGTTAAAAAGCATCGGAAAAATCCTGGATAATCCCGGGATTAAACACCTGTCGGCACCAAAGGCGCCAGAAAAACCCCGGGCATCGCAAACACCGCCACACAGTAAACCAATTTCGTCCGAGAAGCCCATGCGCACAAAAAGCCGCCTCTCAGCCCAAAAATCCTCCGAGGGTCTGGCGACCATTCCAGCAAACGTTCTCCCTGGTTCCCTGAACGCACCCATCAAAACAGTTCACGGAATCGGTGAAAAACAATCACAGCTATTGAACAAGCTCGGTATTTTTACCATCGAAGATTTAATTTATTACTTTCCGCGTCGCTACGATGATTACACGAAATTAAAACTCATCAAAGATCTCACCTACGACGAAGAAGTAACAATCATTGCCTGTGTTGACCGGGTTGACACCTTTACGACCCGCGAAAAGAATCGCAAGATTGTTCAGGCTTTAGTTTCGGATGATACTGGCACCATCCAGTTGATGTGGTTCAACCAAATTTACCATCTGCGCCAGCTGCGTAAAAATATGTTCCTCTCGATCTCCGGAAAAGTTGAGCAGTACATGGGCAAGCTGGTGATGTACCACCCGGATTATGAGAAAATCTCACAGGAACAACTTCACACCCAACGCATTGTCCCTATTTATCCCCTAACAGCACGCCTGAATCAGCGCTGGCTGCGCCGGGTGATGTTTTCGGTATTAAGCAATTGGGCACCTAAAATACCGGAATTTATGACCGCCTACATCCTTGAAGATGCCGGTTTAATGGATTTATCAACTGCTTTGAAAGAGATCCACTTTCCGGAAAACCCTGATAATTTACAGCAAGCCCGCCACCGTCTGGCGTTTGATGAAATCTTTTTGCTCCAATTGGGTGTCCTCAGGCAGAAACATGACTGGGCGCACGTTGAAGGACGAGTGTTCCCGATTAGTGATGATTGGTTGAACAGCCAGGTCAACCGATTGGCTTTTTCGCTGACAAACGCACAACACGGTGCTTTATCAGATGTTCGCGCGGATCTTGTTTCTGGCAGACCGATGAATCGACTGCTACAGGGCGACGTCGGGTCAGGCAAAACGATTATCGCCGGCTTAGGAATCGCGATGGTCGTCAGTTCTGGCGCTCAGGCGGCTTATATGGCGCCAACGAGCATCCTGGCTGAGCAGCATTATGTCAACCTTAAGAATTTACTGGCAACGCCAGCTGAAAACAAAGCGGTACTCCAGGAACATCAGATACGCCTGCTAACCGGCGATACCCCCGCCAAAGAAAGAGAAGCGCTGCTGGAAGGATTAGCGCAAGGGGAAATCAAGCTGGTTGTCGGAACTCATGCACTGATTGAAGACCCGATTGTTTTTAATGATTTGCAGATCGCAGTTGTGGATGAGCAGCACCGTTTTGGCGTTTCACAACGGGCTGCGCTCAGGGAAAAAGGGCACAATCCACACCTGCTGGTTATGACAGCCACACCCATCCCCCGTTCATTAGCCCTGACTGTCTACGGCGATTTGGATCTGAGCGTGCTAAATGAAATGCCCCCTGGCAGACAGCCTGTGAAAACCTTTATCAACTATCCTGTTGAAAGAGAACGCATCTACAATTTGGTACGCTCACAGGTTAATCATGGTCACCAAGCTTTCATCATTTACCCTCTGGTTGAGCAGGGAGAGGATGAAGAGGTTTTGGCCGCAGTTCAGGAATATGAGCGGCTGCAATCGGAAGTCTTTCCCGATTTACGGGTTGGCCTCATTCATGGCCGCCTTCGCCCAGACGAAAAAGAAACGGTTATGCGCCATTTTCGTGACCGCCAATTTGACATCCTGGTCTCGACGACGGTTATTGAAGTCGGCGTTGATATCCCCAACGCAACGATCATGATCATTGAGGGAGCCAACCGCTTTGGCTTAGCCCAATTACATCAACTGCGCGGGCGTGTTGGGCGTGGCGGAGAACAATCCTATTGTTTTCTCATCCCCCAAACCGATGATAAAGCTGAAAACGAACGTCTGGTAGCCATGGTTAATACACACGATGGTTTTATCCTGGCTGAGCATGACTTGAAACAGCGCGGCCCGGGAGAGTTTTTAGGAACCCGTCAATCCGGATATGCCGGTTTACGGCTGGCAAGCCTGACCGATTTGAGCCTCATTGAAACAGCACGCAAGTATGCGCAACAGGTTTATGAAAATGACCCCACGCTTTCTGCTTTAGAGCACAAACTGATGCGTGAGGCCCTGGAATATTTTTGGCCAAATAGGAAAGGAGACCTGAGCTGATATGACAACTGTTTTATTCCCAGGAACATTTGACCCCATTCATTATGGGCATGTCAATATCGCCAAACGGGCAGCGGATCTTTTTGACGAGGTGTACGTTGCTGTCTATGCCAGAGAACAGCACAACATTCTTTTTTCTCCACAAGAACGGTTGGCGCTTGTTCAAGAAGCTTTTCTTGATTTTAAAAACATTCATGTTGTCGCATATTCGGGATTAACGGTAAAGTTCGCAAATAAAGTGGGCGCCCAGGCAATTGTTCGAGGGTTACGGGTTTTTTCTGATTTTGAGTACGAATTTCGTATGGCTTTAGCCAACAACCGACTTGACCCCAGCATTGACGTGATCGCCCTCATCACCAGCGAAGAACATACCTTCCTCTCATCGACAACCGTACGGGAGGTCGCTGCTCTAGGCGGCGATGTGTCAGGCTTTGTCCCACCACACGTGGAGACCGCCTTAAAAAATCGCTTTAAAGTTTTAGGCGAGGAACAAGATATTGTCCCGTTGACCTCGTTGCGGGATTAATATATTTAAAAACTAAAAATATGTTAATATTGGTATGACGCTTGCAACATTTCCTGATGCAAGGACAACATGGAGGATGTTATGGATATTTTGCATCTTGTAGATCGTTTAGAAGAACTGTTTAATGAAAGCCGACCTATTTGGCTGACACACAGCGTCATCGTTGATGAAGACCGCATGTTAGATCTAATTGATCAAATGCGTGTGGCCATTCCAGAGGAGATAAAAAAAGCCCAACAGATTATCGCCCAACGTGACCGCATCCTGGCCCAGGCCAAAGAAGAAGCCAATCGTACCATCGCGCTGGCTCGAGAAAAAGCTGACAAGACGCTGGAAGATAATGAGATCATCCAGGCAGCAAAAATGCGGGCCGACGAAATTATCAACCAATCGCAGCAAGATGCCGAGTCTTCACAGCGAGAGGCCGATAAGTACATCTTCGAAACTCTGACCGGCCTTGAATTACATCTTGACCGAATGATCACGCAGGTTCGAAACGGCATTAAAACTCTCCAGGATGAGATCTACACTCTCGACCAAAATTAGGACGTTTAAACACCCACCAGTTCATCCACTTGTTTAAAAAAACAATCTCCGTCGATGGGGTATTGTTTTTTAAACTGCAATTTTTCGCTTTGTTGTCTTTGAATGAGACGCCGCAATATGCAAAGCAACCGGTAGAACTTCATCCATGTGTTTTACCGCGACAATTTCAATATCACTCAAAACAGGGTTGGGAATATCCTCCAGGTCCTTAGCATTTTTCTCGGGGATAATCACCTTTTTTAAACCAGACCGGTGTGCCGCCAGCACTTTTTCTCGAATCCCTCCCACCGGGAGAACACGGCCTCGCAATGTGATCTCGCCCGTCATGCCAACCAGGTGATAACTGGGTCTTTCAGTGAAAGCAGAGATCATCGCAGCAGCGATCGTAATACCCGCGCTGGGCCCAGCCTTAGGGATCGCACCCTCAGGAACATGGAGGTGAACATCCACGTTTTCAAAGATTTCAGGATCTATTTTAAGACTCTCCGCTCTGGATTTGAGATACGAAAGCGCAGCCTGTGCTGATTCTTGCATCACATCCCCAATTTGACCGGTTATCTGCAAATTCCCTTTACCTGCTAAAATCAACACTTCAATCGGCATAATTTCTCCGCCGTTTTCTGTCCATGCTAATGCCGTTGCAACGCCAACCTCATCTTCTCCTTCAGCCTCAGTTTCAAAAAATTCCTGCGGGCCCAAATAACGACGGACGACTTGCGGCGTTATCTTTTTGGGGTATCGCTTTCCTTCGGTCTTAAATCGGGCAATCTTGCGCAAAACACGGCCTATTTCACGTTCAAAATTGCGCACACCGGCTTCAAAAGTATATTCTCGAATAATCTTAGTCAGCGCCTGTTCCAGAAATTGAATGCCCTCCTCATCAAGCCCGGTCTCTTCAAGCTGCCTGGGAATTAGAAAACGTTTAGCAATCTCAATCTTTTCATTTTCGATATACCCTGAAAATTCAATTACTTCCAGGCGGTCCAACAAGGCAGGTGGGATGCTGCCCAACGTATTCGCAGTCGTGATGAAAATCACCTCCGAAAGGTCATAGTCCACCTCCAGATAGTGATCTGAAAATGCATAATTTTGTTCAGGATCTAACACCTCTAAAAGCGCAGAGGACGGATCGCCCCTAAAATCTGCTCCCATTTTGTCAATTTCATCCAGCATAAAAAGCGGATTTCGAGAGCCAGAACGACGCATCGTTTGAATGATCCTCCCCGGCAGAGCCCCAATATAGGTTCGGCGGTGCCCCCTGATCTCTGCTTCATCACGCACGCCGCCAAGAGAGAGCCTGACAAAAGTGCGGCCCAGCGCAGCGGCGATGGATTTACCCAAAGAGGTTTTTCCTGTACCGGGTGGACCAACAAAGCAAAGAATCGGCTGCTGTAAGCGTTTGGGCTGTAAACTACGAACGGCAATATATTCAAGAATTCGGTCTTTTGCTTTCTGCAGACCGTAATGGTCAGTTTCCAGCACCTGCGTAACATGCTTTACGTCCAGGTTGTCCTCAGTCATTTCTGTCCAAGGGAGCTCCAGAATCCAATCTAAATAGGTGCGGATAATGCCCACCTCGGGTGCCATTGACGGCATTTGCTGTAAGCGTTGCAATTCCCTGGTTGCATGTGTCATCACGACTTCGGGAAGGCTTAACGTTTCCAGCTTCTCAGCCAGTTCACGAATTTCCTGGCCCCAGAAATCATCTTCTCCCAATTCCAACTGGATCGCCCTCATCTGTTCACGCAGATAATATTCACGATGCGATCGATCCACCTCTGTTTTCACCTGAGTCTGTATCTCATCTTCCAGCTCTAAAACATCCAGTTCCTCAGCCAAAATCTGATTGATTGCTTTTAATCGATCAGCAGGGTGAACAAGCGTCATCAAGTTTTTTCGGGTTTCAATGGATAACGATAGCGATGTAGCAATCATATCGGCCAACCAGCCAGGATCGCTAATATTGATCGAAAAAAGGTGTGCTTCTTCCGGTAGATTATCATTTAAGGAGACGCAGCGTTCGAACAAATTTCGTGAGGTGCGCATCATCGCGTTCAGATGACGGGTCATACGGAAATTGTCGTTGACCGGGCGTGCTTTTACGACATAATAGGGTTCAGTTTGTACAATATCAACAATCTCAACCCGCTTGCGTCCCTGCACCAGGGCCGACCGTTCACCGCCTTGCAAAGTCAGGATGCGCCCCACGGCAATCTCTAACCCAATCGGTAAGAATTGGTCAGCATCCGCATCGCTGATATCATCGGACCAATACAGAGCAACAACCGTCTTATTCTCTTCCTGTGCTGCTTCCACCGCCTGTACAGAGGCCTCATCGTTGAGAAAAATTGGTGAAATCATGTGTGGAAACACCACCACATCTTCCACCAAAATAGCAGGGCTGGTAAAGCTGTCATCGTCTTCCATTTCCCAGCTCGATATGCGATACAGCTCTTCAGTTCTTTGATGAATATTGCCAATCAGGTTGTCCTGATCATCCTCGTCAAGATACCACGCTTCACTGTTCATATAAACTCCACAGATTTGAACATTCTTTTCACTAACGATCGTTAAAAACGATGGTCTTCATTAGGGAAACGGATGCTTGCAAAAGAATCTCGTGCGGCTGCTGCAGTAAAAATACTGCCAGTCACCAGTACCACAGATTCTCTGCCAGCTTCATCCACCGCAGCCCTCATCGCTTCTTCAATCGGGGTGATTGCCTGTGCTGGTCGGCCAAACCGGTGGGCTAAATTGACGATTATTTCAGGATCAATCGAACGTGGATGCGTAGAACGGGTGGCGATCACTTTCCACACCCTCGGGAGCAGTTCCTGGAACATGCCATCGATGTCCTTATCTTCTGAAGCCCCAAAAACCAGGATAATGGGTAAACCGGGGAAGTAATCATCGATAGCTTTCCTCAAAACCAGCGTTGAGTATCGATTATGCGCTGAATCAATTAACACGGTTGGGTGTTGATGAATAATTTCCATGCGTCCTGGCCATTGAACGGAAGCAAAACCAGTTTGGTAAGACTTTTGGGAAATTACAATGCCATGTTTTTCAAGGACTTTCAGAGTGGCATAAGCAGTGGCAGCATTTTCGATCTGATGATATCCCAATAACGGGATTCTAAAGCGCGTCGGACTCCAAATATCTCTCCCAGCCGATTCGATAAACGTATCCACCAGGGGTTGCTCGTCGCGCGTCCAGACTAAAAAGGTCTGCCGCTCCAAACTATGTGCATCTGCAGCATAAAGATAATCTCGGCCGATCTGGATTACCGGAGCGTTATTCTTTTGTGCAATTTCTTTTAACCGGAGGAACGCTTCCGTTTTCTGAGGCGCAATCACCACCGGGGTGTTTGGTTTGATAATACCGCCTTTTTCGCCGGCAATTTCGGATAATGTATTACCCAATATATTTACATGGTCATATGAAATTGAGGTAATCACAGACACCATCGGTGAAACAACGTTCGTGGCGTCCAGCCGACCACCTAACCCAACCTCAACAACGGCATAGTCGACCTTGGTTTTCGCAAAGTAAACAAAAGCCATCGCCGTCGTCAGCTCAAAGGTGGTGATTTCGGGAACCTCTTTTGTAATCAATTTCAAAGTATCTACGATCTCAACCACTTCGGCTTCTTCAATATACTGCTCATTGACCTGAATGCGCTCTGTGAAATCAACCATGTGGGGTGAGGTATACAATCCCGTCTTGTAACCCTGTGCCCGAAGGACACTGGCGCACATAGCCGAAACCGAACCTTTCCCCTTGGTTCCTGCAATGTGAATGATCGGAAAATTTCTTTGGGGATCTCCGAGCAATTCCATTAATTTTCGCATCCGATCAAGGTTAAATTTTTCAGCGGAATAGCGAAAATTTCGTTTTAAGCTATAGTCAATAAAACTGTATAAAAAATCGAGCGCTTCCTGGTATTTCGGGTCCATATCCGTCATCTTACCACTCCCAACTGAGCATTTCAAACATTAAAAATAACCAACAAACAACTACTTTACCTGCTTCCAGCATATTAAAACAAAACATTCACCAAGTTGGAAAACAATTTATAAACAATTAAGACGTTGATATCTCGCGACGCACTGAAACGATCATCTCTGCCATCCGCCGGATATGTTCCTGATACCCCAAATATTTATCCAACAATTCAAACCTGACCCGCCAGTAACTGGCCTTCCGCTGAGTGAACGAGGATTCCAGGAAAGCAACCAGGGCGACTGTTTCCTTGTAGGTGCGCTGCAGTTCTGCCATCAAATCAACCAGGGTTGGATAGGACGTCAATGTAGCCCGAATCCTGACCAAAGAATGGTTAGGATTCACATCACACAAACAAGCTACATCAGAAACCAAATCATTGACCCAGGTTTGCAAATTGCGTTCGTGAAGGATGAAATGCACTAGGGTTTCCTTGACCGACCATTTTTCAGGGTCAGGCGAATAAGATGCTTCGGCGTCATTCAGCCCGGTAAGGATTTTTTCAAGGGAATCCAGTAAACTCGCACGGTCAGCTTGAATCTCTTTCGCTAACTCTTCTGGAGAGCCGGGAAGAGTTTGAGTAAGCTGAGGTGTGGTATCCACTAAAAACGTCAATTTCTCAGAACCTCGATATGCCTGAATGGATATCTGTTCACCAGCAGAGAAATTTTTAATGATCCCAAGCAATGTTTTGACAGTATCCACCTTTTGATCTTCAATGCCAACGATCAAATCATCCGACCGCAGACCGGCCTTATCCGCGCCATAATTGGGGACAACATTGGAAACCATCACGCCATAATCCACCGGGAAGCCAAATTTTATTTTTTCTGCTTCTGTATAATTATCATAAGCATAGGGGAAAAAGCCGATCATGGGTCGATTCACCACCCGCAGATCTAACCCCTCTTCCAGGATTGATTTGAGGTTGTCCAAGCCAAGCTTCCAACCTTTTGAGATGTTTTGGCGTGCTTCATTCCACGCCTCAGAGTCACCTAATCCAGAATGCCGCAAAACAATTTTATGAGCGCCGTTATCCAAAGGAACAATGACAACATCGACCTGCGACCAACCGGGTTCGTCTTTACCGATCCAGGTAAACGAAACCACTTTGTTGGGGTTTACCGCAGTATATTTTCCGCTGGCAAAATAGCCCTGATCCCACACCAGGTAAATTCCGCCCTCTTTGGTTGGATTGGTTATACTCATGTCGCATAACCATTCCCGCAAACCCACCTGAGAGGTAAAAGCCCGGTAAATTAAATCGGCCGGTGCATTTATAACCTGCTCAAAATTTAGTTGTGTATCTTCAGGCATCTGTTCCTCACAAAGTATTCGTTCTTTTATCATTCATAAGTATACCTTGCCGTGATTTGTCGTACAATTATTGCATCAGTTCTTGTTGGGCAATTATAAAAAAGAAAAAGCTTGTTATTCTCTTTCTTTATTCTCACATCAAAGGCTGGTAGAATTGAAAAGAAACACCCAAAATCTTCACAAAGAGCTGTGGATTAATAAAATCAGGACAATTAGGACTCACTTCAAACCAAGGAAGACATGATGGCTGGACTTTCACATGAATTAGGCATCGATTTAGGCACACTAAACACCCGGATTGCAGAGGGTAATGACATTCTTCTTCAAGAACCCACGATTGTCGCCATTCTACTCGATGAACTGAAACTGGTTGAAATTGGGAAAGCAGCGCTGGACATGATGGGGCGGGTTCCAGAGAATATCGAAATCACACGGCCGATGCGCTATGGTGTCATCGCTGAATATGAGATCACAGAAAACCTCTTACGCGAGCTGGTCCGCACAGTAACCGGACGCATGCTTTTGTTTCGTCCCAAGTTGATGATCACGGTGCCATTTGGCGCTACCAGCGTTGAACGGCGTGCGGTTTACGAAGCAGGCTTGGGCGCTGGCAGCCGGGATGTCAGTCTGATCCAGCAGCCATTGGCTGGCGCTATCGGTGTTGACCTGCCTATTGGCACCCCTACCGGCAATATGATCATCTGCCTGGGCGGGGGGACCTCGCAAGCGGCTGTTTTGGCGATGCACAGCCTGGTTTCGGCTGAAACCTCACGGGTGGCTGGCCTTGAGTTAGATGAAGCCATCATTAGCTATGTGCGTCGTAAATATGGTTTGATCATCGGGCAACCCACCGCTGAACAACTCAAAATTAGAATTGGGGCTGCCCTCCCTCAGGACCATCAGAAATCCATGCAAATCCAGGGACAGGACCAAATTTCAGGTTTACCGAAACCCGTCACACTGACCACAGATGAGATCGTAGAAGCCCTGCAACCGCCACTCGAAAACATTGCCAGCACAATTCGTCATGTTTTAGAAAAGACCCCTCCAGAATTAATTTCTGACATTATCGATCGTGGTGTGGCTTTATGCGGCGGTACAGCCCTTTTACGCGGCATCGACCGTTACCTCACCGTCTCTTTGGGCATTCCGGCTTACCTGGTTGATAACCCAACCACCTGTGTTACAGAAGGTGCCGCCAAAGCCTTTTCGATGATTGACGTACTTATCCGCAGTCTGCCACCAAAGACATAACACTGTTTAAACCAGGTATGACAGCACCAGGCTCAATTCCTAATTCAGATATCGATTCAAACCAAAAGCAATTGGGGGCGTTATTAGGGTGTTTTCCCCTTCAAAACCGGGGCTTAAAACGCTGGTTCCCATTAATCCTGGGCGGGTTGCTCTTCCTGGCTTCTACTGGGTTAATAATTACACTTGTGATCAATGCCTGTGAAAGAATCACCCTTCATGGCCGTGCAATTATTTTAAGTGTATTCCCCTACCCAGCGATACTCTATGGGGGAATGTTCATGGCAGGTATTCTGGCGGTAAGTCTGGCGCTTATTTTTGGGGATGATGGCCTGGCGCTTTACGAATCAGGGTTGGCTTTGTGTAAAGCGAGGCGTGAACATCTTTGGGTTTTTAAAGCCATCAACCGATTTGATAGCCATATCACAAAAGTTACTTTTGGTGGTTCGCCTGTCAACGTGCGGGTAGCAATCATCCTGGAAGAGAAGGCAAAACGGCGTTTGGTGATCAATAATCACAATGCAAACAGCCTCGCAATAACAGAGAGCCTGCGAGATCTGATTCTGCCAGAATTAATTATCAAAAGTCGTCAAAGTCTTTTGATGGGTAATCGTCTGTTTTTTCACCGCCATCTGCAGGCTAACCAACATGAAATTATCATCCATGGACGGCCCTTACCGATTAATAGTATTGCTTACAGGCAGAAAAACCAGGTGATTACGCTTTACGCCAAAGACAAGCCCGAGGAAATATATCTCAAATTGAAATGTTGTCAGGTTAGAAATTTGGATGTCCTGATTGATTTACTGAACAACCCACCTGAAGAATGTGATCATTCTTCACCCAAATAATACATCATCCGTTGAAGTTGTAAAACCGGGTCAATATGTTCCACTTGAATATGTTTTGGTAACATCAATGCCGCCGGTGTATAGTTGAGAATCGCCTGGATCCCAGCCCCGACCAATACATCAGCCGTTGCCTGTGCAGCCTCACTGGGCAGCGTTAATATCGCCATCTTTACCTTCATATCTTGAATGTCATCTGCCATTGAATCCACATGCCGGACTATCAGAGAATTTACCCGGATGCCAACCAGGCCGGGGTCATTATCGAATAAAAGACAAATATCAATCCCTCGATTGGCAAATCCCTGATAACGGGTTAACGCACGCCCCAAGTTACCCGCACCGACAACCGAAACCCGCCAGATTCTGTCCACCTTGAGTATCTTTTGTAATTGTTCAATCAGAAAATAAATAGAGTAACCCGTACCTTGTTTTCCAAATTCACCAAAATAAGATAGGTCTTTTCGAATTTGCGCCCCGCTTGTTCCCACACGGTCTGCCAGGGCAATAGAGGAGACTGTATGCAAACCTTCCCTGGCCATCTGGTTCAGCGTTTGCAAATACCAGGGTAATCTTTTAACCACAATATCGGGAACAAATTTTTCCTTCATTTTTCAATCATCCTGTTATCAAACCTTGGTTGGTGCTTTTGGTCGAGCCAAGCTAATTATATGCTAAGATTGAAGTTGATCGCGTGTTTTTCAGCAGGTGAGCAACCTGTGAAAATCTCAGGTTTTATCAAGCAAAATGCGATAAAATAAGATAGGTTAGAGATTGTTGTATAAATTAGGAGGTACGATGCGCGCTGGAAAGATTATCGCCTTTATTACTGCTGCGGTTTTTATCATATTCTCTTTTCTATTCATCCTGGGTGCGTTCAGCCCTGATGGACAACCTTCCTGGCTCCTGATCGGTCTGGTAGGTTTGGGCATCGGTTTTGTGTTGATCATCATCGGTGTCAAGCTCAGCCCACCACAAAAAGCGGCCGATCAGGTCGTCAATTTGAACATTGATCTTCCTGGCCAGGTTGGGATGGATACCATTAAATGTCAATCTTGTGGTGGCCCGATAACATCCAAAGATGTGAAAATGATTGCTGGCGCCCCGGTGGTGGAATGTCCGCATTGTTCAACGACTTACCAATTAACCGAAGAACCCAAGTGGTGACCCATGAAAAAGTTTTATAACGTGTTGTTTTTTCTGGCCCTGATCGGGATGTTTGCTTTTCCCGTATCGGTGGCTGCCCAGACCTATCGCTTTAATGTCGACGTGATGGAGGTCGAAGCTTACATTGAGGATGACGGGACCCTTTCACTGTGGTATTACCTTCAATTTACCAATTCCAACAGCGCTGACCCAATTGACTTCATCGACATTGGTATGCCCTCTTCGGCGTACAATCTAAACGCCATTCAGGCAGAAATAGACGGCAAGACGATCAGTAAAATTGAAAGTTCACCCTATGTGCCCAATGGATTTGCCCTGGCGCTTGAAAACGATGCCATCCCGCCCGGACAAACGGGCGTCGTTACCGCCTGGATATCTGGCATTAGCAATGTACTCTCCCAGTACGATAGCGGCGACCGAGAAGACTATGTCAATTTTCAGTTCACCCCTACCTGGTTTGATCCCGGTTTTGATCGCAGTACCAACACCGAATACCGGATGACCATTATCCTCCCGCCTGGTGTGGGCGATGATGAAGGTGTTTATTATACACCGCAGGGCTGGCCAGGCCCCGACACACCGGATGATACTGGACGAACAGCGGCTGAGGAGCGCGTGTATTATTCTTGGTACACCGACAACGCCGATGCACATACAAAATATCTGTTTGGCGCTGCTTTCCCCGACCGGTTAATCCCCGAAGGTTTGCTAATCACCGTACCGCCCCAAACAACAACGCCGGGCATTGTCAGCCAACCAAAAGGATTTTTCCCATCACTGTTGGCGTTTTTAAGCGAAAATTGCTGCTGCTTTGGCGTTTTTGCCTTTTTTATTGCCCTGATCAGCTTTGTGATATACCAGGCCACTGTAGGCGCCAAGAAGCGCAAGATGGCTTATCTACCGCCTAAGATGAAGATTGAGGGCAACGGCATCAAGCGCGGCCTGACTGCTGTTGAGGCAGCGATATTGATGGAACAGCCCATGGACAAAGTATTTACCATGATTTTGTTCGGTGTCCTTAAAAAAGAGGCGGCAATCGTTATCGAGGAAGAACCACTCGAAGTTGAAGTTACAAAGCCGCTCCCGGAGGGTTTGCATCCCTATGAAATTGACTTTTTAGAGGCTATCACGCTCACCGGGGCAAAACGTCGTACCGCGATGCAAAATTTGATGGTCACCCTGGTCAACAGCATATCTCAAAAAATGAAGGGTTTCAGCCGCAAAGAAACCATTGCCTATTACGAAGACATCATGCGCAGGGCCTGGAAAATGGTCGAGGAATCCGATACTCCTGAGGTTAAGAGCGAACGTTACGACCAGACCATGGAATGGACGATGCTCGATGACCAATACCAGGAACGCACACAACGCACATTCAGGTCCGATCCGGTTTTTGTGCCAATCTGGTGGCCACGTTATTCACCATCTTATCGACGCAGCATTGGCGGTACGGTTTCCAACCCTGTTCCTGCTCAAACAACGTCCTCTGGTGGTAGTAAGGTCTCGCTTCCCAATATCCCGGGCTCAAATTTTGCTGCCAATGTTATCAATAGCACAGCTGCGATGTCAGCCGGGGTAATCGGCAACCTGACCTCTTTCACCAATGGCATAACCACCCGCACCAATCCAATCCCGGTCAGCAGTTCATCTGGCTCTCGCGGCTTCCGTGGCGGGGGTGGGGGTTCATCTTGCGCCTGTGCCTGTGCCTGTGCAGGTTGTGCCTGTGCCTGTGCAGGGGGTGGGCGTTGACCGCACCGGTCTAACCAAATATGAAACTAGAATGTCAACGATGAGCGCTTTTGCCAGCCTGGTTAATAAATTCAATCAGCGATTCAAAAAAGAGTTTTCGCTTTCTACCGGTTTGTACCATTATCTACGAGAGCGCGAAGATGAAAAAATGCGCCTTCACCTCAGAATCGACGCCGATGGAAGCGGGCTGTTAATCGCCAATGCCAACCGGGTTGTACATCTCAACCCCTCAGCTGTTTCGATGGCGTACCTGTACCTGGAAGGGCATACGCCTGAAAGTGCAGCGCGAGTTTTACGTCAACAATTTGACATCTCAACCGCTGACGTTGTCCAGGATTTTTTAGCTTTCACATCCCAATTGGAAGATCTGATCAGCCCTAATGGTGGCTGTCCGGTTTGCGAACTGAGCCTGGAAACAATGGCACCTTTTAGCGCCACACCCAGCGCACCTTACCGGATGGACTTGGCGCTCACCTATCGTTGTAATAATGACTGTCATCATTGCTACAATGCCCGTTCTCGTAATTACCCTGAGATAGGTGTAGAGTCTTGGATGCAAATTATCGACAAGATTTGGGACCTCAGTATTCCGCATATTGTGTTCACCGGCGGAGAGCCGACTTTATACCAGGGTTTGCCAGAATTGGTGGCTTATGCTGAAAGCAAGGGTTTGATCACCGGGCTGAACACTAACGGGCGTAAATTAGCTGATCAAGCTTATTTGGATAAACTGGTCACAGCAGGCCTGGATCATGTGCAAATCACCTTCGAATCTCATGATGCAGCCATCCACAATCAGATGGTGGCTGCCAAAAACGCCTGGGCGGAAACTGTAGCGGGGTTAAAAAATGTACTCTTAACCCCCTTATACGTCATGACCAACACCACCCTGTTAACGCACAATGCACCCACCATCGAAGCGACCCTTGAATTTCTGGCCCAGTTGGGGGTTCCTACCATTGGCCTGAACGCCCTGATCTATTCGGGCAAAGGCGAAACCGTGGATACCGGTCTGAAAGAAACTGAACTGCCCTCCTTACTTGAAAAGGCACGCGAGATCACCCAAAGCAACGAGCAGCGACTCATCTGGTACACCCCGACCCAATACTGCCACTTCAACCCCATCCAACTGGACCTGGGAATCAAAGGCTGCACAGCCGCCCTGTATAACATGTGCGTTGAATCTAATGGTGATGTGATTCCATGCCAGTCCTATTATCAATCTTTAGGTAATCTGCTGGAAGATTCCTGGCATGAGATTTGGGAACACCCCCTGGCGTTGCAGCTGCGGAACCGACAGGATATTCCTGAAGGATGCCGTGCCTGTGATTATTTACCCGAATGCGGCGGGGGATGTCCGCTGGCCCGTCAACACCAAACCATTCATCCGATCAAAAATCCGGTATTTTAGAGTGAAATTGGAGTTAATATGCCCAATCTGATCGACACCATCAAGGATTTATTTTCACGAAAACAGCCCTTGCCCCCCGGTATGTACACGTATAGAACGCTACCACAAGATGAACAGCAATACCGTCTTCACCTGCGTATTGAGCAGGATGGTACTGGCCTATTGGTGATTAATGCAGCCACAGTTTTACACCTGAATCAGACTGCTGTTGAATACGCGTATCATTTCATCAACCATACAGATCTCGAAGCAGTGATCAAAGCAGTTTCACAAAGATATAAAATTGATGACGAACAGGTGCGAGATGATTATCAAGCCTTTATTGATCGGCTCAACACCCTGATAGAAACCCCCGACCTTGACCCCGTAACTTACCTTGACATTGATCGTCAAGAGCCCTATAGCGAAGCGATCTCGGCACCCTACCGGCTGGATTGTGCCCTCACCTACCAGGTTTCCGACAAAAACCATCAGAGAGCAGCACCCCTCGAGCGGGTCGATCGAGAGTTGACGACCGCAGAATGGGAGATGATCTTCAAGAAAGCCTTTGACCAAGGCATTCCCCACCTCTTGTTTACTGGTGGAGAGCCCACCTTGCGGGAGGACCTGCCGGATCTGATTTTAATTGCCGAGGAATTAGGCCTTGTGACCGGCCTGCTGACAGATGGTCTTAAACTGGAAGAGAATGCCTTCAGAAGCAAGCTCTTGATGAATGGCCTGGACCATCTGATGATCGCCTTCAATCCCGATAACCCCACGGCATGGGAGATACTGCAAAAAGTGCTGGCTGACGACATCCACACAACCGTGCACCTGACCCTCAGAGAAGGTGATGATTTTCATTCTCACCTGCAACGTATGGCAGAGATGGGCGTTCATGCAATTTCATTAAGCGGAACATCGCTCAACCTGGCTTCAGAACTGGAAGACTTGCGTAACTTCGCCGCTGTGCTTCAACTGGACCTTGTATGGGATATGCCTGTGCCGTATTCCGAGGTCAACCCGGTCTCAATCGAGTTGGAGCAAGCCGGTGAGCAAGAGGTGCCAGAAGGTGCTGGTCAGGCCTGGTTGTATATCGAGCCTGATGGCGATGTCCTACCATCCCAGGGTTTATATACTCAAATTCTGGGTAATATCCTTACAGATCCCTGGGAAAAAATCTGGGGCAACAGGTAAGTGTGCAAGATTTTCAAAACCTCAACCGCCTGGAGTGGCATCATCGGTATTTAGCCCAGGCCGGATGGACCTCGCACCTCCGGAAGTATGTCTTCAAGAACATTGCACCCTGGCCAGACGTCCCTATCCTGGAGGTCGGCTCGGGAACAGGCGCTATCATGGAAGCCTTGATCGATGAAGGTTATCGCCATGTTTTTGGGGTTGACCTCGATTATCCCAGCGCAATCTTTGCCAAAACCCAACACCCAACAATTAATCAGGTTTTAGGCGATGGGCATCAACTGCCCTTTGCAGCAAATCAGTTTACTGTCTCGCTCTGTCATTACCTGCTGATGTGGGCTGCGAATCCTGGGCAGGTCTTAGCGGAAATGCAGCGGGTAACGCACCCCGGCGGCTGGGTGCTGGCCCTGGCTGAGCCAGACTACCAGGCACGCATCGATTATCCGCCACCCTTAGATTTTCTGGGCGCACTTCAAACCGACGCTCTGCAAACACAGGGGGTCGATATTCGCATCGGCCGGAAGCTGCGCAGGCTTTTTGTGGAAACAGGCTTGATAGAAGTTAAAACCGGCATCATGGGAGCCGAGTGGCACGATACAGCGCTGTTAACAAACGACCCCACCGAATGGGGCATGCTCAAAGCTGACCTTGAAGATCGATTGAACCACACTGAGCTTTCAGAATTGATGTGGAATGAACAGGAAGCGCAAAAGAAGGGAGAGCGCGTGCTGTTCCTCCCTACCTTCTACGCGTTTGGAAAAGTGCCCTGACAAAACTTTTTTGTGCTTGTCAAATGACAAAAAGACGGCTATAATACGATCTATATTCGGGGCGTGGCGCAGTCCGGCTAGCGCGCTTGCATGGGGTGTAAGAGGTCGGAGGTTCAAATCCTCTCGCCCCGACTGGAAAAATCGTCATCTCGGTGACGGTTTTTTTTATGGGTTTATAACGCTTGAAGGACGTTCCCTGCGGTCTCGCAGGTTTCTCGCAAAAACCACAAGATCTTTTATAATGTATGTTAAACATACGCTCAACTTGGAGGTCGTTCATGGTTAATTCAGTTCGCGTCGGTTTTTTAGGCGCCGGCGGGATCGCCCAATCGCATGCTTATGCACTCGATGTGCTTAACTATTATTATGCTGACATCCCGAAAATTGAAAAGATTGTTGTTGCCTCACCCACACCCGCCAGCCGGGAGACCTTTGCCCGTCGCTTCAAATTCAATGAAGCCATCTCTCCGGAAGCGATGTGGGATAGAAATGATATCGATACCCTGTTTATTCTTGGCCCAAATCACACGCATACCTCACAACTTCTACAAGCAGTCAACCATTCCGCCATTCAACGCATCTATGTAGAAAAACCACTGGGAGCCTCTCAGCAGGATCTGCGTGAACTGGAAACTTTGGGCCAATTGAAAATCAATAAGCCAATCATGATTGGTTTTCAATTCCTCCAGAAATCTGCCCTGAGGAAAGCGCTTGCCCATTGGCAAAGCGGTGTGCTTGGGGAGCCGATCCATTTTCGTTTCGAATACCTGCACAGTAGCTATTTAGACCCTCAATATCGTCAAAATCGTGCTGACCGTTTGGCGCCCATCCCCCTCAATGGCGCCATTGTCGACCTTGGATCACACGCCCTCAGCCTCCTGGTTGCCTTTTTGGGTGAGAACCTAACCGTCAAGGCAGCAGCAGCCAGCGGTTTATTTGAAGATGTGCCAGACAACACCGATTTGTGCACCACAGTTTTGCTAAAGGACGTTTGGTCCGGCGCTGTTGGCACCGTGCTTGCCAGTCGGGTTTCCCAGGGGACAGGTGACCATATGCAGGTTGAAATACGAGCGACACGGGGCGCATTAATTTACAACTCCGATCAGCCCGACGTTTACAAGACCTTTACACCCCAGCAGAGTTGGCAGCTTCATGAAGTAATGAGCGATTACCAACCATCTTCAAAATTCCCTTCTGATTACACACCTTCAGGCTGGTTGCGTGCACTGGTCCACAATCATTACCTGTTTTTTGGCGGCGATCCAGAGCAGAGTTTCATCCCCGATTTGCAACATGGCATCCAGGTTCAAAAACTCATCCAGTCCATTGCCAACCACTTTCTGCATGCGTACGATGCCTGACCCGATGCCTTTGAAATGGTGAGCGATTTCGTCTACAGTTTAATTTTCCGAATCAAATCGATCAGTGCGTCTCCATCATAAAGAATGATGGGCTTCCCTGCTGCCCATTCCTGGGCATTTTTCGTAAAGGTGCCGGTGGTCATCAAATACGCCCCCTGGGCTTCCTCATGCAGTAAAGTACCATAAAGGTCGCGCACCACCGGTTCACCCACAGAACCGCTGTAACGCTTACATTGCACAATCCACCGCTCGCCCTGGTCATTCATCACCACCAGGTCAACCCCATGGTCCGCTTGTCCACCGCTCAGGGTTGCCTTGAAGCCATTCGATCGAAATATTTTTGCCACAATTTCTTCAAAATCTTCAGGTGCCAATGATTTCAAATCCTCAAGGTGGTTGACCTTTGCCAGTCGAACCCATCCCTTGTGCCAACGCGAAAACAGCCCCAGGATTGATATACCGCCAAAGACACTGCCCATAGTCAAAAACCAGGCCTGGTCAACTGCTTTGGGCATGATCAACGCTGGCTGCTGGCCGCACCAATTTAAGAAGAGGCGAAAGGAAGCCCACACCAACCAGCCCAAAAAGACGGCATTCATTGCGGAGCGCACGCGATGTCCGAATGGACGCTGATTATTGACCAGAATTTTTATTCCCAATAAGGTGGTCAGGGGCCAAAAGGGGTATAAAAAAGAAATAATGGCAGCGATCGCTTTCAAAAATACGTCTCACTTTAATACGAGATGGGTGGAAATAAACTGTTCATGAACACTTTTCAATTCTACCATCTGAAAAAAGGGGGAGTCCAACCCGTCTTTAAATGATCCGATAGCATGTGTTTAATGACATAAGCAATATTCCATGCTAAAATAATTAACCGTATATACACGTTATTAATGGCACATTTTCATTCGTCCAAATGAGGTTTTCTACCTCGCAACCAGGAAATGGATGGTAACCATGAAAAAACTGATCATAATCTCAGCTGTTATTTTAGCTTTTGTGCTTACAGGATGTCACTATCCGGGTTTGCAAAGTGGTGCCGATTTAGATCCAGATGACGCTATGGCCACAGAGATCGCTAAGATTTTAACCGGGACGCCGGTCCAGGTTGAACCAACAGCAACACTGGCAGAAGAAACTGTTGAGCTGGCTAAAATTCCTGACGAAACACCCATTGAACCTGATGAAGACCTCATAGAACCTGTTGAGCCAATTGAGCCCGAAGAGCCAGCGACCACGCCCGCCCCGACGAGCACGCCAATGCCTTCACCAACAGCCACGCTGGCTGATAGCGACCCAACCCGAAACCTGGGAGACCCTGACTGGGTTGACAACATGGACAATGGCGATAACTGGCCAACGGGCCTGGATAAATATACCGCCATCAAATTTGAGAACGGTTACATGAAACTAACAGCCAGCACGGGCGTTGATGGCTGGCGAGTGACCTGGCCAACCCTTGGCAATTTCTATTTAGAAGCCGCCCTGCAATCCCCTAGCTGTGAAGGCAACGACAGTTTTGGCCTGCTGTTCAGGGTGCCAGCCGATTCTCGAGCAGGCAAAGGATATTTGTTTGGAATTACCTGTGACGGCCGCTATAGCTTGCGCCGCTGGGACGGCATAGCGATGTATTCATTGATTGGCTTAACCGAGCATACTGCCCTTAACAAAGGTGTTGATACGGTCAACAAACTGGGTGTAATAGCTCGCGATGCTGACTTGATCCTTTACATCAATGGTCACAAGGTTCATGAGATTTCCGATGCGAATTACCTGACAGGGAAATTCGGCATTTTTGTTGGCGGCATCAATGTGGATGACCTCACGGTATGGGTCGATCAAATCCGCTATTGGAACAACCCGTAAACGCCCGGATTAATTATTCACTATCGTGCCACCGAGTAAAACATGCCAATTTTTGACGATTTCCTAAAAATATTCCCCGAAAAAACACTGGAGATACTAAATCCTCTATGGGAAGCGCTGCCAGAAGATGATCGGCAAGCCCTCAAAGAGAAGTTTGAGGGTTTACCCTTGAACCTCAACCTGGTTAACATGTTGATCGATCTGGCGGTGGTTCAGGCCAAAGTTATCGTTGGTCACAAAAGCCAGGTGGTGATCGTCGGCCCTGCCAACGTTGGAAAATCCACCCTCTATAATCATCTCGTGCGTGAAAAGGCCGATCATGCTGAAGTCAGCCCGGTGCCGGGCACAACCCGCATCAACCAGATCGCTGATGCAGGCGTCTTTGCGGTGATTGACACCCCGGGCGCAGATGCCGTCGGGCCAGTTGGCGAAAAAGAAAAAGAAGAGGCATTGAACGCTGCCCAGGAAGCAGATTTCCTCGTGATTATGTTTGATGCTATTCAAGGCATCAAGGATTCAGAGCTGCAACTTTATCGCCAGCTGACCGCTTTGCACAAACCCCATCTGGTGGTTTTAAACAAAATTGACCTGGTGAGCGGCAAGCACGAGCCTGAAGTGATTGGAAAAGCCGCCAGCAACCTGGGTCTTGAGGCTACCAAGGTCATCCCAATCTCAGCAAAACGTGGTCTTAATGTGCCGCAGGTCCTGCTGGGTATTGTAATTGCAGACCCTCAATTGTTGATCCCGATGGCGCAGGCCCTGCCGCATTACCGCTGGAAACTCACCTGGCGGGTGATTGTTACCGCAGCAATCATTTCAGGCACGATCGCCCTGGTGCCTTTGCCTCTGATTGATTTTATTCCTTTAATTACCAATCAGGCCACCATGGTGCTCAGTATTGCCCGTATTCACAATTATCGCATCACACTCAAACGAGCACGGGAATTGGTTGCCACTTTTGGAATTGGGCTGCTGGCACGTACCCTTTTTCAGCAATTGAGCAAATTGGGGGGCGTACCAGGGTGGTTGTTGTCCTCAGCCATCGCTGCTGCAACCACGGTGGCTATGGGCTATGCTGCCTCGGTCTGGTTCGAAAAGGGTGAACGCCTCAATCAAAAAACGTTTAACACCCTCACGAAAAATCTGACAAAATTCTTTGTCGACAATCTCAAAACCCGGTTTAAGCGCAAACCAAGTAAAAAGAGCTTTGAGCAAGCCCTGCAGGATACCTTGGAGGATTCTGGCTTGTCAGATTTAAACGCCATTGATCAAGCCGCCAAAGAATAGTTGATAGGCAAAGAAGCGGTCCTTGTGGACCGCTTCTTTGCTGGTTAAATGAGATGGTACCGTTACTGCCCTTGAAGACAATAAACGGCTGGCAGGTTAAGTCGAAACCCTGGGTTTAAATCAGTCCCAGTTCTTTTCCAACCCGAGCAAATATTTGCACAACCCGCTCAAGTTGTTCGTCAGTGTGGGTGGCCATATAGCTGGTGCGCAGCAATTGACGCCCAGGTGAGACTGCAGGGGAAATAACCGGGTTAACAAATACGCCATTTTCAAACAACAACCTCCAGGCAACAAAGGTCAGTTCGTCATCTCCAATCAGAATTGGGATGACCGGCGTAACAGAATCACCCGTGTCAAAACCCAAACGTTGATATTCTCTGCGCATCTTATCGGCAATTTGGTTAACCCGTTCCACCCGCTCAGGCTCATCACGCATCACTTCCAGTGCTGCCAGCGCTGCCGCTGCATTAGAGGGCGGGATGCTGGCGCTGAAGATTAAACTGCGCGCTTTATGTTTGATGAAATCCACCACATCAGCATCGCCAGCGATAAACCCGCCCAAAGAGGCAAAGGATTTACTAAAGGTAGACATAATTAAATCAACCTTGTCTGTCATGCCAAAATGTGCGGCCGTCCCTCGGCCCCCGCCTAAAACACCCGTTGCGTGCGCATCATCTACCATGAGGCGCACACCATAGGCCTGGCACAGCGGTACAATTTCGGGCAGGGGTGCAATATCCCCTTCCATGCTGAACAACCCATCGACCACCAGCAGCTTTCCCTGCTCTGTCGGTAAACTCTCCAAAACCCGTTTGAGATGCTCCATATCATTGTGCCGGTAACGTTCTATTTTCCCCCCACTTAAAAAAGCGCCATCCACAATACTGGCATGGTTTTCCTTGTCCAGGATGACAATCTCTCCTCGCCCAACCAGCGCACTGATCGTACCCAGATTAACCTGCATACCCGTGGAGAACACCAGGGCATTTTCCTTGCCAACCCATTCCGCCAATTCGGCTTCCAGGCGTTCGTGCAGGGACATATTACCATTTAAAAATCGTGAGCCAGTACAGCTTGTACCGTAACGGTTAATCGCATCGATTGCAGCTTGTTTAACTTTGGGGTGCGTGGTCAGGCCCAAATAATTATTCGAGCCGCACATAATCACACGCTGTCCCTGATAGGTAACTTCTGTACCCTCATTTTCATCCAATGGAATGAAGTAAGGATAAATGCCAGCCTCTTTGGCGTCTTTTACATCTGAATAACGATAACACTTTTCTAAAATATCCATTAAAACATCCTTATTAATAATTGCTCATTGAAAAAATTTAAAGCTTTTTCTATATTTAGTCCGCTCGTTTTGCCAGGGCAAAATTTTTTGTATTCTTTAATGTTAACCGTATCCTGTATGGTAAGTTGCATTTGAACTTGGAAAACCCTATAATACCTCTATTAGAAGTCTCAACCCGGACAAGGAGGTTGCCATGAAAAAGATTGTCTTCATCGGAATTTTGCTGATCGTAGCAAATATCATCGTTGGGTGTAGCCCTGCTAAGGATGAACAACTCGTTGAAGAACTTGTCCTGACACAGGTAAGCATTAACCTGACAGAAACAGCCATCCGTGTCGAAGCCCAACCAGAACCGACCAGCACAGCAACGTTGGAACCTTCACCGGTTGTTCCGGCGCCTGAGGAAGAACCAACAACCGTACCCACAGCAACGCCAACGGAAACGCCTACCAGCACGCCTGATGAAAAAGACCCCGTTCAGTTACTGGGTCAGCCAGCGTGGAGCAACGATTTCAACGGCGATACCAGCCCCTGGGATAGACTGGATTCCGACCAAGCCAGCTTTAAAACTGCCAACGGCTTCCTCAACCTGACGGCAAAGGCAAACCCCAACTGGCATAGCTGGTATCTTTCCGGACCAACGTTAAAGGATGCCTACCTGGAAGCGACCATTCAAATGTCAGCCTGTTCTGGCCGGGATCGTTTTGGCTTAATTGTGCGCGGCAGCTCAGATGGTCAGCAGTTTTATTACCTGGGGATCACCTGTGATGGACGTTGGGGATTGTTTCGCATGGCAGAAAATGTCACTATTAATACAATCAGCGACTACCAGGAAGATGAACAGTTAACCCCGGGCTTAGCCGAGCCACATCGGGTTGGTATCTGGATGAAAGATGAGAATTTTACCGTCTATATTAACGGGGTCGAGGTGGGGTCGGCAAAAGATGCAACCCTGAAGGATGCAGGCTACACTGGTTTCCTGATCGCTTTTGCCAATACACCGGGGTTTACCGTTAAAGTTGACCAGCTAAAATACTGGTCTGTACCCTGATTAGCGAACTTTACAATATCTGTACTTTCGCTACAGTTAACACCCAAGCCTGGTCTTGCCAGGCTTTTTTTAATTGCCCTTGTTCAAAAATCATTTTTCGTCTATGATTTGATATGAAAATTCGCCCAATAAAAGGCTGTGCAAATGCAGATCATCCAAATTCCACCCAGAAACCGTCGCTATGAAAAAGCGTTTATCGATTTTCCATATCAGCTTTATCGCAACAACGCGCAATGGGTGCCACCGCTGAAAATGGAAATGCACAATATCTTTAAGCCCAGCCATCCGTTCTACGAATATGGCCAGGCCAGTTTCTTCCTGGCAGTGACAGGTACAGGTGAAGTCCTCGGACGGTTGGCTGTGGCCAATAATCACCGTTACAACAAATTTCACCGGACAAAAACAGGCTTTTTCTATTATTTTGAATGTATCGATGACCTATCTGTTGCCCGGGCGTTGTTCTCACGTGGGTTTGAATGGTGTCAACAGCAGGGTTTAAACCATATTCTGGGGCCCAAAGGTTTTACCGTCCTGGACGGCTTTGGGTTGCTGGTTGAGGGTTTCGAGCATCGCTCAGCTTTTGGACAGGCCTATAACCCGGCTCACTATCCAAAATTCATCGAATCTGTTGGTTTTACTAAGCTGAAAGACGTATACACCGGTTGGATTGATCGGAACAGCCAGATTTCTGAAAAAGTATTCAAAGCAGCCAAAATCGTCGAAAAACGGATGGGCTTTACCGCACCAAACATCAACACAAAAAGAGAACTGCGCGCCGTGGTGGATGATTTCAAAAAGATGTATAACGACACCCTGGCTGTTCCTGCAGGCAACCCGCCTATTTCCGATGAAGATATGGACAACATCGTCAGACAACTGCTGTGGATCGCGGATCCGAAGTTGGTAAGGTTGATTTACAAAGATACTCGGCCGATTGGCTGGATCCTGGCATACCCTGACATTGGAGCCGCCTTACAGCGCATTAGGGGACACCTGTTCCCCCTGGGCTGGTTAACAATTCTGCGCGAGCGTAAAAAATCTGACTGGATCAATTTCAACGGGATCGGCATTGTTAAAGACTATCAGGGCTTGGGCGGCACCGCAATTCTTTACAAGGAAATTTTCAAAAACGTGATGAACTATGATCAATATCATTATGCGGAATTATTACAATTGCGTGAAGAAAACATCAACATCCTGCTTGAAACCGAAAACATGGACATCAATTTTCATAAGACCCACCGGCTGTACGAGAAATATTTGTAAGTAAAATTTTTCAAGTAGTTTCATTATAATCGTTTTCATTGATACTGCGTTTCACGGATCGTCCGATTCCAAATCTCCTGATTATTAATTCAAATTGCGCCCTATATCATTTACAAAATTTTAATTAACACTTGTATTATTTTCTGTTTTCATTTATCATACTGGTATGACCACTTACCAGTTAGAAGAAAAACCAAAGCAGGAATGGCAGCGCATCAGCAGACCTGCACAGATCGCAGAACATCGCCTGATTTCGGCCATTCTCGATGGTACTTTCAAGATCAACAGCAACCTCCCTGGTGAGCGCGAGCTGGCCGAACGCCTCGGGGTCACCCGACCCACCCTCAGAGAAACTCTCGGACGCCTGGAAAGGGATGGCTGGGTTGAAATCAACCAGGGGAAGCCCACCAGGGTTTGCGATTATTGGCAGGAGGGCAATCTGGGTGTGCTAAATACCCTTTCGCATTTCCCAGAACACATGCCCGAAGACTTCATCGAGAACTTGCTGACCGTCCGCTTGGCTATGGCACCGACCTATACAGCGATGGCTATTAAAAATGCACCAGCTGAGATTAATGCTTTTCTTACCAGCCGCCAAACCCTGGATGAAGACCCAAACACCTATGCTGAATTTGATTGGGAGCTCCATCACACACTGACCTTGTTCAGTAAAAACCCTGTTTTTATGATGATTCTCAACGGGTTTAAAGAGCTTTATCTTCAATTAGCGCCCCTTTACTTTGCTATTGCCCCTGCGTGCCAACATTCAATGCATTTTTATAACAAACTGGCCCAAGCTGCAGCAAAGGGCAACACAGATCAGGCCAGAACGCTTTCAGAAATCGTCATGCGCGAAAGTATACAGTATTGGCAAGAAGTCAATTTCAACAAATATCAACGGAGGAAACCATGAAACGTATTCAAGGTTGGGGAAACACCGAAACCGACTATCCTGTTCCCGCGTCAGCCCGGGACTATCTTGAAAAAGTTGTCGGCAAACCACATCAGGTTAAAAATGTCTCTCTCGATGAACTCATTAAGAAAGTGCCCCTTACCCGTTTGTCACCCCACTCGCTAATCAATCCAGACCCCGAACAGCGATTGCGCCATGCTCGCGGTCAATCGCTCAACGACTGGATCGACATGTACGACGGTTTGATTAATACCTTCCCTGATGGCGTGGCTTATCCTGAATCCGATGCGGATGTAAGGGCTTTGGTCGAGTATGCTCTGAAAGAGAAAGTCAATCTCATCCCCTATGGCGGCGGGTCGAGTGTTGTCGGTCACCTGACGCCTCCACTCGCAGGCCCGCCCACCCTCAGCGTTGATCTGACAAAGATGCACCAGTTAACCCATCTGAGTGAAGAAAATTTAGAAGCCACTTTTGGCGCTGGCGTTAGCGGGCCACAGTTGGAAGCCCGATTAAAGCAACAGGGTTACACCTTGGGACATTTTCCACAATCCTGGGAATATTCAACCCTGGGCGGGTGGATTGCTACCCGGTCGGTCGGTCAGCAGTCCTATCATTATGGCCGTATTGAACCACTGTTCGTCAAAGGGCACCTTGAAACACCCGCTGGTCCCATGGATCTGCCCCACTTCCCTAAAAGCGCTGCCGGGCCCGACCTGCGCCACCTCGTCCTGGGCTCTGAAGCACGCCTTGGGATCATCACGCAGGCCACCATGCGCATCAGGCCCCTGCCCGAAGAAGAGCATTTTTATGCCGCATTTTTCCCAAATTTTGAGATCGGCGTAGAAGCCGTTCGGAAAATCGCTCAGAGTGAGCTGGGGCTTTCAATGGTGCGCCTGAGCGATCCCCAAGAAACGGAAACTACATTCCAGCTTTCCGGCGAAGAGCGTCTGGTCAATCTAGCAAAAATGGGACTCAACCTGTTCGGCGTTGGTGATGAACGCTGTATGTTAATCTATGGCCTTACCGGTGCCAAAGCGAAAAACCGATTGGCTGATCGTCAGCTTTCACAGATCGTCAGGGCTCACCAGGGTATGATGATCAAGTTCTACCTGGGTGAAGCCTGGATGGAAAAACGTTTCCTCACCCCTTATTTACGCAACACCTTATGGGACCTCGGTTATGCGCTCGACACGCTGGAAACCGCCCTCCCCTGGGAGAAGATTCAAACAGGGCACAAGGCAATTCTTGATGCCATCAGCCAGGCCATCGAAAATGAAAACGAGCCCGTGCTCGTCTTCAGCCATATATCCCACGTGTATACCAATGGAGGGTCCATGTATGTCACTTATCTGTTCCGTCGCAGCCCGGATCCACAGCAAACCCTGACACACTGGCAGAAAATGAAAGGCGCTGCCAGCCAGGTCATCACAGCCTTGGGCGGAACCATCAGTCACCAGCACGGTGTCGGCATCGACCATAAGCCCTTCCTGGGTATTGAAAAAGACCCGCTGAGCATGGAGATTCTTAAAAACACGTTCAAAACCGTCGACCCAGACCAGATGATGAATATTGGCAAATTGGTCGACACCAAATGAGGAAAGGTGTGATAAGCCATGCTAAACCAAACTTGGCGCGAACAAACCTGGTCGGACCTTGATCAGCCCTGGGACCTGATTGTAATTGGAGGGGGTATCACTGGAGCAGGCATCTTTAACCAGGCTGCCCAAAAAGGGCTCAGAGTACTCCTGCTGGAAGCCAATGATTTTGCCTTTGGCACCTCCAGCCGATCCTCAAAGCTTGTCCATGGGGGCATTCGCTACCTGAAAAACCGACAGTTTGATGTGGTCTTGGAATCTGTCAAAGAACGCGAACGCATGCTGCGAGAGTCCGACGGGCTGGTCGATCCGCTGGCCTTTGTTTTCCCTGCATACGAACACAACGCCCGCGACGTAAAAATGATGCAAATGGGCGTGACGATTTACGACCTGATGGTACCAAAATGGCAGCACAACACGCTTAATCAGCATCAAGCGCAGGAAAACCTGCCGGGGTTAAACGGAACAAGTCTGATCGGTGGGATTAAATATTACGACGCAATTGTGGACGATTCACAACTGGTTTTGCGCGTGATCACGGACGGTATTCGTTTTGGGGGTTCGGCAATTAATTATGCCCGGGTGGTTCAATTATCTAAATCTGCAAGTGGAACGGTTGAAGGTGTGATCGTCGAAGATAAATCTGGAAAAATGACCCCGTCTCAAGTTGAAGTGCGCGCCAGGGTGGTGGTCAACGCTACCGGCCCCTGGTCAGATGAGCTTCGAGAGCACATCCACGGATCGGCCAGGTTGCGCCGATTGCGCGGCAGCCATCTGATCTTCTCACGAGAAGCGATTCCGCTCAACGCGGCAGTCACCATGCTCCACCCGCGCGATAACCGGGCTCTATTTGCTATCCCCTGGGAAAATCGAACGCTGATCGGGACCACGGACCTGGATCATGATTTGTATGAAGACGAAACCCGCATCACAGTCGACGAAATCGCTTACCTACTGGAGGCGGCTCGGCACGCTTTTCCCGAGCATCCAGTCTCTGAAGCGGATATCATTTCCACCTTCTCAGGCTTACGCCCGGTGATCAACACGAATGCGGCACATCCTTCCCTCGAATCGCGCGCCCATAAAATTTGGCGCGAAGAGGGCCTGGTGACTGTGACAGGTGGAAAACTAACCATTTTCCGGGTTATGGCTGCGGATGTGCTTAATTTCTGTGCCCCTCAACTGCCAGGGCGTCCCAAATTCCACCATCGAGCGCCGTGTTTCATCCATCCCCAACCATTGGATCGCCAGAATCACGCAAACCTGCAATGGGGGCTGATGGCCGGGCGTTTGGGTATGGATGTCAACGCATTTTTTCAACAGTCAGACCCTGAAGATCTTGCGCCAATCGAACCGATCAACCTGCTGTGGGCTGAATTATCCTGGGCCGCAAAAAATGAAGCGGTCCTCCACCTGGATGACCTGCTGCTCAGACGTGTCCGGCTGGGCATCCTGTTCCCCAATGGCGGATTGGATCTGATTGAGCAGGTTCGAACGCGGGTGCAATCACACCTGGGTTGGTCGGACGCTACCTGGGCTGCCGAAGTCGAGCGTTATCGAGAAATCTGGCAAGAAAATTATTATTTGTCCAATTGAAGACACACTAAATTACGTAAAGTAGACAATTTTTGATTATGCCTATATGAGGCAAGCTTGGCTATTTTGAGTCGTTATTAAACAACATATTTCTCATTGGGAGTTTCATTTATATATCGATCTCTTCGGTCAACAATTGTCGTGACAATATTATGGCCTTTTCCTAACCTTTGTGCAATTCTCAATGCAATTAAAACATTAGCACCAGAGGACATGCCACAATAAATACCTTCTTCCTGACATAAACGATTGGCCATGTGTCTTGCTTCGGAATGATATACCCTAAAAAACAAATCTGGATAGCCAGCATCAATCATTTCCTGAACAATTAATGGCTCGGTTGCCCATTTAGATAAACCAAGTTTTTTGGCTATTTCAAAAGTGATTTCCTTAACTCTAAATCCTGAGCGGTCAACTTCGTCCTGATCTAATTCGATATAATTTTCGCTGCCTTCTGGAACAACGCCAAAAGTGATTTTTGGTATTACGCCAAGTTCAGCTAAACCAGAACATAAACCAAACAAAGTACCACCTGCACCTACTGAGCATCCAATTGCATCAATCTTGCCATCAAGCTGCTCATAGATTTCTTGAGCCATTATTTTTTGACCTATGAAATTGTATTTGTTTGTTATCTGATCAACCCAAACACTTTTTGGTTCAGTCTCTTCCATAACTGAACAATCTTTTTTTGCTGTTATTACGTGAGTAATATCATGATCTCTTTCCAATAAATTCTGTGCTTCTTCTTCAGACATGTAGACATTAGGCAAGTTTGATATGCTAACATCTGGTCCAAATGCTCTTGTTAAAGCCATTCTTGGATTTCTATCATCCTCAACACTGTAGCTGTAAAGAACAAATCTAGCTTTGTACCCTTTTGCAGCGCAAACCATTGCGAGCGCAGGCGCCGTATTACCAGCTGAGGCCTCAACAACAATACCATCTTTTGGTAATTTTTTTCTATTCCAAGTTAAACCTTTTTCAGCAGCATCAATCATTGAAATTGCCATGCGATCTTTATAACTTCCACTAGGATTCAAATGTTCTAATTTCACAAATACATTTGCACTATCCTTTGGTGTAACCCTATTCAATTTTAGGAGAGGAGTATTTCCAATAGCTTCAATAATACTGTTTATGAATTTCATTTTTTATCCCTTCATATCTCTAAATAATAAATTTTTATCGTTATTCATTGGTACTAAAAAGAATATTATTGTTTTTAATAAATTTATATTGATCTTTAACATAATTCGAAAATCGATGATTGTCAAGTTACGAAAGTATTACTCTTCAATAAGTACCTTGACAAAAATCTGTAAATAATTTATTATTACTTCGTCTTGTGAAGGCAATGATTATGTGCAAGCAATTATTCAATTGGCTCTTCCATAGGCAGTTAAAATACATTGTTCATTATCAGAAAGGATTCAGTTATGCACAAAAATCTTGTAAGATTGTTTTCCATTGTAATAGTCATTAGTGTTGCTATCGGATTTGTTGGATGTCAACAAAAAGACACTCCTGTCTCAAGCGATGGGGCCATTGATGAACAGGAAACACTCAAAGATGAAGTTGAGGTTTCCAAAACTGAAGAACTAAAACCTGTTAAAATTGGTGTACAGCAGCCATTGACTGGTGCCACAGCAGGCCAAGGTTTAGGTGTCAAGGATGCGGTTGATTTAGCTCTTGATATTATTAACAATGAGCATCCTGATCTTAACTTCCCATTTGCTAAGACAGCTGGCTTGCCAAACAAAAATGGACAAGAACTGGCAGTGATATGGGGTGACAATAAAGGAAGTGCACAAGATGCAATGACAGAAGCAGAACGGCTAATCAGTGAAGATGTCGTTCTTCTTGGAAGCGCAAATTCATCGGGATTAGTTGCGGCTGCAAGTGAAGTTGCTGAGCGCGAAGGTATTCCCTACATTAACGAATTAGGTTCCTCGCCAGCCTTAAACCTTCGCGGATACGAGTGGTTTTTTGCAATTCACCCCGATGATAATGATTTTGCGGATATGTTTTTCGATTTCGCTGATTTTATGAAGAAACAAGGCACACAAATTAACACGATAGCTTTAATTTACATGAATACTGCTTTTGGATTTGACGGTGCAGCTGCCATCAAAGAGCGTGCAGAGAAGCTGGGGTATGAAGTAGTTGTAGAACTATCTTATGATAATAAAACCAACAATCTTACCAGTGAAGTTCAGAAATTAAAAATTGTCGATGCTGACTGTGTAATGGGTTTTTCGTACATTACAGATGGTGTGTTGCTTATCAAAACGATGAGGGATTTGGATTACACGCCAAAGATGTTCTATGGACAAGGTGGATATAACGAACGAGAGGTTACTGAGCTTCTAGGAACTGACTCGGATTATGTTCTGCTTCGCGATTTGTATACACCCGAATTGGGTATTAACAATGAAGCAGTCCAGAAGATTAGCGATATGTTTTATGAGAGATATGGTTACAACCTAGGTGGAAACAATGCTCGATCATTCCAGATGATGTTTCTTATTGCAGATGTTTTAAATCGGGCTAAATCTTACTCTCCAGAAGCTGTACGGACAGCAATTCGAGAAACAGATATACCTGCAGAAGATTTGTTTATGCCTTGGAATGGAATTAGATTTGACCCCGCCACTGGAAAGAACACCCTGAGCCAAGGGATCGTAACGCAAATAAAAGATGGCAAATACATCCCTGTTTTTCCTGAAAGCATTGCGACTATGGAAGTCTTGCCATTTATTCCCTGGTCAGATAGGTAATTAACAATCCACTATTTCGTAAATTTAGTAGGGCAAGTTATAACTTGCCCTACTAAATTTCATTGATTGTAAATCATACTTTTTGAATTATCTTTAAATAGATTATTGTTGATAAAAGTTGAATCTAATGATAATATAATCAAATTTATCAATCGCTATTGAAAGAAGGAATCTTATCAACTATGTCTGATGTCATTATTCAACTAGTTTTAAGCGGCATACTTTGGGGATCAGTTTATGCACTTATCGCGTCAGGATTAACATTAATTTATAGCATGATGTCGATAATTAATTTTGCCCATGGCGACTTGTTAATGCTTGCAATGTACTTTGCATTTACCTTTTTTTTAAAATTTAACATAGATCCAATATATTCCTTTCCAGTTGTTATTATTCTTCTGGGAGTTGTTGGTTTTATAATCTACAAAATTCTAATTCGCAGGGTCATCGAGGCGCCCATGTTTGCTCAAGTTTTTTGCACTTTTGGCCTAGGGGTTTTCATACAGGGGTTAGCTCAATTTATCTGGTCTCCTATATACCGTAACATTCCTACACCGGTTCTAAGCGGCGTTTGGAGAATAATGGGTATAAGTGTAAGCAAGTCTCAAGTGATCACTGCAATTGTTGCTATTAGTGCAGCTTTACTAACCTACATCTTTATTACAAAAACGAAAACTGGCTGGTCCATGCTAGCTGTATCTCAGGACAGTGAAGCTGCTGCTTTAATGGGTATACCTGTTGAAAAAATATATTCGCTAACTTGGATTTTAGGTGCTGCCCTTATTGGTTTGGCAGGTAGTTTTATGATGGAATTTTACTACGTTTATCCAACAGTTGGGACCGTTTTCTCAAACATCGCTTTAATTACGATAGCTTTAGGGGGCTTTGGAAGTATTGAGGGAGCTTTCTTGGCAGGGCTCATCGTTGGCGTTGTCGAGTCTTTTTCTGGTTTCTTCCTTCCATCAATGTTGAAACCTGTAATTGTCTTTTCCCTTTATCTTGTAGTTATTACTGTCCGTCCAAAAGGACTGTTAGGAAGGGTGAGTTAGGTGAAATTACCTCGAAAATTTACAGAGTATGCTATTTTGATAATTATTATTGTCACAATATTCATTGTCCCACATTTTGTGAGTTCTTTTGGTATTCATTTTTTTATAATTTTAACCATGTATGCAATAATGGCTATTGCCTGGAATTGGGTCGGTGGTTATGCTGGGCAAGTTTCAGTGGGGCATGCTGTCTATTTTGGTATAGGCGCATATTCTACTGCAATCGTTCAGGAAATGTTCAAGCTCAATCCTTGGTTTGGATTGCTCACAGGTGTTCTGGTTGCTTTGCTATTTTCTCTTGCAGTAGGATTGCCTACATTGCGATTAAGTGGAAGGTACTTTGTTATTAGCACGCTTGCAATTGGCGAAATTATGTATTCACTTGTGATGGGGTGGGATTTTGTTGGTGGTGGAGGTGGTATATATATTAAGAAAATCTTTTATTCTTTTCGCTCCTTGACTTTTACTAATATAATTTCCTATTTCTATTTAATCTTTGCGTTCTTTCTTTTAAGTACAGTACTGACTATTTGGCTAGAAAATTCAAAGTTGGGCTTCTATCTTCGTGCGATTAAGGGAGATGATGAAGGTGCCCGGGCATTAGGAGTAGATCTTAGAACAAACAAACAGATAGCATTGAGCATGAGTGCAATGATGACTGCTATTTGTGGTGTTTTTTGGGTTAATTATGCTTCATTTATCGACCCTGAAAGCGCTTTTATTAATACAATTTCTGTAAGAATCCTCCTGATGGCTGCTGTTGGAGGAACTGGAACAGCTTTAGGTCCGGTATTGGGCGCATTAATTATCATTCCATTAACTGAAAGTTCTCGGGTGTTATTTGGGAGTTCTGGGCGAGGTTTAGACCTTCTTATCTACGGCTTTTTAATTATGATTATTGCTGTAGCACAACCCAGAGGAATAATGGGGTTGTTTAATAGGTTATCCAAACCTCAAAAAATAGACCAAGAATTAATTACATGAACAATGACTATTTAGGAGTGGTTCTTAGGATTTTAATATGGGTTTATTGCAAATACGTGAATTAAACAAAAGATTTGGAGGGGTAAAGGCCCTTGATTGCGTTGATTTAGAAGTTAATCAAGGAGAAATCGTTGGCTTAATAGGCCCTAATGGTGCAGGGAAAAGCACCTTATTCGCGGTTATTACCGCTTATTTAAAAAGCGATAACGGAAATGTTATCTTTAATGGGATAAACTTGCAAGGGCTAAGAACTGACCAAATTGCCAAGCTAGGTATGGTGCGAACGTTTCAAATTGTCCGTCCAATAAAAGAGATGAATGTTAGAGAAAACATCATGGTCGGTGCTTTTATTAATACAAATAAGGTATCACTTGCTAATAAAATAGCTTACGAAACCCTTGATTTTATTGGAATGTCCGAAAAAAGTGAATACAACATAAGTGCACTAACTTTGGCTGATAAAAAGAGGTTAGAAGTGGGGAGAGCGTTAGCAACATCTCCAAAGTTGATTTTACTTGATGAAGTTATGGCCGGGTTAACACCCTCAGAATCTCATGATGCTGTTAAACTAATTAGAAGAATAAATGATGAGCTCAAAATCACCTTAATTATTGTCGAGCATGTAATGGAAGTTATCATGCCTTTATCCAAGAAAATCGTCGTCCTTGATTATGGAGCAAAAATTGCAGAAGGAACTCCCCACGAGGTAAGTATTAACCCATTAGTTATCAGTGCTTATCTAGGTAGTTTTGACGCGAAAAGTGGAGTTAAATTACATGACAGCACTTCTTAAACTTACTAATATTGCAGTTGCTTACGGAGATGTGCCTGCCTTATTTGATGTCAGCATGGAAGTTAAATCCGGGTCAATAACCTCTGTTATCGGTTCGAATGGTGCTGGAAAAAGCACACTGCTTCGGTCAATTGTTGGGTTGAACCGAATACATCACGGCAGCATTTTTTTTCAAAGTACCCAAATTGATCGGCAAAAAACTGAAGACATCGTTAAAAGCGGGATTTCACTAGTCCCTGAAGGAAGGCATTTGTTTCCCCGATTAACTGTTACCCAAAATCTCATAATCGGCTCGTATTATAATAAAAATAAGCAAAGCGTTTTAGATGAAATTGAGTTTGTTTTTCAAATTTTCCCCAGACTTAAAGAAAGACATCGACAGCTTGCTGGAACATTAAGTGGCGGAGAACAGCAAATGGCTTCAATTGCCAGGGGATTAATGGCAAAACCTCAATTATTAATAATCGATGAGATGAGTTTGGGCTTAGCTCCAATTATTGTTGAGGAATTATTCGATTTAATGATTAAGATTCGTTCGATGGGATTAACTATTTTACTTGTGGAGCAGGATGTCACAAGCGCCCTCTCAATTGCTGATTATGCGTATGTTATGCAAACCGGAAGAATAGTTCTTGAAGGGGCTTCTTCTGAAGTTTTAAATGCCAATATTGTTAAAACCGCATATTTAGGATTGTAGCCAATTTTAATAACATAAAATGAGTTGTGGAGAAAAAATGAGCAAAATTAGTTTCGGAGTTGGAATAGCAACTGGTACAGAAGGTCTCATGTATCCTGTGCCTTACGCATCTGTAAGAGAGACAGTGAATCTTTCGATTTTTGCTGAAAGCCTTGGTTTTGATTCTGTTTGGGGAAATGACCATATCTCAACTCAAAATTATGTTCGCGAAAAATTCAAAAATCCCCCGAGATTTTATTCACCGTTACTAGTCCTTTCGGCTATCGCCGAACAGACTTCCACAATTAAGGTTTGTACAGGACTTTTAGTAATGCCTTTCCGCCATCCCCTGATTGCCGCAAAAGAAATAGCAACGCTAGACCACTTGTCAAACGGAAGACTATTGCTAGGTGTTGGGTTAGGAGCATATCGTGAGGAGTTCGAAGCTGAATTTGGGAAAACATCTTCATCTATGCACCGAGGTGAAATCTTTGATGAAAGTTTGATAATCATTAAAAGACTGTTCAAAGAAGATATAGTTAGTTACTCTGGCAAATATTTTGACATACAAAATGCCCAAAGCTTTCCAAAACCTCTTCAGGACCCATTCCCTTTTTATTTTGGTGGAAACTCAAATAAAAGTTATGAAAGAGTTGTTCGCGATGGCACAGGTTGGTTGCCCGCATTGTTGACCCCAGATGAGGTAAGAGAAGGGTATGATAGAATTAACGAGTTGTGCGAACATTATGGAAGGAACATCAATACAATAGATATTGCACCTCAACTTGGCATATCCATTGCCAAAACTCACGAAGAAGCTGTAGCAAGGTACAAGCGATCTCAAATGTATCTTCATAGTTTAACTTTGGGTAAATCCACTATGAAAGGTCGTGATGCAACTAATTATTTAGATCGTAACCTTATCGGTTCAGTTGATGAAATTAAATCAAGGATCGCACTCTATAAAAATGCTGGTCTAAATACGTTTTCCGCATTGATTTTCACTGATTCATGCCTGT
>JAAYKH010000038.1 GCA_012522475.1 Chloroflexota bacterium | reverse complement strand
GGAGATATCCTTGCCTCGCATGTTGACCCGATCGTGGGTGCGGTGCATGATATTGGCTGGCTGGCCGTGCACGTGGCCTGTAATGATATTGCCACCAGCGGTGCACCACCGCGCTGGATTCTGCCCCTGGTGCTGGTGCCCGATAAAGATGATGAAGCACTGTTGAAACGCATCATGACTGATATCGCCCGGGCTGCAGGTGAAATTAACGTGAGCGTCATCGGCGGGCACACCGGTTATTCGGCTAACCTGACGCGGCCGTTGGTGGCCGTTACCGCGCTGGGCACCCTGGGTGGGCGCCAGCCGATCCTCACCCGCGGGGCCCAGGTGGGCGACCAGATCCTGGTCACCAAGGGGATAGCGCTGGAGGGTACCGGCATTTTGGCGAGTGACTTCAGCCAAACCGCGCGCAGCCTGGGGTTGACACTGGCAGACATCGAGCAGGCCAGGGCATTGTTGGATAACGTCAGCGTGATCCCAGAGGCGCTTTTACTGGCCCGGCATGGAGCCACATCCATGCACGATGTGCCCCGCGGCGGGCTATTAGAAACGCTGCTGGAGATCGCCGCGCTCTCCGGGGTTGGCCTTGACGTACAATCGGAGCGGGTTCCCATTCCTGAAATTGTGGCCAGGTTTGCCAGTGCATTTGCGTTTGACCCATTGAGGATGATCTCTTCCGGCACGCTGGCAGCAACGGTGGCTGCCGATCAGGTTGAAGAAGCACAGCAGAGGTTGACAGAAAACAAAATCCCCTTTGCCGTGATTGGGAAAGTCGTCCCCGGCGCTGGCGTGAAGTTAATCAAAGGCGACCAGGTGACTCATTACGTTGATATCCGTCCCGAGGAAGACGAATTGGCCCGCATCTGGCAGGAGTTCTCGCCCAACTGATTTTGTGTTCGTCAGCGAAGCCTCATTATGCTAAAAAGGCCGGTCATCGACGGCTGGCGTGGATTACGCAAAGCTGATCTCACTCGCTGTGCTTTTGTACACCCCTGCCATGTTTCGGGCGTAGGGTTTTGCAGTTAACGGCTAATGATCTGTTTCAATCGCGAACCCATCCTCTCAATCCTGAATTCCTAATTCCGAAACCTTCATCACAATTCACTGCCTTCCATCGGTTATAATGCTCAGTATGCCCATACGCATCTTACCAGAACATATTGCATCTCAAATTGCCGCCGGTGAGGTCATCGAACGCCCGGCCTCGGTGGTGAAGGAACTGGTTGAAAACGCATTGGACGCAGGGGCCAAGCAGATCACCATCGAGGTACTGGGCGCGGGAAAGCGCCTGATCAGCGTGACGGACAATGGCGGAGGTATTCGCCGGTCTGAGCTGGCGTTGGCCGTCTCGCGCCATGCGACCAGCAAGCTCTCACGGGCGGACGATTTATTCCATATCGCCACACTGGGCTTCAGGGGTGAAGCGTTGACCTCGATTGGGTCTGTATCGCGTATGACGGTTGAAACCCGCCCCGATGATGCTGAGGTTGGCGCACGGTTGCGCGTTGACGGCGGTGCATTGGGGCAGGTGGGCGATTTGGGTATGCCCGCCGGCACCCGCATGACCGTGCAGGACCTGTTTTACAACCTTCCGGCCCGGCTAAAGTTCTTGAAATCGGATACCACCGAGCGGCGCAACATCGCAGCATTGGTGACACGGTATGCGCTGGCCTATCCGTATGTCCGCTGGACGCTCTCGATGGAGGGCAAACCCACACTGCGCACCAGCGGCAACGGCGATCGCCGGGAAGTGCTGGCAGACCTGTATGGCGTGACGATCGCCAATCAGATGCTTGCGGTTGAGTTCCTGGAGGGCGGTTACCACATCCACGGGTTCATCAGCCCGACCTCGCTGACCCGTTCCAACCGGCGGGAGATCACAGCCTTTGTTAACGGGCGCTGGGTGCGCGATACAGCGGTCAGTGCTGCGATCATCCGTGCCTATCACACCCTGTTGATGGTGGGGCGCTTCCCGATCGTGGTGCTGTTTTTAGAACTCCCCCCTGAGACTGTGGACGTGAATGTACACCCCACCAAAGCCGAAGTGCGTTTTAGGGAGGGCGACCTGGTGTTCTCGCGTGTGCAGCGGGCCGTCAGGCGGGCGCTGCTGGCTTATTCCCCTGTCCCGCAGATCGATGTCAAGCCGTGGTGGGGCACGGCGCGTCCGGAGGAAGAACAAGGCCTGGTCGACCCGGCCTGGGCGATGGCTGCGGAAATCCCCGGGGCCTGGGACGCTTCCGTTGAGCCCGCCCAGGCGCGCATCAACCTGTTGACGGGCGTTGAGGGTGATTCGCCTGACCGGTTGCCGCTGTTGCGCCTGGTAGGCCAGGTGGCCGCAACCTATCTGGTGGCGGAAGGGCCAGATGGGCTGTATTTAATCGATCAGCACGCGGCCCACGAGCGGGTGCTGTTTGAGGGGTTGCTGGCACAGCAAGCCGAAGCCGGCGTCCCTTCGCAGGCGCTGCTGGCACCGGTGAACGTGCTGCTCCCACCGGAAAAGGCGCGTTTACTGGAAGACCAGCTACCCGTCCTGGCGAATTTGGGTTTTGAGATTGAACCCTTTGGGCCCAACACTTATGCGGTGCGGGCCATTCCCGCGCTGCTGGCCGGGGGTGACCCTGAAGCAGCTTTGAACGCGGTGGTGGAGGAATTCGAGGAAGATGAAACCCCGCTGGCCGCAGCCCACGAGGCGATGATCGCCGCCCGGGTGTGCAAGCGCATGGCGGTTAAAGGTGGGCAGACCCTTTCACCTGAGGAACAAACCGCGCTGCTGAGCGCGCTGGAGCGCTGCCAGAATCCGCGCACCTGTCCGCACGGCCGGCCAACGATGATCCACCTTTCGGCAGACCTGTTGGAACGTCAATTTGGCCGCCGGGGCGCAAGGTAAGGGCACGTAAGGGATACATTTTTGCGGCCGGGACCATCAACGTTGAGATGACGGTGCCGGATAACCGGGTGGGTGGACCTGACTGCGCTGATTGGTGCTGCCCGGTGCAGTGCAAAGGAGTATGACCATGAAGACGATGCAGGGGTTGTGGCTGGAAGACCAGGTGCTGACCTATCGGAAGGATTTGCCGGTGCCGGCGCCCCAGGCGGGTGAGGCGTTGATTAAAACCCGGCTGGCGGGCATCTGCGCCACGGACCTGGAGATGACGCGCGGCTACTACCCTTTCACGGGCGTACCCGGGCACGAATTTGTTGGGGAAGTCGTTGAAGCACCCGGGTTTGAAGACTGGGTCGGTCAGCGGGTGGTGGGGGAGATCAACCTGGTCTGCGGCATTTGTCGGGCTTGCCGGGCCGGGC
Organism: Chloroflexota bacterium; assembly: GCA_012522475.1. GTDB lineage: Bacteria > Chloroflexota > Anaerolineae > Anaerolineales > Anaerolineaceae > Brevifilum. Next base: position 6,678 of record JAAYKH010000038.1, on the reverse strand, counting down.
GCGGGCATCATTGCGAGGAGCGCCGGGTGCTGGGCCTTTTGGGGAAAGACGGCGTACTGGCGGACTATTTCACCCTGCCGATTGAAAACTTACACCCCGTGCCAGAGACACTACCCGATGAGGCTGCCGTGTTCACCGAATTGCTGGCTGCAGCGTTGGAGGTAGAACAGCAAGTTCACATCCAACCTGACATGAAGGCCCTGGTGGTTGGCGCCGGGCGGCTGGGCTTGCTGATTGCGCAGGTGCTGAAGCTGAACGGCTGTGACCTGGCTGTGTTGGTACGGCGTCAGGCGCAGGTCCAACTGCTGGCGCGGTGGGGGATACCGGCAGTGGATGAACGCACACTGACCAAAGGCGCGGCAGACCTGGTGGTGGAGGCGACGGGTTCACCGGCGGGTTTTGCGTTGGCGCGTGAAGCGCTGCGCCCGGCCGGGACGCTGATTCTGAAGAGCGCCTTCGCCGGGGACATGCGCGTGAACCTTTCTAAGCTGGTGGTGGATGAAATCAGGCTGGTGGGCAGCCGCTGCGGACCGTTTGCATCGGCGCTACGTTTGCTGACAGCCGGCTTGGTGGATACAGCGTCATTGGTGAGCAGACGCTACACGCTGGCGCAAGGAGTGCAAGCATTTGAGCAGGCCGCGGCACACGGGGTATTGAAAGTGCTGGTGAGCGGGGCGTGAGGGGAGGACATGATTGCACTTCATCTACCAGCCCAAGGATAACCCATTTAGACTCAATTTGCCTTTTTGAAATAATTAGATCTTTTCACCTTGTTTCAATTATTTTCAGCTAAAAACTGGAAATTTTAAGAAATGAGTTTAGTATTGGCCATTGAAAAACTTATGGAATATCGTCATTAATAAGCCACACTTCACTTTTTTTACCGATTATGCAACATCTTTTCTGTAAATTCGAGTCAGAAATACCCATTGTTCTTTAACAAACGCATGACTTGGCAACGTAACAACGTTTACTAATTTGTCATTCCTCACTAACTTTTATCCCCCTATTTTTTGCATAACGAGCAACAAATTTATAAATCTGAATCTTTTGTTACTTTGGAATAGAATCAATAGCCTTATGACAGAGAAAATCACTGTATAGTAGTTTTTGTTATGGAAACCAAGAATACTTAAGGATATAATTAGAAATATAAAGAACGAAATTAATATGTATTTTTATAGTTCGAAACCGAAATAATCCGAATCAATGGTTTTGATTTCATATTTAAAACGTGTGGAGACGCCAATTCCATAATCAATCATAAGGTTGGCTAGTCGTTCCCCGTTAATCAATACTACTTTAATCGCTAACCCTGACACATAGGAGAGGGCTTGCTTTGAAAAACCTGAAGTGGTAATAAATACCCCTTTATGAGCATTTTTCCCTGTCAACGCTCCCACAAAAGCTTGGATTTGAGGTCTACTTACCTTATTATCCGGATGCCATTTTTTTGCTTGTATATAGATTGTTTCAAGTCCCAACTTGTCCTGGTTAATGATTCCATCGATACCCCCGTCTCCAACCCCACCTACTGCATGGGCAGCATCTCTATGAGTACCTCCGTAACCCATGGCGACCAATAATTCAATGACCAATTTCTCGAAGAATGCTGGAGAACTCTTTTTGATGGTTTCTAGAAGCTCATCAGCGAGGTCTGCTTGTATTCTCTGAAAGGCATTTTCTAATGCTTCTTCGGGAGTTAATTCTTCTTCTTCTTCTTCTTCTTCTATTAAATCAGTTTCGTCATGGCCATCAGTTGTTTTGTTTGATTTTCTAAAAGTCTCATATTCAGGAAAACGTTTTAGATAAATCATGTTAATTGTTGGTGGGTTCTCTTGAAGGACATCTAACCCCCTTTGCGTGATTTCGAAATAACCCCTTTGAGGGTAATCAAGTAACCCGGCTTTTTTAAGATGTGTTTTTGCCCAACCCACACGGTTATAAAACTTTGGACTTCCGCTAGGAATCAGCCTTGCTTTTTCTTCTTCAGTTAAATTAAAATCTTGGGCAAGAATATCCGTTGCATTATTAACATTATGGATTTTGCCATCAGCTGTAAGTTGCAACAAAGGTAACATGAGCGATTGAAAGTCTGGTATAGCCACTTATTCCTCCACAATATATTTATCATCGTAGCAATTAATTATATTTTACCTTAGTTGTGAGTTAACAAATTCAAATTTTTGTTAATAATTAAGCTAAGACGCGATTGAAAAAAGTAAAGAATAAGATGAAAAATGATACAAGGTATTTCCTTGGAAAGTTTTCAACAATATGAGAAGAGGTAACGGCTAAGAAAAAGAAGATTATGAAAGACCTCCAAATTAATATTGGTATTATTCATGCAAAAACTTCTGCTTGTAAAACCAGTATGGAATGGTATAATTATGCTTTGCGGGGCGTAGCTCAGCCCGGATAGAGCGCACGGTTCGGGTCCGTGAGGCCAGCGGTTCAAATCCGCTCGCCCCGACCTCTGACCTCACGGATGGCCATTTGACCCCATCCGTGAGGCCACAGGTTCACAAAAAACCGATCTTCCCAGCAACCTCCGTACGCACGGATTGAAAAGTCAGGTGATAGAAAGTCTGATCATAATGATCGGAATTGCGCATCAGGGGTTTCTCGGATGAATGCAACCCCGTTCACAAAATTCACCAATCGGTATCAGACTTTAACGAATTCAACCGCTTCGGCGGCTAAATCTATAATGCAAAACGATCGGGGTTCTTTGCTCAGCCCGCCCAAGGCACCGGGGTTAACGATGCGCACCCCATGGACAACCTCATCTCGTTTTTGATGCGTATGGCCGTGGAAGACCCACTGATAGCGTTGACTGCGCACCAGGTCCATCACCTTGCCCTCAACGTGACTGTGTGTTGCGGCGACAGGCACGCCGTTGAACTGACCTTCGAAAACTAAGCCGACAAAATTGTCCGGGTGCATCTTTTCAAACCTCTTTTTAATCGCGCCGCTGGCAAAATCCATATTCCCCAGGGTATAAATCGTTCGAAAACCCTCAAAATGCGAGACCATCTCAAGCCCGGCCAGGTCGCCGCAGTGAATTAATGTGTCGATGCCGCGCTCGCGGCAGATTTCCAGCACAGCTAAAAGATTGACCAAATTATCGTGTGTGTCCGAAAGAATTCCTAATTTCATTTTTAAGCACCTCCAATCACCCCATAGATTATAAACGAACCCCAATATTTTTCAGTCGTTAAATTTCTTTCCCCTTGGTATTGATATGATTTGAAACCTCGCGATGTGGTAAAATTGGGTAGTCAATTATTGAATTTACTCAGAATGATGTTGAGCTGTACGGATGCGTCGTTAAGGACGCCAGAAGTGCAATATCAAAGGGAGAGATTATGCCCTCCTCGTTACAAATTGGGATCAACGCAGCAAAAGCCGGGCGCATGCAGGAAGCCCTGGACCATTTAAAGGATGCCATTATAGAGGAACCTCAAAACGCCGAGGTCTGGGTGTGGATTGCTGCCATTATCGACGATAATGAAAAACAAGCCATTTTTCTTGAAAAAGCGCTTGAGATCGACCCTCACAACATCCCGGCTCAACGCGGGTTGGCGTACCTGGAAAAGCGCAAACGGGATGAAAGCAGCGTAAGAGATGAACACCTTTCAGACCATACACAGCCAATCTCGCCCTTTCCAACCACCGGAAAGCGCCCCGCGCCTGTTCAACCTATGCAATGGTCACGGCGTACGGTTGATGAACTGGGGGTTATGGCAGAAGCAGGTGAGGACAAAGCCACAGCGGGGGCTCCGGCCACGGATGGGTCAGCTAAAGCAACGACATTAACGCCGTTTGAAATTGGTCTGTTAGGCGTGGTGGCATTGGTGTTCTGCTTTATTGGTTTATTAGCCGCCAGTGCAGTGTTTGACTTCGATCTGCCGTTGACATTTATTTTTGGGGAAAGCACAGTCTTATCCTCTGCACCTCCGTATGACGGTGTTTTTCTATATGAAGACAGCATGTTCATTGATGTGCAACAGCACGAAGGCTTGCCCAACCAGGATACAGGGATCCCCACCAGTCGTCGTGCTTATCCTGTTATTGTTCTTTATAACAGCGTTGCAGATCGTAACCAAATGAAGTTGATCTACGAGACGGGCGAATACATCCCCATTCGGGGCAAAAAGGGCCCCGACAATAGCGAACTGCTCCAGCCAGAGCGGGCATTGCAGTCGGGGTTATATTGCTTTCAGCAATATGTACAAGAAAACTTTAACCAGGAGGCACATTATTGGTGCTTTTTCATTGACCTTGCCGATGCAACACAATGAGCCTTTCACTTATAACAGTCAGGCTTGTAATTGATGAAGAATCTCAATTCCCTGAAAACCATTGTTAATTTGCAATCAGATCGTTTTTCAAAGCTTCTATTTTAAAGGTACCTATGTCAGAACACACCATTATCGATGCAAAATTTATTGCTCGTGAAATTAAGCATTTCATCATTCATGCGCCGGTGATCGCAAAAAAGCGCAAACCCGGCCAATTTGTAATTATCCGGATTTCAGATCGTGGAGAACGCATCCCGTTAACCATTGTCGATTCAGACAATGACGCTGGTACAATCACGTTGATTGTTCAGGGTGTCGGGAAATCTACGCGGGAAATCAACCAGCTTGAAAAGGGCGATGTTATTCAAGACCTGGTTGGCCCCTTAGGAAACCCTTCCCAGGTTGAGTATTACGGACATGTGGTGGTGGTTGGCGGTGGTGTTGGAACTGCGGTCAGCTTCCCCCAGGCCAAAGCGCTGAAAGAAGCTGGGAACCGCGTGACCACGATCATCGGTGCTCGAACCAAAGACCTTGTCATTCTTGAAGATGAACTATCTGAAATCTCGGATAGTATTCTGGTTTCCACCAACGACGGCAGTTACAGTCACAGGGGATTGGTCACCGACCAGCTTAAAACCCTGCTCGAAAGTGGAGAACAGATCGATTTTGTGTTGACCGTTGGCCCACTGCCAATGATGCGCGCGGTGGCAGAAATGACCCGCCCATATGGCATCAATACCGTCGCCAGCATGAATTCGATCATGGTCGATGGGACGGGGATGTGTGGTGGCTGCCGGGTTAGTGTGGGTGACACAACAAAATTTGCCTGTGTGGATGGACCCGATTTTGATGCCCACCTGGTTGACTTTGATTCACTGATGAAGCGCAACCAATCATACCTCCACGAGGAATTATGTGCCCTTGAAGAAGCTGCCAAACAAATTGAACAAGCCAACCGGAGAGAAACTTACAAAATCCCGCGCCAACCCATGCCTGCACGCGTTGTCGAAGAACGCGTTAAGGATTTTTATGAAGTCAACCTTGGGTTTACCGAAACCCTGGCTTTGCAAGAGGCGCAGCGCTGTTTAGAATGTAAACGCCCGCCCTGCGTGGAAGGCTGTCCTGTTGGGGTAAAAATCCCCGACTTTATTCACCAAATCAAGCAGAAAGAGTATATCGCTGCTTCTAAGATCTATAAAACTGACAATGTTTTAGCCGCAGTATGCGGCCGTGTTTGCCCTCAATCTGACCAGTGTGAAGGCGCCTGTATCCTCACCAAGCGTGGCGAAGCCGTAGCCATTGGTGCCCTGGTTCGCTATATAACGGACTATGAACGTATCCACGGAGATTTAACCCCCACGCCAATCCCGGTTGAACAAAAAACTGGTAAAAAGGTGGCCATTATTGGTTCTGGCCCGGCCGGGCTTGCCTGCGCTGGTGACCTGATCCGCATGGGTCACGATGTCACCATCTTTGAAGCCTACCATGAGTACGGCGGCGTGCTCACTTATGGTATTCCAGAATTTCGTTTGCCCAAGGATATCGTCACGGAAGAAGTCAATGTGCTGGCCGAGCTGGGCGTAAAATTTGTGCCCAATACTGTCATCGGGGTCACCTACACGGTTGATGAGTTAATGACTGAAGAGGGTTACGACGCTGTCTTTGTAGGCGTTGGCGCCGGCCTGCCCTATTTTATGGGCATCCCCGGAGAAGACCTGGTTGGGGTGTATTCTTCAAATGAATTCTTAACCCGCGTCAACCTGATGCGCGCCTATGAATTTCCTAAAGCCGATACCCCGGTCATCGATTGCAAAGGAAAACGTGTCGCTGTCATCGGTGGAGGCAACACGGCCCTGGATTCAGCGCGGGTTGCTCTGCGCTTGGGCGCCAGCAAAAGCAGCATCATCTACCGCAGGACTGAAAAAGAAATGCCTGCCCGGCTGGAAGAAATCGAACACGCCGTTGAAGAGAATATCGACTTTCAATTTCTACAAGCGCCCATCGCTTATGTCGGTGATGAAAAAGGCTGGTTGAAAGCGATGCGCCTGATTCTGATGGAACTCGGTGAACCCGATCAATCTGGACGCAGACGCCCGGTGCCCATTGAGGAATCTGAATATGAGATGCCCGTAGACCTGGTCATCGTCGCTATTGGCAATGGGTCTAACCCGATTATTCAGCGTACCACCAACGACCTGGACTTCAATCGCTGGGGCAACATTGTCGTTGATGAAGAGACCATGGCCACCAGCAAGCCTGGCGTGTTTGCCGGAGGTGACATTGTCACCGGGGGCGCAACTGTAATTTTGGCGATGGGTGCTGGTCGGAAGGCAGCCCGTTCAATCGATACCTATCTACAGGAAGCGAACAGGAG
>JAAYKH010000037.1 GCA_012522475.1 Chloroflexota bacterium | reverse complement strand
TATGGTTCCGAAACCTGGGACCCGACCATGATGGAAGATGGTATTGGCGATGACTGGGGATTATATTAACTGGCGTCCTTTTTTTACAGGCCTAACCCACGCTCCGGCATACTAAACCATGTATCCCCTTACATGTCGAAAAAGTTAATCAACTTCATACCCAAGGCCAGGTCACCAAATACTTTGATCTTCCCTAACATGTAGGCCTGCATTGGGTCTAACTTTCCTCTGAGTAAGTTAACGCCGTCTTCGGCGTCAGCTTTAATCGTTAAATCTGGGTTTGAGGCCACGCCTTGCTCAACTGAGCAGGTTTGGTCTTGTATTTTAATCACCCATTCTGAGGCTTGTTCACCCGAAAACGTGCACTGTACCACACCTGAAACACCTTTAGCCCGTTCAGCATTGAAGTGTTCTGGGATTGAACTCATTATTAAGTGTACATCAATATCAGTCATTTTCAGTTCTCCTTATTCAAGCGCTCGATTGCATTTGTCAATCATAACCCAAAATATACTGTTTTTGGTAACTAAACGGATATTTTCTGCGTCTTTGTAAGCACCCATTGAAACAATAGCTTCTGGAGGGAAAAATTTACTGCGCATGAACAAGATTTTTTCACCCCAAGCAATAAACTTTGCAAACAGGTTATGAATGTTAGGCTCTTCAATCACGAGTCTGCCGCCGGGTTTTAACGTGCGCCAAATTTCATCCAAAGCCAGTTGATGATCGGCGACATGATGAAACGTATCCACCATGATGATACGATCAAAACTCTGTTCGCGAAAAGGTAGGGTTTCTGAATTAGCAATGATGCTTAACAAGCCTTTCTTACGCGCTTCTTTCAACATTTTCATCGCGGGGTCAGCAACGATGATTGAAGGTGAAATCGCTCTAAATCGGGAGGAAACCCTCCCCGTGCCGCCGCCAATATCTAATAAAGTGTGATGCGCTGCAAGGCCCACCATTTCAAGCAATCTGTTTGGGTTTCTTCGGTGAAATATCCAATCATAGATTGGTCCAATCAGGTTGAAATGGTCGAATTTAGCCATGATCCCCCATTATTAATAAAAGATTGAAGCAAGGATTCGGGCAAGCAACCCAGCCAATGTAGCAATCAGCGTCGTCAAGCCGACAATTGACCACATCGCTTTCATCCCCATTTCCTTACGAATCACCAGCATCGTCGCCAGGCAGGGAACATAAAACACCACAAATACAGCGTATGTTATCATCTGGACAGAGGACAATACCAGTGGGAAATTCATGCTGCCTAAAGCTTGCCCCAGCATAACCAGCGAAAGCTCTTTACGGAGCACACCAAAGATCAACGGAACACCAACTTGTCCAGGCAATCCTAAAGCCCATGATATTGGGCGTACCAATGTATTCAAATATGAAGAAACATTGAGGAAGTTCAAAATTGCCAGAGTGACGCTGCCGATAATCAATAACGGCCAGGCTTCAACAATAAATTCTCGAATTCGCCACCAGGCTTTATTGAAAACTGCTTGAACAGTGGGAACGCGATAAACAGGCATTTCAAGGATCAGCCCCGGCGAGTCGTCAGGTAAGAACTTGTTCAGCAGCCTGGCTGTTAAGGCAATCACAAACAAGTCAAACAAATAGATGGCCAATGCCAGCCCCGGGCCAAGGTAAAAGGCCACCAGCCCAAACACCACCGCTAAACGTGCGGCACAGGGGACCAGCGTGGACAAAGCCGCAGAAATATAACGTTCTCGTTTATCTTCCAGAATGCGGGTGGCCATAATTGCGGGCACATTACAACCAAACCCAAGGATAAAGGGCACAATTGATTTCCCATGCAAGCCTAATTTGTGCATCAGCGCATCCATCATAAAAGCCACTCTTGATAGATAGCCAACGTCCTCCAGCAGCCCTAAGCCGATCAAAAATGGAACCAGGTAGGGCAGTACAATTGCAATTCCACCTGAAATGCCCTGCGACAAACCAATCAAAACCTGGGAGAAAAATGCCTCTGGATTGCTAAATTGCGCCTCAATCCAGACTTCAAGATTCTCAAAAATTTCCATCAAAGGGGCTTCAATCATTTCGCCCACCGAATATACAGCCTGAAAGAAAATAAACATGATTGCAACCAGAGCGATATACCCCCAGAAAGGATGCAAAAGAACATCATCCAATTTATCGCGCAGTGTTATCTTTCGTTTGCCTTGTTTGATCACGACTGCAGAAATTTGATTTGCCAATTGTGTGCGAGCATCACTGACAATCCAATCTGCAGATTCACCGAATTGATGTACAAGAGATTGTTTTATGGTTTCCAGGTTTGCCTTGATGCCTGGGGCTTCGTCAGATATCTCATCAAAAACAATTGAATCCCCTTCAATTAATTTAATCGCCAAAGCACGTGGATTTAAATTACTTTCAACATCAGAAAGTGAGCCTGCCAACACATCAAGTGCATCTTCAATTTGGTGGCTATACTTTGGCTGATTGGGTAACTGTCTTTTTTGGCCAACCTGAAAAGCGGCAATAAATAATGGCTGAATACCGCGCCCTTTAGAGGCAATCATTGGAATAACCGGAAGCCCAATTAACGTCTCCAGCTCCTGTACATCAATATGAATCCCGGCTCGATCTGCCTCATCCATCATGTTCAAAGCAATCACCATTGGGATGTTAAGCTCGAGCAATTCAATGGTCATCAGCAGCCCATGCTGCAGGTTTGACGCATCCAATACGTTGACCACCACATCAATTTCATTTGAGGTCAAGTATTTAATCACTTCACGTTCAGCAGGGTTTGTTCCTGCCAGTGAATAGGTGCCAGGCAAATCAACCACATTAACAACGCCACCCATAAGGCGCACAGCAGATTCTGTATAAGTCACAGTTGTTCCTGAAAAATTACCGGTTTCAGCCTTGTATCCTGCAACTTGGTTAAATAATGTACTCTTCCCACAATTGGGTTGTCCAATTAATCCTATGCGCATTAAATTTTCTCGACTTTTATCTTAGCGGCGATGCCGCGGCCAATTGCAACTGAACGTCCGCCGACTTCAATCATAACTGGCCCCCCCAGCGGTGCATATCGTAATATTTTTACGACCCTGCCCGGGCAAAGTCCAAGCTGGCGTAGCTTTGAATCAACGCCTCTCCCCCCCGTATAGTTGATAATGTTTAAGGGAATATTTTTAGGTGCGTCTAATAATTTCATTTAGCCTCGTATAATTTTCAGTCATCATTCTAATCGTCCTGGCATATCAAGTCAAGCCAAACAGCCATTAACTCAATAGTTTATGACTTAACAGCAGACATTGGTGATAATCCTCATTTGAAAACAATCAAAAGCTCTTTAAGGCTGTCGTAATTTAAATTATGTGGTAGAAAGAATGCTAATATAAATTCAAACATCAATGAAGAACATAAAAGAATGAAAGGATTTCTATTTCAATGAGTGACAAGAAAAAGGTGCGGGTTGGAATAATCGGCGTTGGTAATTGTGCCTCTGCACTCGTTCAAGGCGTGGAATTCTACAAACACGCCAGAGAGGATGAACGTGTGCCTGGATTGATGCATGTCAATCTGGGGGGTTTTCATGTTTCAGATATTGAATTTTCAGCAGCTTTTGACGTCGTCGACACAAAGGTTGGCAAAGATCTCTCAGAAGCGATCTTTGCTTTTCCGAACAACACCGTTCGTTTCGCAGAAGTTCCAAAACTGGATGTACCTGTACATCGCGGTATGACCCATGATGGGCTTGGTGAGTATCTTCAAAAAATTGTAACGAAAGCGGATGGCCCAACTGATGATTTGATCAACATTCTAAAAGCCACTCAAACCGATGTCGTGGTTAATTTCCTTCCGGTTGGCTCGGAGATGGCAACCAAGTGGTATGTTGAGCAAATTCTCGAAGCAGGTTGTGGTTTTGTGAATGCAATCCCTGTATTTATTGCCAGTTCAGCTTATTGGTCAAAACGATTTGTAGAGCACGGTCTTCCGGTCATCGGTGATGATATAAAAAGCCAGGTCGGAGCTACCATCCTGCATCGCGTTTTAACCAGTTTATTTGTCGATCGCGGAGTCAGGCTTGACCACACCTATCAACTCAACTTTGGTGGAAACACGGATTTCATGAATATGCTTGAGCATGAACGGCTTGAATCAAAGAAGATTTCCAAAACAGGGGCAGTTACCAGCATGCTGCCCTATGAATTGCCTCCAGAAGACATCCATGTTGGCCCGAGTGATTATGTACCCTGGTTGACCGATCGAAAATTCTGTCACATCAAGATGGAAGGGACAACCTTTGGTAATGTACCTTTGAACCTGGAAGTGAAACTTGAAGTATGGGACGCACCAAATTCTGCAGGTGTAATCATTGATGCCGTGCGTTGTTGCAAAATTGCGATGGAGCGCGGCCTGGCCGGCCCATTACTGGCCCCCTCTTCATATTTCATGAAAACGCCCCCAGAGCAGTATGTGGATAGCCTGGCTCTGGAGAAAACTGAGGCTTTTATCCGGGGCGAATAAATTACCACCGATCCCCTTAGTACCTTCAACCAGGCGTTTGGAAAAACGCCTGGCTATTTTATTTAAGTGTATGCTATACGAATTTAATCTTTCGTTGCTACACGTCACTTGCTTTTAAAACTCATTTGCCCAGCTATCAATAATCATTTATAATGATTATAGAATATTTGTTCGATTATTAATGCTGAAAAATCTCTAATGAAACTCGCGTGCTTACGGACTCACTCATATTATAGCTTTCTCGATTCCTTGCTTTCTCCACAGGATTTGGCACAAACCGCCAAAAACAATGGCATTCAAGCCCTTGGGTTAACCGACTACCAGTACCTAACAGGTGCGATTGAATTCTATGAAGCTTGCCTTCAGGTTGATATTAAACCCATCTTTGGGCTTGAACTTGACCTTGATTATCACGGACATTCCAGCCGACTGGCGTTTTTAGTAAAAGACAGCCGGGGTTGGTCGAACCTCTCTCGCATCAGCTCGATTACACTGGTTGAAGATCGCCCGATTGATGTAGATACACTTTATACATACCGCCAGGGTTTGATCTGTTTGCTAGGCGGTTTCAAAGGTGTTTTCAGGGAGCTATTTTTCAATACACCTGCAAACCAGAAATTATCAGAACGTTTTATAACTGACATAAAAGAAATTTTTAATCTGGATTGTTTCTTCGAAATCCAACGTTACGCCAACGGCCCCCTAGAAGCAGAACAAGCGATGATTAACATCGCGAAACTTGCCAACCTGCCCTTAGTCGCAAGCCAGAATATTCACTATCGTGACCCAAAAGATAGAACTCTTTACCAAACCATCACAGCAATTCGAGAGAACAAAACCATCGCGCAAGGCCAGAAAAATGACCGCTCGAACCTTCCATTCCATTTCCCCACTCGGGCAGACTTGCTGCAAAGGTTCCAAGATATTCCGGAAGCACTTGAAAACCTGGCCCAGATCGTTGAACGCTGTAATTTTGATCTACCGATCGGCAAAACACATTACCCAACATTTCCAACGCCAAAGGGTCAATCTCAAGTGGATTATTTGCGAACGCGTGCTTACGATGGTGCACGAAAAATCTATCGAGAAATTTCGCCAGAAATTAAAAACCGGTTGGATCACGAGCTATTAATTATTTCTGAAATGGGCTACGAGCCGATCTTTCTTATCATGGAAGACATCCTTACTCACGCTCGTCAACTCGGTATACCAACTTCTTCACGAGGTTCTGCAGCATCGTCCTTGGTCGCACATTCATTAAATATCACCAGCCCCGACCCATTAGCTTTGAATTTATATTTTGAACGGTTCTTAAATCCTGCTCGAAACAAACCACCTGATATCGATACAGATATCGCGTCACACCGAAGGGATGAGGTCATTAAATACGTTTTCAAAAAATATCATCCGGAGCGGGTTGCCATGGTTGGCACGATCACCCGGTACCGTCCTAAGTCCGCCTTTAGCGATGTTGCCAAAGCCTATGGATTAACACCCGGTACTATTCGGCAGCTTTCAAAAAAGCTTCCAACGTCCTATTCTTCAAAAACTGGCCCCGAACTATCCGACCTTTTTTTACCCCTGCTTCAAGAAGCAGCAAGCCCCGACATCAAAGCCATCATCGACGATACGATGAGGATTCTCGATTTCCCTCGTCATCTTTCAGTGCATCCAGGCGGCATTGTAATTGCGCCCTTCTCCATCACTGACCTGATTCCTATCACCTACTCAACTTCTTTGCGTGTCAATTATACACAATATGATCTGGATGGAATCGAAAAACTAGGTATGGTGAAAATTGATTTGCTGGGTATCCGCGGCCTCACTGTCTTAGGCGAAGTAGCCGATCAAATTCAGTCCTGGCATCAAAAGGAATACCATAACGGTTTGCAAGTGCTTGATCAGATACCGCGCAAGGATCCCAAAACCGCTGATACAATCGCAAAGGCAAAGACGATCGGTTGCTTCCAAATTGAAAGTCCAGGGATGCGCGCCACCTTGCGAGAAATCCAGGCAGAATCGGTCGAGGATATTATGGCTGCGCTTGCACTGTACCGTCCCGGCCCGCTCAGAGGTGGTTTGAGAGATGTCTTTGTGCGTCGCTTCAGAGGTGAAGAAGCAGTCATTCATATTCACGAATCGCTAGAAGGCTTACTAAGTGATACCCAGGGTGTCATCTTGTACCAGGAGCAGGTTTTACGAATCGCACATGAAATAGCCGGTCTTTCCATCGCACAAGCAGATCTTCTACGGCGTGCAATGAGTCATTTTGACCCGGACAATATCATGAACGCCCTGCGCAACAATTTTATTTCAGGCGCCATCCAAAGGTGCAACATGCCACAAGACATCGCCGAGCGCATCTGGGAGATGATGGCCGCCTTTGCAGGTTATGGTTTTCCTAAAGCACATGCAGCTTCTTATGCACAACTCGCGTGGAATTCTGCCTGGTGTAAAACCCACTACCCGGCAGAATTCATGTGTGCCGTCCTGGGTCATGGCGGTGGATATTATTCCCAGCGTGTCTACCTGATGGAAGCTCGGCGTATGGGTCTAACAGTCAAGCCGCCACATGTCAACCATTCTAATGAGCGCTTTCACGCCAGTTATCCAAATGGCTTGCCCGTTCTCTATATGGGGTTGGAACAAGTTCGAGAACTAACACAAAAAGCCGTCCGGAAGATTATTGCCCAAAGGCCTTTTCTCTCTCTCGAAGATTTTTTAATCAGGGTTGATCCACATCCTAAAGAAGTTCGAAATTTAATCTTATGCGGTGCATTCGAAGGATTGACCACAATTCCCGCTGGGCTTGATCAAATTAAACACAAGCGCCTTCCTGGTCAATTCAATCTCTTTTCAAACAATTCAACAAATGAAGATTGGGATAGCATCCAAAAAGAAAGGGCAGCCCAGGAGATTTTAGGTGTCAGTTTGGAATTATCGCCTTTAGAGCAATTTGCGGATCAAATTCTATCCGCTGGTGCTGTGTCCACACTTGAAGCAGAAAACCTGATCGGGGGACAAGTCTGCCTGGCTGGAATGCTTCAGGCGTTTCGCCGCATTCGTAACCGGTCAAATCAGAGCATGGGCTTGCTAACCCTCGAGGATCTTGAGGGGTCGACATCTGTATTCATTCCGCCAGAAATCTACCGTCAATCTCATTTGATTCTTCGTGAGCAAGGTCCGTTCTTGGTAGAGGGCATTATGGAAAAAGACAAAAACTCGAATCGCATCCAAATGGTTGCAAAACGAATTCTTCTGATGCATTAGTTTGCATCTACCGTAAAACTTTCCCTTGCCGTCCTGATCAGGTGCCGCTATACTGGAAGCGGATGATCAAATAATAAATACGGGAGGCAAAATGACTCAGAAAAACATACCCTGGTATATGAACGCCGTTTTTTATGAAGTCCACATCAGGGCATACTGTGATTCTAACAACGATGGTATTGGGGATATCCCGGGATTGATCAGCAAATTGGATTACATCAAGAACCTGGGCGTGGATTGTATTTGGATTCTTCCAAGTTATCCCTCCCCACTAAAAGATGATGGTTATGATATTGCAGATTATTATGGTGTTCATCCAGATTATGGCACACTGGAAGATCTACAGCGCTTGATCAATGAAGCACATCAGCGAGGTCTGCGGATCATCACCGACCTGGTACTCAACCATACCTCCGATCAACATCCCTGGTTCCAACAATCACGGTCTGACCCAAACTCAAAATACCGTGATTACTATGTTTGGTCAGAAACGGATAAGAAATATCAGGATGCCAGAATTATCTTTCTTGATACAGAGAAATCTAACTGGGCTTTCGATGAAAAAGCAGGCCTTTACTTCTGGCACCGCTTTTACACCACCCAGCCCGATCTGAACTATGACAATCCTGCAGTTATTGAGGAAATGCGCCAGGTAATGAAATTTTGGCTCGACATGGGCATCGATGGGTTCAGGGCTGATGCTGTCCCTTATTTAATCGAACGCGAAGGCACAAACTGTGAAAATCTACCCGAAACACACCGAATACTGAAAGATTTTCGCTCTTACCTTGACAAGAATTATAAGGGCAAGATCCTTTTAGCTGAAGCCAACCAATGGCCACAGGATGTTTTACCGTATTTCGGCGATGAGGACGAATTCCACATGGGTTTTCATTTTCCGGTCATGCCGCGCATTTTTATGGCGCTGGGTAAGGGCGATGCCAGCCCCATTCATTGGATCATGGCACAAACTCCGACCATCCCAGACTACACCCAATGGTGCATCTTCCTCCGTAACCACGATGAGCTGACACTCGAGATGGTCACTGAAGAGGAACGCCAATGGATGTGGGAACAATATGCACCCGATCCCCGCATGCGGCTTAATTTAGGCATCCGCAGGCGATTAGCCCCTTTGCTCGATAACGACCTCAGGAAGATTATGTTAGCAAATGCGTTGTTATTCTCCTTACCCGGCGCGCCCATTGTCTATTACGGCGATGAAATTGGGATGGGTGATAATATTTGGCTATTTGATCGCAACGGTGTCCGGACGCCCATGCAATGGGATGAGAGCGATAATGCTGGCTTTTCAAGCGCCGAGGCAGACGAGCTCTATGCGCCCGTCATTGACAGCAACGAATTTTCTTATAAAACCGTCAATGTTGCTGTACAGGAAAAAGACCCACATTCCTTACTAAATCAGGTGCGGCGTCTCATCGAAGTTAGGAAAGCTCACCCCATTTTTGCATTGGGTGAATATGAGTTTTTAGCTAAAGAACACACCCAATGCCTGAGCATCCTGAGAACGCATACCAACGAACAGGTATTGTGCCTATTAAATCTCACCGATATGGATCAAAACCTATCCTTGGACCTTTCAAAATACGCAGGTAAAGAATTAGTTGATTTGATGACCGGGAAATCACAAGGCGTGATAGCAGAAACAACAACATTTTTTCAACTTGATCCTTTTGGGTTCCAGTGGCTTTTTATCAAATGAAGCAGCTTCTTTTCTAAGCAGAGCAAATCTTAGTGCCTGTCGTTGACACATTTTCAATGTTAAGGTAACCTAATTGCTGATTATCCACGAGGAATTAATTTGAAAAACACCACCATGATCTATGACAGCGCAAAGAGAAAGCATCCAGCCATTGAGGAGCTATTTGCGTTGTATCAGTATAGAGATCTGATCTATCAGCTCGTCCGCAGGGACATTGTCGCTCGATATAAACGCTCGATATTAGGTGTCGCCTGGACAATGCTTAATCCCCTGGGAACAATGCTCATTATGGTCATTGTTTTTTCTCAGGTTTTCAGTGCTACCGAAAACTATGCTGGCTATGTTCTCACCGGGGTGATCGTTTGGACCATGTTCTCGCAATCGACTAACATGTCCTTAAGCTCCATGGTGTGGGGTAGTCAGTTATTTCATCAGATTTACCTCCCCCGGACCTCATTTGTTTTATCAACAATTTTAGCAAGCATGGTAAATTTCATTTTGTCTCTCGTCCCTCTTGGTTTCATTTTTATCGTTACCAGAATTCCGTTGCGGCCATCAATGCTTTTACTGCCAATTTATTTGATTTTCCTTTTCTCTTTTTCATTAGGAGTGGCTTTATTAATTTCAACCATTGCTGTGTTTTTCCCAGATGTTGCCGATTTGTACCCCGTATTATTAACAGCCTGGATGTATCTTTCTCCAATCATAATGCCTCTTGATTTCTACCGAAAAATTTTAAACGGATTGTTGTTATACATAAACCCAATGTATTACCTTGTGAACTTATTCCGTATTTTAGCGCTAGATGGTTTTATCCCGCACATTCAAACCTGGGCTGCAACGGCTCTTGTTTCATTTGGCGTACTCATTATTGGTTGGTTTGTCTTTTGTAGTAAAGCAGATACATTTGCCTATCATGTCTAATACAATTTCAATCGAACCGCAAATCGATTCCGCAATTTTCTTAGATAATGTGTCAATCCGTTATCAATTGCCCAACGAAGTCATACGAACTTTTAAAGAATATATGATCAAAAGAGTTCAAGGGCATATTAGGCACAACACTTTTTGGGCTCTTAAGCAAATTAATCTTGATATTAAACAAGGTGAGATCTTCGGCATTGTTGGACGCAATGGCGCAGGGAAATCCACCCTGTTGAAAGTGATCTCAAAAGTATTAATCCCTGCAGAGGGAAGAGTGTGGGTCAAAGGCTACATTAGCCCCCTCCTGCAAGTGGGTGCGGGCTTTCACACCGAACTAACCGGTAAGGAAAATATTTATCTCAACGGCACGTTATTGGGACATTCGCAAAACGAAATTGAAGAAAAACTCGATGAAATCATAGCCTTCGCTGAAGTTGGTGAGTTTATCGAAGCACCATTACGAACATATTCTTCAGGCATGTATGCTCGCTTAGGTTTTGCTGTTGCTTCAGCCTGGCAGCCTGACATCCTCATTATTGATGAGGTTTTATCTGTAGGCGACCTCGCATTCCAAGAAAAATGTTATGAACGCATAGCCAGCTTCAGGAATAGCGGTGCAACGGTTCTGATCGTTTCCCTCTCAATTGACCAGATACGTTCTTTATGCCAGCACACCTTGTGGTTGGACCACGGTGAGGTAAGGATGATGGGGAAAACAGAGAGTGTTTGCGACGCCTATCAAGACTCATTCGAAAAGAAAAAATAGGTTTTCAAAATTTTAATAAAGATGGATTGCAATATGGCACTTACACCGAGCCAATAGACCTGTTATAATAGTCCTTTACAGAGACAATACTATTTATGGTTATTTTTTCTCCAACGAACATTCCTGATGTAATTAGAATTCGGTCTAAGGTATTTGAGGATGCCCGTGGCTTTTTTGTGGAAACTTACCAAAAAGAGGTTTTTTCTCAAGGCGGCATTACTCAGAGCTTTGTTCAAGACAACCATTCATTTTCAACACAATGGGCTCTACGTGGTTTACATTATCAAATTACCCACACACAGGGAAAATTAGTACGGGTGATAACTGGAGAGATCTTTGATGTTGCTGTTGATTTGCGGCGACGTTCACCCTACTTTGGACAATGGGTCAGTGCTTTTCTTTCTGACATGAATAAGGAACAATTATGGATTCCCCCTGGGTTTGCACATGGTTTCCTGGTGCTATCTGAAAGTGCGGATGTCGTTTATAAAACCACCGACTATTATGACCCGGATGGCGATCGCACCATTTACTGGAATGACCCAGAACTAGATATTGCCTGGCCGATACCTAATGGAATACAGCCACTTGTTTCAGAGAAGGACAGTTTAGGGGTAAGTTTTTCAGATGCGGAGGTGTTTGAATGTTGAAGAACGTTTTAGTGACTGGGGGGGCCGGTTTTATCGGTTCGAATTTCATCAGATACGTTCAACACAAACACCCTGAAGCCAAACTGGTCAACCTTGATTTATTGACCTACGCTGGAAGTCTTGAAAACTTTAAAAATCTCCCTAACCCACAAAACCACCGTTTCGTTCAAGGGGATATTTGTGATCAAAGTTTGGTGGAGAACCTTCTGCGCGATGAAGAGATTGACACCATCGTCCACTTTGCTGCCGAATCCCATGTTGATCGGTCGCTGAAAGGTCCGGATGCTTTTATTCAAACCAATATTATGGGTACATTTGTTTTGCTTGAAGCGGCTCGCAAAGTTTGGCTTCAAGAACAAAAATTTAATGGAAATTCAGTGCGCTTTCATCACATCTCGACAGATGAAGTCTATGGCACTTTAGAACCTGATGACCCGGCCTTTGAGGAAACGACTCCTTACGCACCAACCTCGCCCTATGCTGCTTCAAAAGCAAGCAGCGATCATTTAGTCCGTGCATATGCAAACTCCTTTGGTTTGCCGATTACTATTTCCAACTGCTCTAATAATTATGGGCCTTATCAATTCCCTGAAAAGCTAATCCCCTTGATAATCTTGAATGCCTTAACTGGTAAGCCGCTGCCCATTTATGGTGATGGTATGCAAATTCGAGACTGGTTGTATGTAGAAGATCATTGTGACGCGATCTGGAGTGTTTTGAACAAAGGTAAAGTTGGCGAAAGTTATAATGTTGGTGGTGGAAACCAACCTCCTAACATCGAAATTGTAACTACAATTTGTACACTTCTCGATGAGGCAAATCCTTCATCTGATTTTTGTCCGCACGCTCAATTGATAACTTACGTGACAGACCGGCCAGGTCATGATCGCCGTTATGCTATGAATATTGATAAGATTTACCAGGAATTGGACTGGAAACCCAGTGTAGATCTTCAAGAAGGTTTGAGAAGAACAGTAAATTGGTATTTAAACCATATCGATTGGTTAACCGTCATTATCAAAGAAAAAGATTATCAAAACTGGGTTGAAATTAATTACCAAGGGAGAGAAGGACAATGAAAGGTATTATTTTAGCAGGAGGGCGTGGAACTCGTCTCTTCCCGCTGACAATCGGTGTCAGTAAACAGCTTTTGCCAGTTTACGACAAGCCCATGATCTACTACCCCCTATCCATGTTAATGCTGGCATTAATCAGGGATATTCTGGTCATTACCACGCCTGAAGATCAGGCACAATATCAACGCTTTCTGGGAGATGGATCGCAGTGGGGTTTGTCCTTTTCTTATGCAGTTCAGAACGAGCCACGAGGATTGGCAGATGCTTTCATTGTTGGTGAGCAATTTATCGATAACGATTCCGCCGCTTTGATCCTTGGCGATAATATCTTTTATGGAAATGGCCTTCCCACAATTCTGCAAGAAGCTGCTACTCTGGATTCAGGCGCAGTTATCTTTGCCTATCCAGTTAACGATCCGGAGCGCTATGGGGTGGTGGAGTTCGATGACACGGGTAACGCTATTTCACTGGAAGAAAAACCAGTAAAACCACGATCACATTTTGCTGTGCCAGGCATCTATTTCTACGACAATCGGGTGATTGATTTTGCCAGGAATTTAAAGCCCTCTGCCCGTGGCGAAATTGAAATCACGGATCTCAACAAAATCTACATGGATTTAGGTGAATTGCGCGTCAAAGCGCTGGGACGAGGTGTGGCCTGGTTGGATGCCGGTATGCATCACTCCTTACTTCAGGCTTCCAATTTTGTCCAAGCTGTAGAGGAGCGTCAGGGGATGATGATCTCCTGCCCGGAAGAGATCGCTTTTCGTATGGGTTTTATCTCAAAAGATGAGCTTATTCAGCTTTCCAAAACTTTTAGCGACAATCAGTATGGACGTTATCTTCTAAAATTAGCCAATGGTGAGTTATTGTGACCGTAAAGATTTTATTACTTGGCAACACTGGCCAGGTTGGATGGGAGCTTAATCGAACCCTCCTGACCCTGGGTGAACTAAAAGCGCTAGATTATCCACAGGTCAACATGGCAAATGCTGAAAATATCCGCTTGCTGGTTCGTGAAACACAGCCAAATTTGATTGTGAACGCCACTGCATATACGAATGTTGATAAAGCTGAAAGTGAATCGGAGCTGGCTATGGCAATCAACGCTACCAGCGTCAGCATCCTCGCAGAAGAAGCACGCCGTCTTGGAGCTGCCCTGATACATTACTCTACTGATTACGTATTTGACGGCAGGAAAGGTACTTCATATAACGAGGACGACGCACCTTCGCCGCTTAGCGTTTACGGTGCAACCAAACTGGCCGGCGAGCAGGCGATCAAAGACATCGGCGGGGCTTATCTTACCTTCCGCACCAGTTGGGTATATTCGCTCCGGCGTCCAAGTTTTGTAACCAAAGTTCTGGAATGGGCACGCCAGCATAAAACGCTGCGCATTGTCGATGATCAGATAAGTAGCCCCACCTGGGCGCGTACCCTGGCTGAGGCCACCGCCCAGGTGATCGCCCAGGGGCGCGATGACCCTGTCGGTTATCTTCAGGAGAAACACGGGCTGTACCACCTGACAGATAGAGGCTCCTGTAGCCGTTATGAGTGGGCTAGAGCAATTATCGAGTTGGACCCGCAGAAGGAAGAGCAAGCGGTTAAAGAAATTCTACCGGCAAAATCGGATGAATTTCCGACATCTGCCCAAAGACCGTTAAATTCAGCCATGAATTGTGGCCATTTTATAAAGACTTTTTCACCAAGTTTGCCAGCCTGGAAACAGACTCTGGCTCTTGCGATGAACGAATCACGTTAATTCAAGCATCCAAGAAAACTCCATATCAAATCATATAGTTTTATTTCTTGCTGATCAGCAATCCCTTCGGCTTTAAAGTTCCTGCGCCTATTTTGGTTATAAAACCACAAACTCTAAATTCCGTTTTAGGTTTTCCAGCGGGTAATTAAAAACGATGTATAATTATGGCGACACAATTTAACAAGAATTATTTGGTGTTTTATTTATAATCGAATTTTTTAACTAACAACTTCGAGACAATTTTAAATCAGGAAAATTAACATGTCCCCACAAGTTTTTTTATCGATTATTATCCCAGTTTTTAATGAGGCTGAATCTATAGAGCAATTACATTCTGAGGTTGTCGATGTGTGCAATCAGGGAGGATTTACCTTCGAGGTCATCATTGTTGATGATGGGTCAAAGGACGGTACTGATAAAATAGTAAAACAACTTTCACCAATAATGTATATCAGGTTTCGTAGAAACTTCGGTCAAACTGCTGCATTGGATTGCGGTATCAAGCATGCTCGGGGTGATTTGATCATAACTATGGATGGAGATGGCCAAAACGATCCTGCTGATATTCCCAAATTAATTCATTACCTCGAAGAAAATGACTTAGATATCGTGTCCGGATGGCGCAGACATCGCAAAGATCCGCTGTTTAAAATATTAGCATCTCGGGCTGCCAATATCTTGCGAGCGCTCATACTACATGACGGTTTGCAAGATTCAGGTTGTACTTTAAAAGTTTATCGGGCTGAATGTTTTCAGGGTGTGAGCTTATACGGTGAGATACACCGCTTCATACCTGCATTATTAAAAGTTAAAGGATTTAAAATTGGTGAGGCTGAAGTTAATCATCGGTCCAGATCTGGAGGGAAGACTAAATACAATAATTGGCAAAGAGGTGTTAAAGGTTTTATTGACATGATCAGCGTCTGGTTCTGGCATAAATATGCAGTTCGCCCTCTCCACCTCTTGGGGGGTATTGGCTTTTTAAGTATCCTAGCAGGGTTAATCATAGCTGCAATCGGTATCACCTTTTATTTCGCTGGCATCAGCTAGTTCCACTTTTTTTTACCAGTATTGAGTTCGTTCCTTTTAATCTCAGGCGTGCAAACTTTCCTTTTTGGTTTAATGGCAGATATACTTTCGAAAAACTATTTTGAGACCTCAACAAACTTACCTTATAATATCAAAGAAATTATCAATCATTGACCAAAGTGTTCGAGTTAAGATAATTACTTATGCCCAATATAGTTTTATTGATTATTTCAATCATTGGTGTTAGCTTAACATTACTTTTTAGGGAACAAAATTTGTTCCTGTTTTTCTTTGGTTTATGTATGCTGTTAATGACCCTGCTTACCTTTTTAATTAAAAAATTTGCTAGTAAGCTGTATCTTCCATTTATTGTAATCTCAGGTGCTGGGCTCTTTCTTTTCAGTCGATTGGATTTTCATCCAAACATGGTTAGTATTGTGTTTGTCGAACCCAATGGTTATTCTGCATTTTTTTTAGCAGGAGAACAAGAATTCCCACCGAATACAATACTTCCAGACCTCCCGCTCAAAAAGGAAAGCCCTATCCAAATCGCTTTTCAAAAACAGCCCTCACTATCTGGAGCTGATTTTATTTTGTTAGATATGCAAGATTCTGAACTAACCATGGATCTCATTTGGTCATGGACAACTAAGGCCAACCACTTTAATGAACGCGTTAACATTAATTTCTCCAGTCCAATGAAAGAACTCATTGTTAAATCCGAGGATAATTCATCGAATTTGATTGGAAAGGTTCTGGTTAATGACGAAGCGCTAAACTGGACAGAATCGAAAAATGGATTGCATTATTTTTCATTTGTTAGCGAAGAAAAAACAATCGACAATATTCAGATTACCGAAACAACGCACATAAAACCCCACTCTATCAAAGAGTTGGAGACAAGTTTTACCGCAATATATGTCATCGAATCTGAACCAGCGCCCATTTTCCTCAACAACATCAGCCTGACAAAGAACTTCAGTCGCCTCAATCAAATTATTCCTTTTTACAAATGGGACGCTGCTTCCATTCTAACAGATTTTAATGCGGGCAATGGATACTTGGAATTAAGAGGCGAAGGAATTCTTTTAACCCCTGAAACTGATCGCCTGAACTTAACGCTTTTACAATCACCCTCGGTTATTTTAGAAAGCGGCCTATTAAAATTACGCCCTTATATCATGGCAGTATATGGGCTCATTTCTTTGCTCAGTCTTACTGCGTTTTCAATAACTGCATTATTTTTAAATCAGTACTTTGAGACAATTAAGCAAAAGAGTAAACAAGTTTGGAGTTGGGGTCAAAACTTTATTGTCTCGCAACCAACTACTTATCGAATACATCGAATCACACCTTTTAAAATTCTTTTCTCGATTTTCCTCCTGTTAAGCTGGTTTTTATTCATAAAGTTTTCAGTAAGTTTTCATTTTATGGTTATAGCTTTTATGTTAAGTATAATTCTAGTGTATTATATTGCCTCTGATATTGAGTTCAAAAAATGATGCTAAGAAAGAAAAATGTTGTCTTTTGGATCCGTTTTACATTGACTATTATCTTTTTGGGTGTCATTTCATTAATTATCTATTTTCGCGTTGACTTTCAGCCTAATACAGTCTCAATTCATGCCGATATCCCCGAAGGATTCTCTGCACCTTACCTTCGTTTTAGCAATACTGAAACAACATATCTTTTAGGGAAACCATTGCCAACAGCTTTAACCAATTTTTCAAACTTGCAACTGGTCTTTCCAAGACAAGCGTTATTAAATAACGAACAATTCTTACTAATAGCTCGAGAAGCAACCGATGATATTGTGAATGCCACGTGGACAACAGCTTTTCCGATTAGTTCGTTAATTCCTCTTGAAACTGATGGGGTGCTCCTTACCTCGC
The DNA here is from genome assembly GCA_012522475.1 of Chloroflexota bacterium. GTDB lineage: Bacteria > Chloroflexota > Anaerolineae > Anaerolineales > Anaerolineaceae > Brevifilum. The sequence continues at coordinate 2,576 of JAAYKH010000037.1, read as the reverse complement.
CCTGTCAAGAGGCGCAATATTCTTTAAAGATCGGTTACACTGAATGGCCAGTTTTATGGAACGATGATAATAAAAATTTGTTGATGGCAAAGGCTCCACGTTACCCATTGAATGGTTCTGACCATGTCTTGGTTTCAATCACCCATCCTGCAAAGGATGGCACCGAAGATATTCGGTTATCAGAACCTTGTTTTGAAAGCATGCCTGTCTTCATGGCAGATAGCCCAGTTCGGATTCATGAAATAAACGTTACTAAAACTTTTGGTAAATTGGGGGTGACATTGCCGATTGCAACTTGGGATGCTGATGAAGTCCAATCAATCTTTTCCAGCAACGATCCTGAAATTAACGCCGAGATCAAAGATGGAGAACTTCTTCTTTACCCTGGGGATTCCATTGAACCTTATTTAATAATCCAAGGTAACCACAATGAACTCAACCTAGAATTTAAGGCAATCATGGCAAAGTACAAACTTGCGCTTATGCTCATGACTTTAGGTTCGGCAGTTATCTTTTATCTTGGGCTAAGTCTCATGATGAAACTACTGCGTATCCATAGCACACCAATTCGTCAATCAATCAAAGAATTTGTTGAATCGTTTTTACATGGTGATCAAAATCTTTTGAAAGGCCCTTCATTAACCATTAAAAGAAGATACTTATTTCCCCTACTGTTGCTATTTATAGTCCTGTGCAGCACATTTTTTGAGCTCCAACACAGGCGCTTTGGAATGATTTCACTGTTAATAATTAGTTTTATAGGGGTATTCTCGGTCATTGCCAACAAAATATTATTGAAGCATCCAATGATTAATTGGTTAAACCGCACCCTCGGTAAAATCACAACAAATCATTTATTAGTAGTCCTGCTTTTATTGGGTTTTGGTACACTCAACCTCTTCTGGGGATTGGGTACGGATAGCTTTTATGAAGATGAATTTCAAATCGTCGACGCTGCATTTGGTTTTCTTGAAACAGGAGATTACTATCGTTGGGACTGGGCCAATAATGACATCACAACGTTTGACAGCCAGAATTCTTATGCTGCACGATACTACCCACGATCATGGCCTTTTATCTTTCTTGTCGCCCAATCATTTCGCTTTTTTGGTGTGTCAGAATGGTCAGCCCGTTTTGTTTCGGCCATTTCGGGTTTGCTTTTTTTTGTTGTATTGTATTTATTTACACGTTATTTTACCAATCCTCATATTTCTATTCTATGCTTGTTCGCGGCTGTTTTCAGCCCTGCATTACTAAGCATCTTCAGATATACTCGCATGTACGCGCTATTATTACCCCTGTTCCTCATTTTGGGATATACGATTTACAGGGCAATTACCGGTGATGCCTGGATGCGATCTGGCCTAAAAAAATGGGATCGTTTTGTGGGTGATTATTTAAATTTTGATTACCGGTTTGCAATTCTATCTTTGCCAATACTACTAATAATTTATATCATCCATCTCAACTCAATGGTAATTTTATTGCCTGTACTGGCATTTGCTTATCTTATGGCGCTCACTGAAAAAAAGAAGAAATATATTGTATTGTCCTTCATTGGAACTGCAATAGCTGCTATTGTTGTACCTGTTTTATATTATTTGCATAAGTCGGAAACTCAAAATTTGGCAGGTAGAATTATTTCTGATGTAGTGCCCTTTCTCAGCTCTTTCGGACGTAGGAATTACTCATACTTTGCCGTGTTGTTAAAATACCCATTTGGCATTTTTGCAGGGGCTATCCTTTTTGCAGTTTTTCTTTACTTTGTTTGTTTTTTCAAAAAATCAACACCACTAGGGAGCAAATATCTTTACCTGGCGATAATATCTTGTGTCACAACTCTCTTTTATATCTTTTTTGCTGATAGAAACTTTCACCCTATATACGTTTCACACATTTTTTCTTTCTTTTTGATCACAACGATTACTGGGCTGTGGCACTTGAGCCATATTTTCCCTCAACGTAAAATTATCCTGACAATGTTTAGCGCGTTGATGATTCTTTCCTATTTCATCACCGTACCCTCGATTTTACTGGAAGGGCAAACACAGTTCGGTGACTATCGGACAGCTTACAAAACTATCGTTGATAATTATGATCATGAAAAAGAGGCAATATTTGGCCAATACCTGCGAACGTATTATTTGCAAGACCTCGATGGTGTTGAGCAAGTATCGCTGCTAAAAAACCAACAATACTCTTTCACTGATTTCATTCAGGATTTGCGTCAGAACCCCTCAGGATGGCTTACATGGGAGACACGTAAATCTTATCATGTTGATGAACAAATTATTCAGTTCGCCGAACAATATTTTCTGAAACTTCACGGAGTTGGGAAGGATAATACAGGTGTAGAAGTGTATTATTTCTCACTTCCCGAATCTTTCGTTAATTACGCTGATAACTAGTTATAAAGGAATTTGTAATCATATTTTTCATTTCAAACCAGATATTTTATTGCAAAAAGGAAATTATTAATACAATTATTAACAAGTTTACTTGGGTTAGTTTCATCCAATTTTACGTTCCAGCCTTGTTTGAACATTTAGAGATGGGTTTATTAACTTCTACAATAC
>JAAYKH010000005.1 GCA_012522475.1 Chloroflexota bacterium | reverse complement strand
CACCAGGGTATGACCGGCATTGTACATACGGGTCAGTTCGGCTGCGCCCAGAACTTCAGCGAGCTTATCCTGGGCAACCTCCAGGTGGTCGAGAATCGCTTGCTGGAGCGCTTCAGGCGGCTGTTCTGCCAAAATTTCTGCCGCTTTGAAAACATACCGCAAACGCACCACCCCTTTCATAACGCGTTGATGAGTGCGCGCGTCAAAGGTGATCACCCGCCCCTGAGTAAGCAAGATCAACAGGCGCATCAGCCCCGCGGGATCATCCAGGGCTGCTGCCAGCATATCCTGGTTGGCACTCAGATCGCGACTGATCTCGCCAGATTCACCCAAAAGGTATTCTCGGCGCCTTTCAAGCGTATCTGTCATGCGTTCCATTAATAGTGCTTGTACCTGATCCCAGGTTTCAGCGCTTAATTCTGCGGCTTTCAAGTTCCAATTATCGGAGAGCTGCTGCTCAAACGTCAAGATTAAGCGTCGGACGGCGATTTGCATCAAGGTGCCCCGGATCTGTACTTTCACTGCTTCGATAGCCTGCTTCGATCCGACGTACAATCCTTCTACCTGGTCTTCAGTCAGGCGCAGGGGCACATGCACCATTTCTGAAAGTTCAACCCTGATATCACGCATCGCACCCGCGTCTTCATATCGCAACCCTTCGATAAAAGTATCGAAAGCGTCCAATCGTTCTGCTAATTGGTTTTCAAACCCCATCTCCAAATTCCGCATGAATGCCTCTGCCCAGGTTTGAATATGGGCATGCCAGGCATCCAGGGAGCCTGCAGCCACTTCCATCAACCGCTCCTGTAAAGCCTCCACCGAATCAGGTGTTCCGATGGCATCCATCAAAACTTGCAGGGTAAAGGAAGGATGATACACGCCATTTTGGTCAATGGGGGGTTGGATATCATCCAGATAGGCCAGCAGCTTCCACAAGCCTTCCTCATCTTGCAGGCCTTCCTGAACGCGCCGACCCACTTCCGTCCGCAGCATTTCAGTTACATCTTCACGCAGATCTTCTTTATCGAAGATGCGATCACGTTGTTCATAGATGCGCTCGCGCTGAGAATTGAGCACATCATCATATTCCAGCAGATGTTCGCGCACATCGAAATTGGCGCCTTCGACCCGGGTTTGGGAAGATTCAACCAATCGACCGATAAGACCATGTTCAATCGGCATACCCTCGTCGATGTTAAGTCGGCTCAGGATGGTTTCTACCTGTTCTCCGCCAAACAAACGCATCAGGTCATCGTCCAATGAAAGGTAAAACCGGGATGATCCCGGGTCACCCTGGCGAGCAGCCCGGCCGCGCAACTGGTTGTCGATGCGCCGCGCCTCGTGGCGCTCGGAGCCGATCACGTGCAGACCGCCCAGCTCTCGCACGCGTTTCATTTCCTCCATATAAGTTAAAAACGCGCGGACGTCTTCAGCATAGTCCCCATAGGCCGCTTCCGGCACGGTTTTAATCACCTCCAGGCGATCCTCAACTTGCAGATTATAGGGGTCAACAATACTGTGCTCAGCCAGCAACCGGTTCACATTGGTCAGATGTTCCTCAGACAATTCGCCGCCCAACTTAATATCCACGCCGCGCCCGGCCATATTAGTCGCAATTGTTACCGCGCCAAACGCGCCCGCAGAGGCAATGATTTTCGATTCCTCGGTGTGTTTACGCGCGTTGAGCACCTGATGCTGCACACCAGCTTTGATGGTTGCATCCAAACGCGGCCAATCCTGGGAAGAGAGGTTTAAAATTTCCAATAAGCGCGCCTGGTTGTCGTCATCCAGCGGGCTAAGAGAGGTCAACCCATATTCACGACCCATGCGACGTAATTCAGGGCTGCGGAGTTGTTCCAGGGGCACGTAAAGTTGCGTCAGCTCTGGTGTTGACATCACATCACGATCCTGCAGGTTGTTATGCTCGATATAGGCATGCCGAATTAGAAACACCTCCAGCAAACGGCGCACATTGGCAGCGCTCAAGCGCTCTGACAGGCGTTCAGAATTTTCTACCGAGGTGGTACCCACCAGTTGCGGGCGACCGATGACGTGATAATAAATAATCTCTCTGACAATGGCCCGCAGCTTGGCCTCCACCGTTCGATACACCACATCCGGGTAATCTTTCCGCTTCCAAAACAAGGGGCTTTGTGCCTCATCGCCGAGGCGATAATAATAGGAATATTTATAGCCAAAGGGGTCTTTTTCTGTGGTTTCAGCCAGGTCGGGCTGATCACCCATCGCTCGATATTCCAGGTGTGTCGGAATCGGCAGCACTTCCAGGCTGTAAATTTTATCGAATTCCTCCGCCTCAGTCAGGGCTGTTCCGGTCATGCCAGCCAATTTTTCATACATGCGGAAGTAATTCTGAATTGTGATGGTGGCATAGGTCACGTTTTCAGCCTGGACCTTGACGCCCTCCTTGGCCTCCACAGCCTGATGCAATCCATCGGACCAGCGCCGTCCGGGCATTAACCGCCCGGTAAATTCATCCACGATCACCACTTCTTTATCCTGAACAATGTATTCCTTGTTGCGATGAAAAAGATACTCCGCCCGCAAGGCTTGCTCTAAAAACCCCAGCAAGCGCGCCTGGTCCGTGGTGATGTCCTCCGGCCGTTCGGGGTCACGCAGGGGCGTTCCCAGCAGTTCCTCTACGTGCGCCAGCCCGATCTCTGTGAGCGTAACCGTACGATCCTTCTCGCTGATCTCGTAATCCTCCGCCAGCAACTGCTTCACAACCTGCGCCATGCGAAGATACCATTCGGAATCTTCGTGAGATGGGCCGGAAATGATCAAAGGCGTGCGGGCTTCATCAATCAGGATATTGTCAACCTCATCAATGATGGCATAACAATAGTCACGCTGCACTCGGGCCCCCCTGGTATTGGCCAGATTATCGCGCAGGTAGTCAAAGCCAAATTCGTTGTTCGTGCCGTAGGTGATATCGGCCAGGTAAGCTTGCTTTCTGGACACCTTGTGCAGTTGATCCTGCGCTTCAATCGGTGAGCGCTGGTCGGGATCATAAAGAAAGGCAATACGGCCTTCTTCCGCGCGGGCAGTCATTTGCAGGATGCCGACAGACAGCCCTAAAAAGCGATAAATCATTCCCATCCAGCGCCCATCGCGGCGCGCCAAATAGTCGTTGACTGTCACCAGGTGTGCCCCGCGCCCGGCCAATGCATTTAAATAAAGCGGCAGGGTGGCGGCCAGGGTTTTTCCTTCACCCGTTCTCATCTCAGCGATCTCACCACGGTGTAAAGTAATACCGGTGATCATCTGCACGTCATAGTGGCGCTGACCCAGGGTGCGTTTGCTGGCTTCGCGCACCGCGGCGAAGGCTTCCACCAACAGATCGTCCAGGGTTTCCCCGGCAGCCAGACGTTCCCTGAAGGCCACGGTCTTTGCCCCCAGATCAGCGTCACTCAATGCTTCATATGCAGGCTCCAGCGCATTGATCTGATGGACAATATCCATGAGATCATCCACTTTACGTTGATAGGGGTCTCCTCCAAAGAGCTGAGAAATCTTCTTAAACATAGCCATTCACCTAAAAATTAGTTTGTTTACTATCGCAAATTTTCATTATAGCACACAGCTCAAGCGGTAAAAATCCATGTGCGGTTTAAATTAAAAAACCCCGGCTGAAAAATTGGCCGGGATCTTCTAAACGAAACAAATTTTTAAGGCACTGGGCAGCCCGCCAGCATATCAAAGGTGATCGCACACCACCAGGATGCAGGCATAAAATACATCGTAACCGCAATGACACACGCTAAAACAGCAATAGCAACCAGCAGGATGACTATCCCGGTCGGCAAGCCTGCTTTGGCTCTCTTCTTCTTTTTTGGCGGCAGTTCATCATCAACACTCTTGCGGAGAGGCGGTTCATAAGCCGGCTGCTGATATTGCCATGCTTCGTGAGAGCCAACCTCATCTTGAGGCTCGTATTGGGGCTGGGGCGCTGGCGGCGCGTAAACCGGCGGGGGAGCAGCTTCGACGAAGGGCTTCACGACAGTTGGGTCAGTCGTCTCTGTCAGTTTATCGAAGACCAGTACCACACTCTCACCAAAGGTGATTAAATCGCCTTTACGCAGCTGCTGAGGGCTGGCGATACGCTCACCATTCAGGAATGTGCCGTTGGTTGACCCCAAGTCTTCGATAAAGACATTCTCATCCTGAATAAAAAAACGGGCGTGCCGACGGGAGATTTCAGGATCGCTGATGGGAAAATCATTTCCGAGGTCGCGACCCAGGAAAGTTTCTTCCTTCTCTAAAAGCACTGCCTGACCAGGAACAGGGCCTGAACGCATAATGAGTTGAAATTTAGTAGTGGCCATTGAACCTCCTCAATCGCTTATAGGTAATAGTTTTTCATGACGCTATTTGATCAATTATTTCTTACAGTCTTAGTTTAATGTTTATTTGGGTTGCTGTCAAATGGTTTTTGCATTTCATTTTGTTTTATGAAATCTCTTGTTAGTAAAATTCTAATAGCACATTAACGTTTCTCAAATATGACAACCTTAAAATGGATATCAGAATAAAAAGAATACACAATCACCCGGTTTGTCTTTTCCTTTTTTAAAAGGAAAATTTTGGCGGGTAGGTTTTGGGTTTTGGAGAAGAACAATGGACTTAAACAAGTATACACAAAAAGCACAGGAGGCTCTGATTGCAGCACAGCGTTTGGCTGTAGATTTAAATCATCAGAACATTGAGCCGGCCCACTTGCTGGTGGCGCTTCTGGTGCAAGCAGATGGCGTGGTTCCGGCAATTATCACGAAAATCGCAGGCAGCCCGCTGGCCTTGCGGGAAGATCTGCAGGCAGATCTGGAAAAGCGCCCCAAAGTTTATGGCGCTGGCGGTGGTCAACCCGCTTTAACCCGATCAACCAGCGAGGTCACAAGTGCCGCCGAACGCTATGCCAAAGGCATGTCGGATGAATATGTCTCCACCGAGCACCTGCTGTTGGGATTAACGGAGAGCACAGAGAGCAAGCGGCTCTCAAGTTATGGCATCACCAAGGATATTATCCTTAAAGCGCTTAAAGAAGTGCGCGGCTCACAGCGCATCACCTCCCAAACGCCGGAGTCGACCTACGAGGCTTTGGAAAAGTATGGTCGTGATCTGACTGCCCTGGCGCGTACCGGCAAGCTGGATCCTGTCATTGGTCGCGATGAAGAAATCCGTCGTATTGTACAAATCCTCTCGCGCCGCACCAAAAACAATCCGGCGTTAATCGGCGAGCCTGGTGTGGGCAAGACCGCCGTCGTCGAAGGTCTGGCACAGCGCATCGTCAATGGCGATGTGCCCGACGGCTTAAAGAATAAAAAGATCTTCGCATTAGATATGGGTGCGTTGATCGCAGGTGCCAAATATCGGGGGGAGTTTGAAGAACGATTGAAGGCCGTGTTAAAGGAGATTACCGACTCAGCCGGCGAGATCCTGCTGTTCGTTGACGAGATGCATACCGTGGTGGGCGCAGGCGCGGCAGAGGGCGCCATGGACGCAGGCAATATGCTCAAGCCCTTACTGGCGCGCGGTGAACTGCACATGATCGGTGCCACCACCCTGGACGAATACCGCAAGTATGTGGAGAAAGATGCAGCCCTGGAACGCCGCTTTCAGCCCGTATTTCTCAGCGAGCCCTCCGTGGAAGATACCATCAGCATCCTGCGCGGCCTCAAGCAGCGCTACGAGGTCCATCACGGCGTACGCATTACCGATCCAGCCGTGATCGCCGCGGCCACCCTTTCACATCGTTATATTGCCGATCGATTCCTGCCCGATAAGGCTATCGACCTGATCGACGAAGCCGCGGCACGCCTGCGCACAGAGATTGACTCTAAGCCGCAAGCCCTGGACGAGGTTGACCGGTCAATCATGCAATTAGAGATTGAACGGCAGGCCTTACAAATTGAAAAGGACAAAGCCTCTAAAGAACGCCTGACCAACCTTGAGAAAGAACTGGCCGACCTGCACGAGCAAGCCAGTCAGCTGCACGCCCGCTGGGAGACCGAGAAACAGGCCATCCAGGAGATTCGGGATATCAAGGAACAGATGGACCAAACCGAAATCGAGATCGATCGGGCTGAGCGCAACGCGGAATTAGAGAAAGCCGCACGCCTGCGCTATGGCACCATGAATGAGTTAGAAGCGCGCCTGTCTGCAGCCGAAGCACGTCTAAAGGAGCTGCAAAAAGATTCTGTCCTCCTGAAAGAGGAGGTCGATGCCGAAGAGATCGCCCAGATCGTGGCGAAATGGACGGGCATTCCTGTTTCACGCTTGTTGGAGGGCGAGATGCAAAAACTGATGCGCATGGAAGAACGCTTGCACCAGCGCGTCATCGGTCAGGATGAGGCTGTTGAGGTGGTCTCCAACGCCGTCCGGCGCGCCCGGGCAGGCTTACAAGACCCCCAGCGACCGATCGGGTCCTTTATCTTCCTGGGGCCGACCGGCGTGGGGAAAACCGAACTGGCCCGCGCGTTGGCGGAGTTCCTGTTCAACGACGAGGACGCCATGGTGCGCATTGACATGAGCGAATACCAGGAAAAACACACCGTCAGCCGGCTCTTTGGGGCGCCTCCGGGTTATGTGGGCTTTGAAGAGGGTGGGCAGCTCACCGAAGCTGTGCGCCGCCGCCCCTACAGTGTGGTGCTGTTTGATGAGATCGAAAAAGCTCACAGTGAAGTCTTCAACGCCCTGCTGCAGCTTTTAGAGGACGGCCGCCTGACCGACGGACAGGGGCGCACCGTGGACTTTCGCAATACCGTTGTGATCATGACCAGCAACCTGGGCAGCGAGCTGTGGATAGGTACCGCCAACAGCGAAGGCGGTGCCAAAAAGGTCACCCGCGAGCAGGTCAACCGCCTGCTGCAGGCTCACTTCCGGCCTGAATTTCTCAACCGGGTGGACGAGATCATCGTCTTCCACCCCCTTTCGAAGGACAACCTGGTGCAGATCGTCGACATCCAGCTTGAGCGGGTGGCTCAATTGATGGCACAGCGCGGTTTGACCCTGCAGGTTGACCCTGAAGCCCGCCAATACCTGGCCGAGGTCGGTTACGACCCGGACTTCGGCGCCCGCCCTCTCAAACGCGCCATCCAGCGCGAGTTGCAGGACCCCTTGGCATTGAAGGTCGTCGGCGGCGAGGTGGGCGAAGGCGACACGATCCGGGTTTCCCGCGGCCCGGATGGACTCGTGTTTGCGGTTGATCGGCTGGCGAATAGCCCAGCATCATAAACAAATGATGAATAACGACCCCCGAGGTTCAATTTACACAACCCCGGGGGTCTGAATTAACAAAACTTATTTCTTTTCACAATTTAGCCCAAATCATCACCCAACCTAAGACCCCCGCGACAACGGCAATTGACAAATAAGTTAAGCAAATAAATCGTGTTTAACCTTCTGCCCGGCGTTCGGTTCGGGATAAGCCTGCATAAAAGTGTCATGATGCCCGCCAAACAACCAGGCGATCAACCCCCTGAACCCCCGGTTCATGCTGGCGCCGCCCTGACTGGCATGACAGGCTGCGGCTGCTTTGCGCACATCCTTAACTTTCCGATAATTAATTTTCACGTGGGTGGGAAAGTCAACGTCAGCCATCGAAACCAGGTCGATATCCTTGTTGCGCCCAAAGTGATGCGGGTCCTGTCCAATCAGGCGCAAAACCCATACCGCGGCCTTGATGAAATTGTGGTTGATGGTGTGAAAATATAATTTCTGGGGTGTAAACGGCGGTAAAGCCTCCGGAGCAACAAAGTCAGCCGCGCCAGCCAGAGCAAAGGCCTGCACCGTGGCTTGGTGTATGGCGATGTGATCCGGATGGCGGTGACCACCAATTGGGTCAAAGGTAATCACCATCGCGGGTTTAATTTTACGGATCAGGTGAGCAACCTGTTCGGCCACCTTCTCAATCGGCTGGGCTGCCAGCGCCTGGGGGTGCTGGTTGGCCGGTGAACCGGGCATACCGGAATCGCGGTAGTTTAGAAAATGCAGTTGTTGGATGCCCAGAATTTCGGCGGCGCAGCGCAGTTCTTGTGTGCGCAGGCATGCGGCGCTATGGATGCGCGCTTTATATTCCGGGTCAATCTCCCCTTGCTCGCCCCGTGTGGCACAGATCAGGTGAATCTCCACACCTTGACGCGCGTATAACGCTAAAGACCCGCCCATGCCAAAAGTTTCGTCGTCCGGATGTGCCAGAACACTCAGCAAGGTTTTTTTTGGGTTTTCAGGAATGGGTTCCATATTAATCACCTCGAACATCTTTTATTTTTATGGATATCATCTTACTCCGTCAGCACCGCATAATGTGATTCACGGTACAACTTGTGTCTTTATTGGTAACCAGCTTTAACCATCGGGATTCTGTTGGTATACCTGTTTTTAAACGGATTTGCCTGGCATGGGGGAGCATGCCAGGCAATCTCAGGGAGGAAACCACCTTATCGACTTACAGCAGATGCCGCACAGTCTTGGTGGAAGACACATCAGATACCATTAAAAGTCGTGTCTTTGCTACTACTATACTGAATCTGTCGTTTAGCTGCATTAAGAATAAATTAGAGTTTACAAAGTTGATCTGATTTGTAAGAATATTAATTCTCAGGCAGGTTCCCCCTGTTGAAGATATCCTCCCAATACCGGACTTCTTCCTCACTTAACGGCTGATCACACGGGTCGGTTTCAGGTTCATTGGCAATCATGTTGCGCCACCCCTCCGCAAAGGCTGCTGAAAGCATCACACGTGCATGCAAGGCGCGGGCTGCTACCCCAATCTGCCGGTCTGAGCTGACCACAATGACGTTTTTTGCCTGCTTGCCCAGTTTCTTTAGATAAGCAATGATAGCCGCATCCGCCTCCATTCCCACACGGACAAAATGTGCCCTTACGCGCCCAAATTGCTGAGTGCGTGCCTGCCAGACGGGCGCTCGATCAAAAAAGACCGTGACCGTATGACGCGTTAGCCGGCAATAAACCTGTAGTTGTTCAATCAAGCGCAGTTCATCATCCACGTCTGAAAGGTTTATCCCGGGCATGTGCGGGATCAGGTTATGCCCATCAATGACCATCTCCATAGCCTTATTCTATCGCATCTGTAAAGGCCCGGGCTCGGTGGCTTCAACCCAGGTTGCCGATCTGCCCAGCTTTGCGTTAAAATAGAAGGCAAGCAGGCATGGATGGCAAGGAAACGCACCGGTGACCGTAAAACAAAGCCCAGACGCTTCTTTTGCACCCCAGGCAGGCTGCCAGCAGGTTAAATCGATGGTGCCCAGGGTGACGGTGTATGCGCCAGAACCGGAAACAACTGAAATTAACCCAGCGTACCGTTACGCCTGCCCGAATTGCGGCGCCAACACGGCTTATGACGTCTCGGCTGGTGGTATATTCTGCTGCCAATCGGTATAACGGCAAGGCCTACCAGGTGATGATCAACGGTCAAACGGAGACCATGGCCGAGTCTAAGCCGGTGGGCTGGATGAAAATGCAGAAAGGAATTAAGCCCTGATGAAGCTCATCAACCCCCAAGGCTTCCAGGCGTTGATCGAAGCGGCAAGCCAATCCATTTTCTCTGGCTGGGATTTTAGCTGGCTTTCCGGCCGCATGAGCGAGGAAAGCCCACCCTGGGATTATGAGCACCTGGTGCGGAGGCATCTGTGCGGCATCAACAGCCTGCTCGATATGGGCACCGGCGGCGGGGAGTTCTTAGCCTCTCTGGCGCCCTTTCCAGCAGATACCCATGCCACCGAGGCCTATCCGCCCAACCAGTCCATCGCTGCAGCCCGATTGGTACCACTGGGTATCCGGGTTCATCCCATCAGCGAAGACGCCCCTCTGCCTTTTGAGGACAATTCTTTCGACCTGGTCATCAACCGCCACGAGAGTTATAACCAGGTCGAAGTTTACCGGGTGCTCACACCCGGCGGGGCCTTCATCACCCAGCAGATAGGCGGGCTGGACAACCTGGAAATTAACCAGGCGCTGGAGGCGACACTGTCTTTTCCGTTTAAACAGTGGGGCCTGGTGAGCACCGTCACCGACCTGGAGGACGCCGGTTTTACAGTCGAGCGCGCGGAAAGCGCCGCCCTCAAAACGGAATTTAACGACATCGGCGCACTGGTCTATTACCTCAGGGCAATCCCCTGGCAGGTGCCAGATTTTAACATCGAGCGTTATCAGGCACAGCTTGCCCGCCTGCACAATTTTATCGAAGCGCACGGCGCCCTCACCACCACCGCCCACCGCTTCCTGGTCATCGCCCGCAAGGAGGTCTGATCATCATGAAACGTTACCCAGTCCACAGCGCAGAAATCCTGTACGGTTTTTTTTTCTTGCTATACCTGGTGGGAAGCTCCCTGACCCATCTTGAAAACGGCGCCGAGCTTTCCCTGTGGCTGATGAGTTTTGCCATCGTGCTGACCGCGGCCGTCACGTTGCTGCCCCTGGCGGGGGTGCGCTGGCTGCAAATGGCGCCCCAGGGCAGTCGCACCGGGTTTTGGGCAGCCATGCTCTTGCAGGGCGCCTCGTGGGCCAGTTTTACCTGGGCGATGTTCCTGCGTTTGCGCCGCGATCTGCCCCCCTTTCACCGCCTGATTATCCTCACTACCCTGTTATGGGCCGTCTGGTTGCTGGTTTTCATTTACAGCCGTCACGCGTCTTCAGCCAAGCGCGGTAAGCAGCGCTAAGCAAAGTCTGCACACCTCTTTTAAATCAGCCGGGTGGGTTCAGGGAAAGTGCAGCACATCAAAGAAACTGAATCATTTTTTAATCGTTCAGTCAGAGCACCCCGACTTATCTTCCATCGATGGGTAATCCTGGTTTTCAGCCCCTCTTTTCACCGCACAGCCCCCGATTCGTGTATACTTATGCCAATTCTGTCACCCTTTTCTTTTGCGAGGCGTCATGCACAACGTATTCCCCTCTGCACACCCCCTGGTCAGGCACAAGCTGGCCAAACTGCGCGATCAACGTACCGAGCCCAAGAAATTTCGCGAGCTGGCGCGCGAGCTGGCCGCACTGTTGATCTACGAGGCCACCACCGACCTGGCTACCGACCCCGTGCGGGTGCAAACCCCACTGGCCGTAACCCAGGGAGAGAACCTGGCCGAGAAGATTGGCCTAATCCCGATCCTGCGTGCCGGGCTGGGGATGGTCGAAGGTGTCTGGGAGCTGATGCCTTCGGCTGAAGTCTGGCATATCGGCATGTACCGCGACGAGCACACACTAAGGCCCGTCGCCTACTACAACAAGCTGCCCGTGCAGCCCACTGTAGGGGTTTGCCTGATCCTTGACCCAATGCTGGCCACAGGCGGTTCCGCGGTGGCTTGCGTGGATATTCTTAAAGCGTGGGGGGTAAACAAAATTAAATACATCGGTCTGATCGCCGCGCCCGAGGGCATCCAGCGCCTGCACTCGGTTCACCCGGACGTACCCATCTACCTTGCGGCGCTTGACGAGCGCCTGGACGAAAACGGCTACATCCTCCCCGGATTGGGTGACGCAGGCGATCGACTGTTTGGAACCTAACCCATCCCCTCAGAACCAAAAACAGGGTTCACCCGGATGGGTGAACCCTGTTTGTTAATCAGCCGTTAAGCCGGGTTATGACGCTCTGCGGTCAGCGATAGCAACCAGTGAAGCCGCCTTGACGATGCCCGCAAAGGAATCAGCTTTCAGGCTGGCGCCGCCTACCAGGGCACCGTCGATATCCGACATGGAAAATAGTTCATGTGCGTTTTCCGCGGTGACCGAGCCGCCATACTGGATGCGCATCTGCTCGGCGCGTGCTTCGCCAAACTGCGCCACCAGCAGCGGGCGGATCACATCCCTGTGCACCCGATTGGCGTCCTCCGGTGTGGCCGCCCGACCGGTGCCGATGGCCCACACAGGTTCGTAGGCGATTGTGACGGCAGCTGCCTGCGCCTCTGTGATCCCTGCCAGGCCTTCCGTCAACTGCCGGGTGACCACGGCGGCGGTTAATCCGGCTTCATTTTCCTCCAGCGTCTCACCGATGCAGACAATCACCTCCAACCCGACCTCCAGCGCGGCCTTCAGGCGGCGGTTGACGGTTTCATCGGTCTCGCCAAAATATTTACGTCGTTCGGAATGGCCGACGATCACGAAATCACAAACCTCAGCCACCATAGCCGCGGCCACTTCGCCGGTGTAGGCGCCGGAGGCTTCCCAGAACAGGTTCTGCGCACCAACTTTGACCCCGGTGCTCCGGCACTGCTCGACCATGGCGGGTACTGCCAGGTACACAGGCGTTATAGCAATATCCACGTTATCAATCCCTGCCAGCAGAGGCAGCATAGCATTCATCAAGTCCCGCGCCTCGGCGATGGTCTTGTTCATCTTCCAGTTGCCAGCTACAAAAAATCTTCGCATGATGTCTCCCGTTTCTTTTAGTAAAGTTTTCAGACTGATTTTACCAGCGATTCAGGCCTTCGACAGGGGATGATCGTTAACAAGTTCCGGGGTTCGTCTCAGCGCAGAATCAACGGGAGGAACAGAAGAAAGTCTGATGGCCTGAACTCATCCGCACCGATATCATATCCAGCGCCCATAGGTCGTTTGTCGCCGTCAAAGTCCACCGTCAGGGCAACGACTTCACCCGCATCCACCGCTGGCGAGTCCTCCTGGATATGATAGTCGCCGTTCTCGGCATCCACAAACAATGGATCTTTGTCCGTGACCGGATTGTCCAGCTTGAGGGGATCGTTTGTATTGTTGTAGAACAGGTTATGGGTGCCGGTCAAGTTAGGATTGCCATCACCTCTAATACTCTCACGGCAGCCATATAAAATATTGTTGGCGACATTCATTGTTGCATTCTGTAATTTTTTAATTCCCACATAAGCGTTCACAATTGTATTATTAATTACCTCAATAGTTCGTTCTTCATAATAACCATTGATTGCGCTAGAATCGTCACTGGGCCGGTCG
The DNA here is from genome assembly GCA_012522475.1 of Chloroflexota bacterium. GTDB lineage: Bacteria > Chloroflexota > Anaerolineae > Anaerolineales > Anaerolineaceae > Brevifilum. The sequence goes on along the minus strand of JAAYKH010000005.1, from coordinate 32,400 downwards.
TCCCAGTAAATAATATTGTTGGTAATTTGCGCCTCTTGCTTATTGGTCACCAGGATGGCAGAAGAAGCTTTAGTATTTGCAATCAGATTAGCATTGATGATGACAGCGGATTTTTGGACGTCAATGGCGCCGCCATGGTTTGCAGTATTTTCAATAAACTCATTCCGCTCAACCCGCGCGGCAGGGGCAGCTTCATGGCGGATGATGCAAATCCCGCCACCGCCATTTTTAGCAGAGTTTTCCTTAAACAGGTTGTTTTTGATCGTTAATATATCATCAGTCCCTGCATAATGCACATGAATTCCGCCGCCAGAAGTTCCAGCGCTGTTGTTTTCAAAGCGATTGGATTCAATAATTACCCCTCCTTGTTCTACATGTATCGCCCCACCATATGAGCCAGACTTTCCATTCTTAAATGTGAACCCTGTAATGAAAACCGTCTCATCACTGTCAGTAGCAATTGAAGCCAGTTGGCGTTGATCTCCCCCGTCGATAATGGTCTCATATTTGAAGGGATTAATAATTACCATTCCCGTTGACCACCCATTCCATCCGCCAATTAAAGACACGCCTTTAGTAACATTCAAAATGGGGTCTGAGATTCCAGTATACGTCCCTTGCTGAAAATAAAGCGTGTCGCCATCAACGGCTTTATTCAACCCAGCCGCAGGTCTGCAGGGAAAATCTTGTGAGCAAATTGCCCCGATGCCGGTTGGACTGACGAATATTTTGTTCCCCGATGCGATAACATCGGTCTTCAACACGAATAACGATAAAATCAGCGAGCCAATGCACAAAAACAGCAACCATTTTTTGTTCATTTTCAATCTCCTTGGGTAAATCATGTTGATTACTCTTCTAATATACAAAATAATTGAATAATTTTCAAGTGATATCACCCATTCTGAGGCTGAGGACGCTTTTCCCCAGTTTCTACGCCCCCTCGCCCATTGCTGATCATTACCGGGCGTCCGGGTCGGGCTGTCACCACGCGCGCCCATAGTGCTCAAAAAAGCCCTGGCCGATGGCCCCCATTCGTTTCAGACGCTGCACAACCCCTTAACACGGGGATGAATTACGCGCACAGGTGAAATAAAATTTGTCGCGCAGGTCGCCAGTCATAAAACCCCCGAAACAAAATGGAGTGGGACAATTCAGCATTCTCCAAATGCCGCTTTCCCACTCCTTACTTCCTACTATTAACCCATCCTAACGCTCATCAAGCGCAGCCAGGCCGGGCAGCACCTTCCCCTCGAGCATTTCCAGCGAGGCGCCGCCGCCCGTGGAAATATGGGTAATCCTATCTTCCAGGCCCGATTTATTAATCGCGGCAATCGAATCACCGCCACCGATGATGCTGGTGGCGCCGCTTTTGGCCACCGCTTTGGCGATGGCAAAGGTGCCTTTGGAAAATTTATCAAACTCAAACACACCCATGGGCCCGTTCCAGACCACAGTGCCAGCGCCGGCGATGACCGTGCCAAAGGCATCCACGGTACGCGGGCCGATATCCAGCGCCCGCCAGCCCTCGGGTACAGGGCCTGCGTCCACAGTCCTGTCGGCTGCATCAGCGGAAAAAGCATCGGCAATCACCATATCCACCGGCAAAATCAGTTTCTCGCCGGCCTTTTTCAACAGCGCCCTGGCCGTATCCACAGCATCTTCTTCCACCAAGGAATCAGCCATCGCATAGCCCTGGGCTTTGAAGAAGGTGTTGGCCATACCGCCGCCAATCAGGATGCGATCCGATTTATCCAGCAGGTTTTCGATGACACCGATCTTATCGCTGACTTTTGCGCCGCCCAGGATGGTAACGAAAGGTCGTGCAGGGTCTGCGATGGCATTGCCCAGGTATTTAATCTCTTTTTCCAGCAAGAAGCCCGCCGCGGCTGGCAGGTAATCAGCTACACCGGCGGTTGAAGCATGGGCGCGGTGCGCCGAACCAAAAGCGTCGTTCACATACAGGTCAGCCAGGGCCGCCAGCTGTTTGGCCATTTCGGGGTCGTTTTTCTTTTCACCGTCATGGAAGCGGGTGTTTTCCAGCACCAGCACCTGGCCTGGCTGCAGGACAGCCGCCGCGCTGGCCGCGGGCTCCCCTATGCAATCCTCGGCGAAAGCCACCGGTGCGTCAATTAATGTCCCCAGATACTCGGCCACCGGCCGCAGGCTGAAGACCGGGTCCACGCCCTTGGGACGTCCCAGGTGCGAACACAGGATTACAGCAGCGCCGTGATCGAGCAGGTATTGAATGGTTGGCAAAGCTGCCCGAATACGGGAATCGTCGGCCACTTTTCCTTCTGCTAAAGGAACGTTAAAATCCACCCGCACGAGCACTTTTTTACCCTGGACGTCCAGGTCTGTCACCATTTTTTTGTTAAACATCTGCGGTCATTCTCCTTTCAAAAAAATGCGTAATGGGCTGATTTAGCACGCATTAAGCATTTTATGTTTTAATCCGTTAACATTGAGGATTACAGCGTCTTCGCCATGTAGGCAGCCAGGTCTGCCGTCCGGCAGGAGTAACCCCATTCGTTGTCATACCAGGCGACGACCTTAACGAAGGTGTCATCTAAAACAACGGTCATCTGCCCATCGATGATCGAGGAAAAAGGATTGCCCTTCAAATCCACAGAAACCAGGGGCTCCATTGAAAAGTCTAAAATGCCCTTCAGTTCGCCGGCTGCAGCTTCTTTGAACAGCCCGTTAAGTTCTTCAGCGGTCGTGGGTTTTTCAACCTCGGCCACGAAGTCAACCACTGAGACCGTGGGGGTCGGCACGCGCAGTGAATAGCCATCAAATTTACCCTTCAGGTCGGGGATCACCAGGGCGAGTGCCCGGGCTGCGCCGGTGGTGGTCGGGATGATGTTCAGCGCTGCTGCACGCGCACGTCGCGGGTCGCTGTGCGCCACATCCAGGATGCGCTGGTCATTGGTGTAGGCGTGGATGGTGGTCATCAGGCCACGTTTGATGGTGAAATTCTCATGCACAACCTTGGCTGCGGGAGCCAGGCAGTTGGTGGTGCAGGACGCGTTTGAAACGATGTGGTGCTTTTCAGTGTCGTACCAATCGCCATTCACACCCAGAACAACGGTCAGATCTTCATTCGAAGCCGGGGCAGTGATGATCACTTTTTTGGCGCCGCCGCCATCAATATGGGCGTTCGCGCCGGGCTTCTCCGGGGTGCCTTTTCCATCGCGGAAAATGCCGGTGCCGTCAATCACAATATCCACTTTCAGGTCCGACCAGGGGAGGTCGTAAGGATTTCTTTCCGCCATAACCTTGATGACATCGCCATCAACGACCAGGTTACCATCTTTAACCTCAACGGTACCATCATAAATACCATAGTTCGAGTCATATTTAAACAGATGCGCATTTGTTTTCGCATCGAACAGGTCGTTAATTGCTACCACTTCAAGTTCATCGGGATGACGTTCACGAATAGCCTTCAAGACCTGACGGCCGATGCGACCGAAACCGTTAATACCAACACGTGTTGCCATAATTCTAGCCTCCTTAGAATAGGTTTTTTATCTTGCTTATTTTACCCCGATGTACAGGGATTTACAATTGAAACGAGAAAGTCGGCCCCTGTTCAGCCGGGTAAGGGCCCGGTCCGCTCGTAGAACAGGTTCATCACTGTTTTGGAAAGGCGTTTTGAGTTGTGCCGCCAGGGGTATTCCGGGTCAATCAAATCGGCGCAATACACCGAGGTGTGCTCAAGCAATTCATCATTGACCCTGACCCATTGGACATTTTCCCCCAAATCACCCTCGAAATGGTTGTTGCAGATCACCAGGTCGAACAAATTTGCGCCAACGTGCTTTTCCAGCGTCTGCACATGATCCAGGCAGTTGAATTCATCAGTCTCGCCGCGTTCTGTGGCCACATTGCAGATGAAGAACTTCAGTGCATGGCTGACGCGCACAGCTTCTGCCAGGTCTCGCACCAGGAGGTTTGGCAGCAAACTGGTGAACAGGCTGCCCGGACCAATAATGATCAGATCGGCACTGAGCACCGCTGAAATTGCCGGTGGAAATGCTGGCGTGTTGGTTGGGTCCAGCCACAGGCGTTTGATCGCCCCCTGTGTTTCCCGTATCTGGGTTTCCCCGGAGACGTTGCGGGTATTTCCTTCATCGTCCACAATATCGGCCAGCAAGCGAATGTCGGTTAGCGTGGAGGGCAGCACCTGACCGTGCACAGCCAAAACCCGTCCGGATTCTGCCACCGCAGATTCAAAGCTGCCGGTGATCTCGGTCAATGCCGTGATGAACAGATTGCCCAGGGAATGCCCCTCCAGCCCCGCCCCTGTGGCAAAGCGATATTGGAACACCTGCGTTAACAAGTCCTCATCATCGCTCAACGCCGCCAGGCAGTGCCGGATATCGCCCGGTGGAAGGATGCCAACGTTCCGGCGCAGCTCCCCGGAGGACCCGCCATCATCGGCCACGGTGACAATCGCCGTGATGTTGCGTGTGTGAGCTTTAAGCCCCCGCAAAAGCGACGCCAGGCCGTGCCCGCCGCCCAGCACCACAACCCGCGGCCCGCGGTCGCGGCGCCTGAAGGAGTCCAGCGTATCAATCAACGATTTACCGGGCTGAACAAAGGGCTTTAACAAGGATTGATTAGCGCCCCAAACACCGATTAATACCATGATCACGCCAATGCCGCCAAAAACAATCACCCGTATTGGGCGATCTAAAAAGCGCAGCGAAAGCCACGCCAGGATGGGGATTAACCAGTTGTCAGGCGCATGGTGATAGATGTCCAGGATGATCAGCGCCAACCCCAACCCTAACAGGGTCGTCCCCAGCAACACGAGCAGCAACCAGCGCTTGTAACCCAGCCCGGGCCGAAACCATTGCGCTTCTCGCCGCAAATAGGCCCAGAAGCGGGTAAAAATACTTTGTTTTCGTTCTTGCATAACAATAAGATAATAGCAGGTAATGATTGGGGCGTCAATAAGAAGAAAAGCGTAAGAATCCGGGGTGGATAAAACGCAACTTGTGCTATGCATGCAGTGCGTGGGCATCAATAAAATCGTGAACAGGGTCACCTTTCACCGATGAATGACGCGTAGAAGCGGTTATAATAGCCCGCATGCTCACCCGTTTGCGCCGCGATTACGTCAATACCCCCGGGCAGTTCTGGTTGATGTTTTTTGGAAAGATGTTCTCCACCATCGGAACGACGATGATTTGGCCGTTCCTGATGATTTACGCCAGCGAAACCCTGGCTTTGCCCCTGGCGACGGTGGCCAGTTTGATGACAATCAGCGCCAGTACGGGCCTGGTATCATCAATCCTGGCCGGGCCGGTGATCGACCGCATGGGGCGCAAGGGGGCCATGGTGGTGGGCTTGCTCGGCGCCGGGGTGGGCTATATTCTCCTCAGTCGGGCCAACAGTTACGCGGCCTTCGCGCTGATCCTGGGGGCCAGCGGTGTGTTTTCGCCTTTATACAACGTCGGCTCCGATGCAATGCTGGCAGACCTGTTCCCCTCGGCTAAACGGGCCGATGCCTACGCCCTCTTACGCATGGCGCACAACGTTGGTGTGGCTGTCGGTCCGGCGCTGGGCGGGTTTGTGCTCGCACGCACGTATCGCTATGGAATGTATGGCGCAGCAGCCGGACTGATCCTCTATGGCCTGGCGCTGCTGGCCTTTGCTCGTGAGACGCTGCCTCAGGAAGCTGTGACCGTAAAAGCGCACCCGTTGGACCAGCTGCGCGGCTATTGGGATGCCCTGCAAGACCGGCCTTTTATGGGTTTGGTGGGCGCCTTCACCCTGGTGCACATGACGGCTTCCCTGGTGTGGGTGCTGCTGTCGGTTTACCTGAAGACGCAATTTGGGGTCAGTGAGCAGTTGTATGGCTGGCTGCCAACGACCAACGCCTTGATGGTAGTCTTGTTTCAGGTGTTGGTGACCCGCTTTACAAAACCCTATTCATCAGTGCAGGTGATGACCTGGGGCGCGTGTTTTTACATCTTTGCACCCCTGGTGATTGCGCTTTCAAATGGATTCTGGGGGTTCTGGCTGGGCATGGTCATCATGACCGTCGGGGAGCTGGTGGTGGTGCCGCGCTCCAGTGCCTATGCCGCCAACCTGGCGCCCATTGATAAACGCGGGCGCTACATGAGCCTGTACGGCCTGACCTGGAATGTAGCCTCCGGGATCAGCCCGGTGCTGGGAGGATTGATCAGCGACCAGATCGGCCCGCGGGCGCCCTGGTGGGGCGGCGTGCTGATTGGCGCCCTGGCGGTGCTGGCCTTCCGGCGCCTGAATCGGCACCAGGCCGGAGAAAATTTCACCATTTCTTAAGCTTTCCTCCCTTGACAGTGCGCCTCTTAATTGCGTAGAATTAGAACATACGTTCTATTTTTAGCGTAGGAGGATGCCTGGATGACGAGAGTTTTAATCATTAAAGCGCCGGACACCTTTGGCGTGCTGGAGGTGGATGCGCCGGCTGAGCGCATAATCAGCGCGATCAACCGTGGGCAGTGGGAGGCTTACCTCCCCAATGAAACGGGGCCTTTATTCGCTCGGCAGCAGGGCGAGGTGGTGGTTGTAACCCAGTCTGCGCCGCCGCCGGAAGACGAGCTGCCCAAACTTAGCCGGCGTGAATACCAGGTGCTGGTCCTCCTGGGGGACGGGCTTACCACCGCCGAGATCGCGCTGCGATTGGGTTTGCGGCCGCGCACGGTGCGCGGCTATGTCGCGAGCATGAAAGCTCGTCTGGATGCGCACAATATCCAGCAGCTGGTGGCCCGGGCTGTGGCTTTGGGCCTGTTCAGACCTGAATTATGAAACAGTAGATCGTAAGCTGCCCATCGTGTGGTTTTTCAGGCGCAGCAGGTTCAAAGCACCTGTGACAATGGCCTGAATTAAAACCAAAGAGGCTGTCACCGGTGGTGCAGCCTCTGGCTTATTCATGCTGGGTTGTTTAACTACTCTTCAATGATGATAATAGCTTCTTCCGGGCATTCTTCCACTGCTTCCCGGACGGCGTCCTGATACTCTTCCGGAACGGGGTCGAGCAGAACCTCAGCGTAAGGCTCATTGGCCATACTGAAGACCTCGGGAACGATCCCTTCACAAATACCGCAGCCTAAGCACAGATCTGGATCTACTTTAACTCTCATCGGTTATCTCCTAATAAATGGTTAGTTTTTATTTTTAACGGGCGTGCTTTCAACCCCGTTTGTAAAGTACACTCGGATTTAATCCAGCGAAATTATACCACAAGCTGATTTAATAACCAGTATGTTTATTTAATAAACACAAGCGCTAACGGCGCTGTTGACACAGTTGATAGCCACCGGTGAAAAGCCCTCTACTTGGTGTTGCAGCGCGTATAATATGTTCTGAGCAAGTTGATTGCACCTGGAGCCAACCGCGCTCTGGTTTTAGATGATTGCCGATGAGGTAAACCTTGAAGACACCGATGATTCACCCGGGGTTGATTGAACTCCCCTACAACCTGGCAGGAAGGATCTACCGCAGTCCCCTGCCCTTCAGCCCCATGTTTGACCCGCGGGGGCAAATTTTGCCGGCCTTTGCCCGGCACGGTGTAGATACCATTGTCGTGTTGAATGAAACCGAGGAGTTGTATAGGTTGACCGGGCAGGATCTGCTTGCCCATTACCGTCAGCTTGGCTATGCGGTCATCCATGCGCCCGCGCCCGATTTTGGCGTGTTCCAGCCCGAGGTGTTGCAAGCCGCGCTGGAGGGGACCCTGGCAGCCGCCCGGGCGGGACAGACCGTCGCGATTCACTGCCATGCCGGCATCGGCCGCACCGGGATTCTAACCGCCAGCCTGGCGAGCGTGGTTTTTAAGCTTGCCGCGGAAGATGCAATTGCCTGGGTGCGTCAATTCATCCCCACCGCGGTTGAAAATGGACTGCAGTATCAATTCGTACTCGATTTCAACAGGGTTGGAAATTAAGTAACGGCCTTCTTTAAAACCAGGGTGCCGGAAGGGCCCATCAATACATCTTCCAGTTCAGTTACTTCTGCAAAGACCAGGGTTTGCCCTGTACCGCTGATCTCGAGCGTATCCCCGGCAGTCACAAATACATCCTGTTCATATAAATAATGAAAGACATTCATAAACAGGCGGATGACCTCATCCGGGTCTTCGTCCGGGTCAACCTGGTAGGCCAGGTCGGGAACATCGAAGATGTGGTGCCCCTTGGTCGCCAGCCAGAAAGTTTGTGCATCGGTGAAAAAACGCACATACCCAAACCACAGGTTGAAAGGGATGTCGCGGCGATAACTGGCAATCTGGGCGGGTTCCAGAAAATCAGCCGGGGGATGGGCGGTCCAGGCATTGGCGTTGACAACCCCCAACAGGTCTTCATTCGAAAAAGCGCAGGCCAGGCTGTAAAGGGCGACCATCTGCTCGATGGGGTTCGGGCTGCCCTGAGCGTAAACCAGGCTGATGTGGGCCCGGTGCTGGCGCATGGCAGCTTTGATCTGCCCCGACCAGGGTGAAACCATCACGGTGTGATCGATGATTTCACACGGCAGGGGGATGGGCAGACCGGCAATGTGCAACTGGTGACCTGCAAAGGTGACCCTGCCGACGTGTTTCTGGGGATCCTGTTGCGCCCAATCCACGCCGCCCGGCGACCCGTTTTCAGCGCCGCTGTTGCCAAGGCAGCGCTGCAAGGCCGTTTTGTTGGGGGCGGGCAACCGATCTTGGGCGTAAATCAGGTGTACAATAGGGCGCCTGCTGGGGGGGTGAATGAGGGTCTCCGTCATGGATAGGGTCCAAAGGTCGTGGTTGCTTTGATTATCCCATACTTCGAATGCTTTTCAAGCCCATCAGTCAGCCAAAACACAATCTGTAAAATGATGCGCCTGGTGATATAATTTTATTCAAATTCATTCACTGTCTTTGACGTCAAAATCATTTTCAGACGGCCTGCAATCCACACAGACGCACGGCAACCCTGATGAAAATGTGCCTGACAACCCCCTGCCGTTGTATCGAGAGGAGCAAAATCTACATGGGAACGCTTTTTATATCAATAGGAATTGGTTTACTGGCGCTGGTTTTATTCCTGGCTGGCTTTGTTATTCTAAAAACAGCCCTGTTTTCACCGCCGCAAAAGAACGTTACGCCGCGTGAATTTTTGTTGGTGGACAGAAAGTCTATTGCCGAGCGGCTGGGTTTGGCCATTCAGTACAAGACCATTTCGGACAATGACCCGAAAAAAATTGATGGGTCTGCCTTTTTGGGACTGCATCGACTGTTTCAGACGCTTTACCCCGCGGTGCACAAGCAGTTGAAATACGAAACGATTAACGACTACAGCCTGTTGTACACCTGGGCGGGAACCGACCCCGACCTGGAGCCCGTCATGCTCATCGGGCATTTGGACGTCGTCCCGGCAGATGAGGACGACCCGGCCTGGGAGTATCCGCCCTTCAGCGGCGAACTGGCCGATGGCTTCGTGTGGGGGCGGGGCGCACTGGACATGAAAAGCGCCGTGATCGGCATTTTTGAAGCGGTTGAGCACCTGCTCAAAGAGGGTTTTCAACCCGAGCGGACGGTTTTTCTGGGCTTTGGCCACGATGAGGAAATCAGCGGCCAACACGGCGCGGCGGCAATTGCCGACCTGCTGAAAAGCCGCGGCGTCCAGGTTGGCTGCTTGCTGGATGAAGGCGGGGCCGTTTACGAAGGGGTTTTAGCAGGCATTGACGCACCCTTAGGATTGATTGGCATCTCGGAAAAAGGCTACCTGAGCCTGCGGTTAACCGTGAATCAGGATGGCGGGCACTCGTCCATACCGGCGCCAGAAACGGCCATCGGTATCCTTTCCAGGGCGATTGCCAGGCTGGAAGCCCGCCCACTGCCCGCGCGCCTTGAAGTGGTTGAGTTTATGATGAGCTATCTCGGGTCGGCGCTGCCCTTCATCCAGAGGATGGCCCTGGCCAACACCTGGTTATTCGGCGGAATCGTTAAGAAGCAATTGGCCCAATCGAACGTGATGAACGCCAGCTTGCGTACCACCACCGCACCAACCATGATTAACGCCGGCGTCAAGGATAACGTCTTGCCCGCCCGTGCAGAAGCCGTGGTCAACTTCCGCCTGCTGCCCGGGGATGACATGGCCTCGGTGTATCAAATGGTGCAGGAACGCATCAACGATGACCGCGTCAGCGTGTTGCCCTTTGAGGGCGATCTGCTGGAAGGTACGTCGGGCTGGGATCCTTCGCCTGTGGCCGATGCTGAATCGCCCTATTTCATCGGGCTGGCCCGGCTCGTGCAAGAGGCGTTCCCCGGGGCGCTGACGGCGCCTTACCTGGTGGTGGGCGGTACCGATGCCCGCCACTACGCCCCGGTGACCGAAAACGCCTTCCGCTTTTCGCCGATTGTTTACGATCCAACCGATATCCAGCGCGTGCACGCTGTCAACGAGCGCCTTTCTTTCGAAAATTCCGCCAGGATGGTCAGCTTTTATATCGCCTATCTTCAGGAGATGGCCAGCCTGCCCGCTGAGCCAGCTTGAAGGCGACGATCACTGGTCTGAAAACAGCCCCCTTGACCGACATCAAAAAACCCACCTTTGAGGTGGGTTTTTAGTTTAATGCTGGGTTAGCCGCTTACGTCTACGGCGCTGATAAAGCTAAATTCGACAAGGGATGTCTAATCAGCGCCATTCGCACGGCGGGGGTCAATCATCTTCGTGTTCAACCTCCAGCAAGAAATATGCCCCGGCGCTGTTTTTGAAAAATTCAACCTCAACAAAATCACCCACTTTAAGCCCCCACTCTATTTCAGATTTCGGCAGGAGGTTGAAGCGAATACCATTAATAACCCAGTAATCGGAATGGATTTCGTCCACAAAGCCAACCATTTCATCATCATCGCCGCCGTGTCGATGATGGCCGTAGCCAGCATCAGAGCTATTGTAAGCATCTTCGTGTTCAACATCCAGCAGGATGTACTCACCAGCCTGGTTGCGCACAAATTCCACCTCGACGTAATCGCCGACCTTGATGCCGGGTTCACTCTTTGTATTTGGCAGCACTTCACAGCGGATACCGTTGACGATCCAGTGATCGGTGTTGATTTCGTCAGCCACGCCGTAGATTTCGCTGTCGGCAAATTCAACCTCCAGCAAATAGTTTTCGCCGGACGCGTTGCGCACAAATTCCACCTCAACAAAGTCGCCGACCTTGATGCCCTTTTCAATCCTCGATTTTGGCAAAAGCTCGAAACGCAGGCCGTCAATCACCCAGTATTCGGTGTGGATTTCGTCGACGCTGCCAACATATTCATCGTCATCAAACGCGAATTCTGCTTCCCGCAAGATATATTCATCCTTATCGTTGCGCACAAATTCAACCTCAACGAAATCGCCCACCCTGATGCCGGGTTCAATCCTGGCCGTGGCTGAGACTTCGAAACGAATGCCGTTGACCACCCAGTAATCGGGTTGGATTTCGTTGACGATGCCCAAAAATTCGCCCTTCCCGTTCAGGCTGAAAGCCCGTCCATCCGCTTCGTGTTCAATCTCCCGGGCGTAAATACTGCCCAGGGCGTCCACCCAACCTTCGACTTCCACCTGTTGACCAACATCAATCCCCATTTCAATTTCCGTTGACGCGGTGATGATCACCTCAAGCCCGGAAACGACCCACAGGTCCGGGTTGATCGCGTTAACCGTGCCGACGAATTCAATCTTCCCATGATAGGCGCCGGCCGATTTTGAAAACAGAATCGCTTCATCGAACCGCGTCCTTCGCTGGGTCTGCACACGATTGGAGAGAGTCTCCAGGTCGGCGGTGTATTTTCCCAGGGAGGCCGTTATGGCACGATCCAGCTGGGAATCGACCGCCATGCTGTTGCTGCGAATGGCTTCCAGCCCGGCCAGCGCTTCCAAGATATAGGTTTCATAGGCCTGCACGGAGGCTTCTAAATCGCCCAGACGCTCTGCCGCGATTAACGTTTCAATTTCATCCAGTCGGTTCTGGGCATAGGCCAGGTTAAGCTCTACCTTTTTGAAGTCCTGCCTGGTCAGTTGAAGCCGCGTTTGCTCCCACCCGGTTTTTACCCCGTACAATGGGTCGCCGGGCAGCGCGCTCGAGGCGGCGGCCGCGGTTACCCCCAGCCCGCCCAGCAGGAAGACCAGTAAAACAGCGGCCAGCGTAAAAGCCAGTGAAAATTTCTTAAAGAAGGGTTTCATTTCCCTGAACTCCTTTTTTCGTCTCGTTTTTATTGTTTGTTCGGTTGTACTCGCCTGCAGGCTTTTCCCCACAGCGATTAAATACCGGGCTTTCGTCCGGGCAGCGTTATCCGGATTGCGCTGCGGCACCTGGCTTAGTTCAGCCAGCAGGCCTTCCAGCTCGGCATCGGTCATCGGGTGGTCGTTCTTTTTATACATGGTTCACATCCATTGGAGGTTAAAGGATTGTCGTAATTTTTTAAGGGCGCGGTATTGTAAAGCCCGGCTGGCTTCAACCGATTTACCCAAAACATCGGCCACCGCTTCGTAAGGCCATTTTTCCATCACCCGTAGCTCAATCACCAACCGCTGGTCTTCCGGCAATGCCAGCAGGGCCTGGCGCAGGTGGGCCTGGTTTTCCTTTTCAGAGAGGTGTTTTTCAGGGTTCGCATTGCGCGCCGGCAGGGGCTGGGCTTCCAGGTCTGCTTCTGGTTTTTCCTGGCGGTAATAATCCACAATCCAGTTGTGCGCAACCCGATAAAGGTAAGCCCTGAGATTGCCGGTCAGCGCTTTACCCGTGGCCACCCGTTCCAAAAAGCGGGTGAACACATCGGCAACACAATCTTCCGCCAGGTTTGCTTCGCCCAAAGAGCGGAAGGCGTACCGATAGATTGAATCGCTGTGATCATCATATAAAGCAATCAAAGTTTCCTCATCAAAAATGTGTGGTGCCTGGCTTTGAACATCCATAAAGCATCCTCTTCTAACCTGTATAACGTAAAACCTGCCCAAACATGACGGTTTTAAGATTAACACCCTTGCCTGCGGCGCCGGGTTAGCTTAATTATCTTAGGTTTTGCACAGATTGCAATCAACCCCCGGCGGAGGCGCGCCGTGCTTTTCAGACCCCCGGGGATGGGCTATAATAACCCAAGACTTTTAAAAAACCGGATACTGATTAACTAAGGAGACGTTATGGACTATTCATTGCTGAGCAAGGTTGGTGAACTGCTTAAAGATAAGCGCGCGGTGGAAATCGTTGAAAAATATGTTCCGGGCATCACCAAAAACCCGATGATCGCGCTGGCCAAGGGTATGACGCTCAAAGCCATCCTGGACGTGCCCCAGGCCAAGCAGGCCGGGCTGACCGAGGAGATGCTGCTGAACGTGCTCGCCGAAATCAACAAAAAGTGAGCGCACCTGTGCGGTTTGGGGCGCACTTTTTGCCCCGATCGCGTTATAAAACACCCGTAACAAAACCGCCGTTTTTAATCAACGGCGGTTTGTGATTCGGTTACCGGTTATTGCAACCGGGCGCAGCGGAGAGAAGCAACCCCTGGTGGAAATATGTGATCGCTTCGTCCCCTTTGGGGACCCGCGATGACACAGTCGCCCTTGTCATTGCGAACGAAGTGAAGCAATCTCTACAGCGTGGAAATGGGGATCGCTTCGTCCCCTTCGGGGCTCACGATGACAGGTGGAACGCGTTGTCATTGCGAACAAAGTGAAGCAATCTCTACAGCGTGGAAGTGGGGATCGCTTCGCAGGCTCGCGATGACAAGAGGTGGCACTAGAGATCGCTTCGTCCCTATGGAGCTCGCGATGACAGACGCCCTTGTCATTGCGAACGAAGTGAAGCAATCTCTACAGTGTGGAAGTGGGGATCGCTTCGTCCCCTTCGGGGACTCGCGATGACACATTCCCATTCCCATCGCCCCGGGTTGGGCATAATCAAACCCGGGTAGACGCGGGTTTTTGCGGTTGCACAGGGGCCGGTTGGTCGCGTTCATGGAGAAATTACTATTGCAATTGTTTTTTGGTCATTCGTATGGGCAACCACAGAGGATTGCCCTGGGCGGACACGGAGGTCCGTCCCTACCGGTGAATTGGACGGGGCTGTACAAAGGCACAAATATGGCAAACGGTGTTTATCACGCAAGTCACAATGTGGTCATGCGTAATATGCAGCGTTGAAAATTATGTCAATTAATTAAATGCCGACTCTCCAACCCCTTTTTGAACCAGTACAAAAGAGTTTTTGCACCGCCACATGAGGAGGAAACAAAACACCACTCATATTCAGAAAAATATGAGCCTACTAAATTTAATATCTGGGTTGCCAAATCAATGACTTCTTCTATTTCTTTTTTTCTAATATTTGGCAAGGTTTCATCTGTGTCGCCCAGTATTGTTTTCCTATCGCGGTGTCCAAAGCGTTTGTTACGATGAAGACTAAAAGGTTCACACGCGTTTTTAAAGTTTTTGTAAAGATCATCCAGACCTTGAATATCGGGACATTCTTTAACAAGCACTTCGAAAGATAAATTCCGATTTTTCTGTTGTTCTTCAGGGTCGTTTAAACGGCAAATTGCCATAGTGATTGAAACCATTAAAGCTTCTTCAATGATAAAGACTGAGAAGAGTAGATATTTTTCAAGGAGATCCCTATCTTGTTTGTTTTCAAATAAGTCTTTATAAAAATCCCAAGTTGTTACTAAATCAGCAAGGTCTTGACATAGCCACATAAAACTTTCACGGAGATTTTGCGGTATAGCGTTTTCAAAGCCAAATCTATCATTCAACATTCGATACCCTACCCCGCCCCCCACACAGATTGGATGCGGGCGGCAATTTTGGCTTCAAAGCGTTCTATAAGTAACTGATTGCAATTAATTATCTGATTTTCTTTGCTTATTCCATCAACAATTAGTTTTTGATCTTCAACTGATGCCAGTGGTATTATTAAATCTTTAATTCGAAATAAAGCTAGCTTTGGCACTCCGACTGCATGCGTAAATTTAATAATCTGTTGTTGCACAAATGTGGATGCTAAACAATAAACCAAGAAATGCTTGTCAATTTCCTTTTTATTCTCAATAACAATTTTTGCAGCATTTTCTGTAAGATTTGCGCCATCTAATTCAGGATCAATTGTACCAACTATACCAATTGTGCCTGCTATTGAAATAAAAACATCTTCAGATGATATGGTATATTGCTTTATTTTTTCGAATACTTTCTCATCTACAAACCTTAAATTAGTTGTATCCACCCCAAAATTTTTAAAGTCAGTAACCCGCAAATAAGGGTATTTTGTTTTCTCTTGACTAAATGACATGCCCTTTGGAACTCTTTTTCCACCTTTTACCTCACACACCTCCCCCAGCTTGACCAGCGGCCAGTCCGGGTCGATGGGGATGACGGGCTTGTAGTTTTCGACCACCTGGCGCGCCCCGTCGATGACCTTCTGGTAGCCCTCGATCTCGTCCACGATCTCTTGCTGGACATCTAAAGGTGGAAGAGGAATAACAAAAGCATTAAGAGATTTCCTGGTTATTTGTGGTTGTGCAGAACCAGATATCATTAAATGTAAATTGGAGAATTGTAGTAAAAAATACAGAAAGTTTTTTAACAACGTGTTTTTATCTTTTGGTGTTACCACCATCGCATTTCCAGTAATCCATGATTTAGGTTCCGACATATTTATTTTTCCACAAGTAGCTCCCCTACATGTAATTAGAACCTCCTCATCTTCATGGTTATAATCATTAAAAAATCCGATTACACCATTAGCACCAAATACTTTATAAGGGCCTGACTTCTGTATTTCCCTTGAGGTAATTGTTTTTGGTTGATACATGTTAGTAACATCCCCTAATTTCACCATTGGCCATTTTTGGCTCACCAACACCACTTGGCGGTAGCGCTCCCCGCTCAGGTTGTAGTCGCCGTCCTCGCCCAGGCGCGTCTTTTCAACCGTCCAGGCCCGCGCGCTGTTTTCCGGCTCTGCGGCTGGCTCGGCCTGAAAGGCTTTAATCGCCGCCAGCGCTTCGGGCAGGTCGTCCTGCTCAATTTCCCGCCGCTGGGCGCCCAGGTCGTAGCCGTCCTGTTCCACCTTCACAAACAAAATACGCTCTGCCCGGCGCGCCAGGTCTTTATCCAGCAGTAAAATACTGGTCTTCACGCCGCTGTAGGGGTTGAACACCCCCGCCGGCAGCGAGATCACTGCGTACAGGTAGCCCTCCTCCACCAGCATTTTGCGCAGGGCTTTGTAGGCGTTGCTCGACTGGAAGATAATCCCCTCCGGCACGATCACCCCCGCCCGGCCGCCCACGTTCAGGTGCTCGGCGATGTAATCCACAAACAGCACCTCCGAGCGGTTGGCGCGCACGGCAAAACGTTTGTGCGGGCGGATGCCGCCCTTGGGCGTCATGAAGGGCGGGTTGGCCAAAATCACGTCGAAGGTCTCGTCCCAGCGGTCTTCGGTGGTAAGCGTGTCGTATTCGTGGATGGTGGGGTTGGGGAACTGGTGCAAATACATATTGACGCGCGACAGGCGCACCATATCGGGCGAGATGTCATAGCCCACGAAGTTTTCCGTCAACCCTTGCTTCTGGTCGGGGGTCAGCGGGTTATCGCGGTATTTCTCGGTTATATGCTTATAAGCCGAGATTAAAAAGCCGGCCGTGCCGCAGGCCGGGTCCAGCACGCTGTCGTGCAGGCCGGGGTCTACGCAGTCAACGATGAAGTCGATGATGTGGCGCGGCGTGCGAAACTGCCCGGCTTTGCCCTGGGTGGCGAAGATGGAAAGCAGGTACTCGTAGGCGTCGCCCAGGGCTTCGCTGTGATCGTAGGTAAAGCCGTCCATCTCCTTCAGGAACAGGTTCAGGGTTTCGCTGTCGCGGTAGGGCAAAAAGGCGCCCTTGAACACATCGCGGAACAGCTGGGGGATGAAGGGGTTGTTCGACATGCCCTCCAGCGCCCGCACGTACAAATCCAGTCGTTGGATGCCAGAGAGCTTTATATCCATCAGTTTCGACCAGGCAAAGCCCTCGTAGCCATTATTGAAAAAAGAGGCCTTGCCGCCCAGGCGCAGCGAAAGCTGGTCCATATCGTCCATAAACTTGTAGATCATGGCAAAGGTGATCTGTTCCACCTGGGTTTTAGGGTCGGGCACCTTGCCAACCAGGATATCGCGGGCGTTGTCGATACGGCGTTTGGTGTCAGCGTTGAGCATGGAAATCCTTATACGTCAGGTTAAATAGGTGTTGATAGAAATATAATCCTTGATATACACCGGCACACGGGCCAACCACTCGCCCAGGGCTTGCAGGTCGCTCAGCGAAAGCTTGGGGTTGCTGGCCAGTGCGGGGTAGTTGCCGGCATCGATGATCTGCCGGATTTCATCATCGGTCAGGTATGCGTGCATGAAGTTTTTAATGCGCAGCGCCTGTTCCGGGTCGGGCTTGTTGATGGCGACGAATTTCTGAAATTCCTCATCGAGCAGCTCATCGCGAGTCTTAAAACGGTCAATCAGGCCGAAAATGCGCATGAGCACTTCCTTCCAGGTCAGCCGCCGATCCAGCCCTTCAGATTGAATCAACTTCTCAATCGTAACGTAATCTTCAGGCCGATTGGCGTAATTTTCCCGCAGCATCTGCACGGCAAGGTCCCACTGCTGGTTTTCCACGGCGCGCCTTAAGGCGTGGTCATCCAAAACGGGTTTAGAGAAACGTTCAAACAGCTTGCGGTCAATCTTCATGCCGTCCCGCCCGATGAGGATGTGCCTTACCGACTTTTCAGGGTCGTAGTCGTCAACCGAAACGGTATCGTGAACGCCGGGTTCGCTTTCAGCGCCGGGGCTGCCCGCGTACTGCAAGGGCAGTTTAAGCACCTCATCGTAGTTAAATTTCTCTTCGAAGTACTCGTAATTGGCAAAAAAGTCGAACAGCTTGAAGTTCTCTTTTTCTACCCGTTCTTCTTCCAACCGGTTGGCGCCCCTGTACTGATATTTAAAAGTCCAGCGGCGGGTACCGCGCCCTTTAATCTGAATAAAATCCGTGGGCGAGAAGATCGGGCGCATCATCGCCAGGTTGAGGATATCCTGGCAATCATAGCCGGTGGTCATCATCCCCACGGTAACGCACACGCGCGTTTTGCTGGTTTTATAGCCATCCAAAAAGCGGGTATGCCCGTTCAGGTTGTTGTTGGCAAAACTGATGCTGTAGCCCTGTGCGCCGGGAATATTAGAGGTCACCTGCACGGCAAAGTCCGAGCTGTACCGGCCCGGGAAGTGCTTATCGGCCAGCTCGTTCAAGAGCTGCGTCACCCGAGAGGCATGGTCCTGGCTGACGCAAAACACAATCGACTTGCCGATTTCCCCGCTGAAGGGGTCGCGCAGGGCGTGGGCCAGGAAGGTCCGGCATAATTGCAGGTTGGTCAAATCCGAGAAAAAGGTGCGCTCAAAATTGCGCTGATAGAAGACCTGCTCTTCTTCTTCGCCCTCCTCGTTAGGCACCATAACGGCATAGCCCTGTTCGGAAAGGAGCTGGGTGGTGATCTCGGTGCGGGCATCGACCACCACGGGGTTCACCAGGTAGCCATCGCGGACGCCATCCACCAGGGAGTAGCGGAAGGTGGGCTCGCCCTGCTCACAGCCGAAGGTCTTGTAGGTATCCAGCAGTTGGCGGCGCTCCCAGGCGCGCGGGTCGCGCTGGCTGAGGGTGGCGGGGTCGATGTTTTTAATATAGTCCTTGGGTGTGGCAGTCAGCCCCAATTTATAGCCCACAAAGTACTCAAACACCGCCCGGCTGTTGCCGTTGATCGAGCGGTGGGCCTCATCAGAGATAATCAGGTCAAAATCGGTGGGCGAGAACAGGCGCATGTACTTGTTATCAAACTCGAGAGATTGCACGGTGGTAACTACAATCTCCGCTTTGCGCCAGTCCTGCCGGTTTTCCTTGTAGATGACGGTCTGGTAGTCTTTTTTAAGCAGCTGGTCAAAATTCTTATAAGCCTGGTTTTCCAGTTCGATGCGGTCGACCAAAAAAAGAACCCGCCGGGCATTGCCGGTGCGTAAAAACAGCTTGATGACCGCAGCTGCTATCAGGGTTTTCCCGGTACCGGTGGCCATTTCAAACAGAAAGCGGTCGTTATCCGCCCCGGCGCTTCTTTGCAGGGCGTGGACCGCTGCCAGCTGGTATTTGCGCAGAACACGCAGGCCCTGGTCGGCAATAAATTGCGGGCGCTGATTTTGGTCCATCCAGCGGGGATCCTTTTCAAACCCCGGCAACTGCGACTGGGCGACATAATCTTCGCCCACCGGTTCACGTGCCAGTGCTTTGGGGCTGGGCTTGAACCGGGTGCGGTGTTTGACGGAATCGATCCGGGGAAATTCGGTAATCACCTCGGGGTTGCCGCGCTCAAGGTCCCAAAAATAGTGCAGGTTGCCGTTGGAAAGGATCACAAAGCGCACATTTTGCGAGCGGGCATAGGCGCGCGCCTGCTCTTTACCGTCCAGGGGGGATTTTTCCTCGCGTTTGGCCTCCAGCACGATAAAAGGGAAGCCATGTTCATCGAGCAAAAGGAAGTCGATATACCCCACCGCGGTTTTCTCAAAATTTTCGCCCAGGGTGTCCAGATCAGCCTTTTTAAGAGACGCCTTGCCTTCTAAGATGATGTTAGCAGGGCCTTCAGGTGAATCGAAAAAGCGCCAGCCGGCTTTTTCCAGCATCCAGTTAATTTTTATGCGTGCGGTTGCTTCAGTCATGGCGGCTTTGCCCCTTGTGTTAAATATCAAATTAATTATATCATGCGCGAGGGGTTGTTTGGCAAGGGCTGAGCGTTGCTGCGTCTCGCGATGACAAATGAAACGTGCTGTCATTGCGAACGAAGTGAAGCAATCTCAGCAGCGTGAAAGTAGAGATCGCTTCGTAAACTCGCGATGACAGGCTTACGCCGTTGTCATTGCGAACGAAGTGAAGCAATCTCTGTGGCGTGAAAGTGGAGATCGCTTCGTAAACTCGCGATGACACATACGCCCTTGTCATTGCGCACGAAGTGAAGCAATCTCTGTGGCGTGGAAGTGGAGATCACTTCGCAAGCTCGCGATGACAGGCTTACGCCCTTGTCATTGCGAACGAAGTGAAGCAATCTCTGTAGCGTGGAAGTAGAGATCGCGTCGTAAGCTCATGATGCCAGGCTTACGCCGTTGTCATTGCGAACGAAGTGAAGCAATCTCAGCGGTGTGGAAGTAGAGATCGCTTCGTAAACTCGCGATGACATATTTGCCGTTGTCATTGCGAACGAAGTGAAGCAATCTCAAGAGCGTGATACTGGAGATCACTTCGCAAGCTCGTGATGACACATTCGCCGCTGTCATTGCGAACGAAGTGAAGCAATCTCTGTAACGTGAAAGTGGGGATCGCTTCGTAAACTCGCGATGACAGGCTTACGCTGTTGTCATTGCGAACAAAGTGAAGCAATCTCTGTGGTGTGGGAGTAGAGATCGCTTCGCAAGCTCATGATGACAGGTGGAACGCGTTGTCATTGCGAACAAAGTGAAGCAATCTCTACGGCGTGGAAGTAGAGATCGCTTCGTAAACTCGCGATGACAGGCTTGCGCCGTTGTCATTGCGAACGAAGTGAAGCAATCTCTGCGGCGTGGAAGTGGAGATCGCTTCGCAAGCTCGCGATGACAAAAGGTGGCACTGGAGATCGCGTCGTAAGCTCGCGATGACAGGGGCATAGGCAGAGAGGGGAAATCGTTGACGATCTTTTCTTCGTAAAGTACGCGTTGATTCGTTTTATTCTGGTGCGGTTGCAACCAGGCCGCGGGGTGCGGCTCTTCAGGTGTTCACGATTAGACCCACCCCAACCCTCCCTAAAGGGAGGGCTTTACGTTGTGCGAAAGGGGAAGCGGTTTTTCAAAATTTCGAACGACATTCCCCCTTCCTCCCGCAGGGCCGCGGAGCAAAGCACAGTGGGTGCAGAGGGTGAATCGATGGCAGTCTTTTATATGTATCGATCCGTTTGGTGTGCCTTTTTTGTAGGGTGGGTTCCGCATTTGAACCCACCATTTTTATGGTGGTGTGGCCGCAACCAGACCACACCCTACGGTCTTCTTTTGTAGGGCAAGTTTTCAAGATTTCGATCGATATTCCCCCTTCCTTCAGGGAGGGGGCAAGGGGGTGGGTCACGAAGGGCGCGTCGACCGGCGTTTTATTCTGGTGCGGTCACAAACAGACCGCACCCTACGGCTGGAGATCGCGTCGTCCCCTTGGGGAGTCGCTATGACAGGCTTACGCTGTTGTCATTGCGAACGAAGTGAAGCAATCTCAGCAGCGTGGAAGTAGAGATCGCTTCGTAAACTCGCGATGACAGGCTTGCGCCGTTGTCATTGCGAACGAAGTGAAGCAATCTCTGTAACGTGAAAGTAGAGATCGCTTCGCAAACTCGCGATGACAGGCTTGCGCCGTTGTCATTGCGAACGAAGTGAAGCAATCTCTGTAACGTGAAAGTGGGGATCGCTTCGCAAACTCGCGATGACAAGAGGTGGCACCGGAGATCGCTTCGTAAACTCGCGATGACAAGGGGTTGTACGCGCGATGACAGGGGGCAGGGCGCTTTTGCGTGTTTTATGCCGCAAGCGGCAAGTTTTGCCCCCAAACCCGCCGCTTTTGACGGATTGTATCTGCCCCCATTCCCTGCTATCATACAATCAATCAGAACATACGTTCTATTTTCACAAACGGCCCGGGTGACCCAAGCCCTGACACCCTTTCTTAATGACGCTTTGCGAGGCGCCCGGTCCGTTTCCTTATTTTGAAAGCAGGAGGTTTTTTACTGGATGATGACCCAAACACCATCCCACAACCCGTCCGGTTTTTACAGCGGGCACTTCACCCGCGCCGAGCTGGACGACCTGGACCGCGCCCTGGGCGATTCGCTGCGCGGCGAAATCAGCATGCTGCGCACGGTGATGCGCCGCTTTTTTGAGCGTGTAAGCCAGGAGGCCGACGATTGCAAAGCCCTGGCCGAGGCCCTGCGCGCTCTGGGGTTAAGCGTAACCCGTCTGGCGCGGGTTATCCAGGCCGAGCGCCAACTGCAGTCCGGCGGCGCCGATGAACTGGGCGAGGCCCTC
Source organism: Chloroflexota bacterium (assembly GCA_012522475.1). Lineage (GTDB taxonomy): Bacteria > Chloroflexota > Anaerolineae > Anaerolineales > Anaerolineaceae > Brevifilum. Next base: position 10,305 of record JAAYKH010000005.1, on the reverse strand, counting down.
ACCCACAGCATGGCCGCCGTTTTAGAAGAACTGCGCGGCGCCACGGGCACCGATCGGGGGCATCATGGAGGATAAGACCGGTGCGCTGCTCACCGCGCAAATGCGCCATGCCACCCAGCTGATCTCAACCCAAATCGGCTCGTTGGAAGCCCGGGTGGTGCACCAGACCGCACTGATCCATCAGCGCCTGACGCTGCTGGAAGAACAAATCCGCGACCACGAAACCCGCCTGCGGGCCGCGGCCGAGGGTGTGGCGCAGTTTAAAATTTTTTCCGGGCTGGCCTCGGGCGGCTCGGGTTTGATGTCGCTGGTGGCGCTGTTGAAGGCGTTTTTTGGCGGTTAACGTGCGCAAACTGGAAGCCCTTTTGCAGCTTGTAGCCCGGGACGTGGTTCCCTTTGTGCGCTGTGCCAGCGGGCTGCACCTGCGCCGCTACCAGGAGGATGTCGCCCAGGCCGTAGTGCGCTCGGTCACCCTCGGCCTGGGGCACACCTTTGTGGTCATCTTTCCGCGCCAATCAGGCAAGAACGAGCTCCAGGCCCAGCTGCAAGCTTACCTGCTGATGCTGTTTTCCGGTCAACGGGCCGAGATGGTGCAGGTGTGCCCCACCTGGAAGCCCCAGGCCGACAACGCCATGGCGCGGCTGGAGGCGGTGCTCAATGGCAACCTGCTGCTCAGGCGGCGCTGGGAAAAACACCACGGGCATGTCTACCAGGTGGGCAAAGCCCGGTTAACCTTCCTCTCGGGCTCGCCCACGTCCAATATCGTCGGCGCCACCGCCAGCTTGCTGCTCTCGATCGACGAAGCCCAAGAGATCCAGACCGAAAAATTCGATAAAGAGATCGCCCCGATGGCAGCCTCAACCCACGCCACCCGGGTTTTGTGGGGCACCGCCTGGACGGCAAACACGCTGCTGGCCCGCGAAGAGGCCGCCGCGCTGAGCCTGCAGCGGCAGGATGGCATCCGGCGGGTATGGCGGTTGGATTGCCAGGCAGTGGCTCGCGAGGTGCCCGCCTATGGCGCGTTTGTAGCCGAGCAGGTGGGACGTTTGGGACGCAATCATCCCATGGTACGCACCCAGTATTTCTCTGAAGATCTCGATGCGGCGGGCGGGTTGTTTTCTCCCCAGCGGCTGGCACTGATACGAGGGAGCCATCCGTCCCAGCAGGCGCCCCAGGCGGGCTGCATTTATGTGATGGCGCTGGATGTCGCCGGGGAGGATGAAGGCGGCGGACTGGGCGAGCCCCTGCGAAAAGCCGGCCAGCGCGATGCCACCGCGTTGACGATAGCCCGGGCAGACCTGGCCTCGCCCGATGCGCAGGGCTGCCAGCGGCCCACCTACCGGATCGTCCACCGTTATTTGTGGGTGGGTGTGAAGCACAGCGGGCTGTTCGGCGAGATCACCCGCCTGGCCGCGCACTGGGGCGCCCGCTACCTGGTGTGCGACGCTACCGGCGTGGGCGCGGGTCTGACCTCGTTTCTTGCCCAGGCCCTGGGGCCGCGGGTGCTCCCCTTTGTGTTCAACCGGGCCACCAAGTCCGACCTGGGCTGGGCCTTCCTGGCGCTGGTCGACAGCGGCCGCCTGAAAGATCACGCGCCAGCAGCAGCCCCCTGTTCCGCCGAACTGAATGAACTGCACGCGCTGTTTTTTAACCAGTTAGCGCACTGCCACTACGAAATTCAACCCGGCCCCGAAAAGCGCATCCGCTGGGGCGTCCCCGATGGCACCCGCAACCAGGAAACCGGCCAACTGGTGCACGACGACCTGGTTATCTCGGCCGCGCTGTTGGGCGTGTTAGACCGCCAGGCCTGGTCGCTGCCCGGGGCCGCCGCCATCATCCACGCGCCAGACCCCTTAGATGATATGAAAGGTTACTAAAAAAATGCTGCCCATTACCGCTGCTAATCACCCCACGCCCGCTCAGGTTCCACCCGCAAGCCCAACAACGTCCTCATCCCCGGAGGCTGATGCTGATGTTTCGCCCAATGCGCAATTCCCCTTCGGCATCGACCTATCCAAATGGAACACCTCCGCCGATGGCAAAAAACAGGTCAACTTCAACACAATTGCCGCCCACCAGCCCAACGTGGCTTTCATCGCCATGCGCGCCGGTATCTCCTGGGGCTATCAGGACCCCTGGTTCAGTTACTACTTCACCGAAACCCTGCGCATCCAGCGCATCCCCATGCCCTACCACGTCCTCTACCCGGGCGAAAACGCCACCCGCCAGATGGATAATTTCTTTCGCATCCTGGGTGAGATCAACTTTAAAAGCACACCCCTGGTGCTCGACCTCGAACTTGATCACGGCTGTTCCATCAAAACCATCACACACACCACCCTCAACGCCGTCAACACCATCACCCAGCGCACCGGGCGCATCCCCATCATCTACTCCCGCGCCCAGTGGGTCAACCAGTTTCTCAGCGTGCCCTCGCTTCCCCCGGTTCACTGGTGGCTTGCTCAATACCGCTTCAGCCTGCCGTACCCCCTGTATACGCCCGAATACCCCAGCCCCCCGGCCCTGCCCGCGGGCGTTTACACGTGGTTATTCCATCAAACCACACAGCGCGGCCGTTCCATCGGCGCCTCCGCCATGCATTATATGGATCACAACCGTTTCAATGGTACCCAGGCCGCGCTCGCAGCCTTCGCCGGCGCTGCAAGCGCACAAACCCCTGTCTCCTGCCCGCTCGATGGCGTCCCCTGCGCAGCCGGCAAAACCGCGTCACAACACCCGTCAGCTCCAAGCGCCCAATAACCCGGAGGTTAACCATGCCCAATGCCGTCTCTCGCCTGATCTCTCGTATCCTCCCCAAGGCTTCCCCCGTTCAGCCGCAAGGGGGCCGGGGGACCGGTCACGCTCAGCTTTCAGCCGCTGAAAACGACAACACCTTTTTTATTGGCGCCCGCAGATACGATGAAACCGACCGCGACCGTCTGGAATACAACCGCCAAACCGTCCTGCAAGAATGTTTCGAAGCCTGGCGCGATTCCCCGCTGGCCCGCCGCATTGTCGAACTGACTTCACAGTATGTGGTTGGTAATGGTTTCGATATCAAATGCAAAGATGCACACACCGCCAAATTTGTCGATCAATTCTGGCATCACCGCCTCAACCGCATGCCCGCCCGTATCGTCGAGCTGTGCGACGAGCTAACCAGAACGGGCAACCTTTTTATCTTGCTCTCAACCGATAAAACCGGCATGAGCTTTATCCGCGCCATACCGGCTGTCGATATCGACCGCATCATTTCTTCACCCAACGACATCGAACAACCCCTGGCCTTCACCACCAAAGTCAACGAGGGACTGGAAACCTTCACCTACACCGCCTACAATCCCCTCAATGATACAGCCCGGGGCGCCAACGGTGAATTTCCAACTGTCCTGGTCCACTACGCCATCAACCGTCCCGCGGGCGCCCAGTGGGGCGAGCCCGACCTTTCCCCCCTGCTCCCCTGGCTGCGCCGCTACTCAGCCTGGCTCGAAGATCGCGTCAGGCTCAACCGCTTCCGCAACGCCTTTTTATATGTGGTCTCCGGGTCCTTTATATCCGAAGAAGCCCGCCTGGCACGCCAGCAGCAAATCGCCGCCCACCCTCCCGCCCCTGGTTCCGTGCAGGTCACCGACAGCAGCGAAACCTGGTCTGTCATTTCTCCCAAACTGGAAGCGCTTGATGCCCGCGAAGATGGCTTGGCATTAAAAAAGCTGATCGCGGCCGGGGTCGGCCTCCCCATGCATTTTTTAGCCGAGCCCGAAGGCGCCACCCGCACCACCGCCGAAAGCGCCGGGGGCCCCACCTTTCGCCGGTTTGAACAACGCCAGCAATTTTTCACCTGGCTGTTAACCGACTTGCTCCAAATTGTGGTGCAGCGCCGCGCCCAGGTCGATTTTTCAATTCCCGCCCATCCCCAAATCTCTGTTTCCGGCGCCGATATTTCCGCGCGCGATAACGTCGCTCATTCCATCGCCACCGTCAACATCCTCAACGCTTTAGAAAGGCTTTACGACATGGGGCTGATCGCTTCCCGCGAAGTCCTGCGCGCCGCCTACCGTCCTGCCTGCCCCCTGCGCGTCGAATACACCCCCACCACCAACGCAGCCGTAGCTTACCGAAACTTCTACTTTGGGCTCTACTGCCACCCCTCCACCACCCCTGACACACCCTTTTTCTACCATTACAACGCCATCAATGGCGGCACTCAGCATGCCAACGTCACCGCCATTGGCGGCAATTTCCGTCGTTACACCTGGAGCGGGGTTGCCTGGCAGGGTCTTTTCGACATTGCCCTCCCACCAAATACCCTCTCGCTGCTCAGCGGCTTTACCTATTCGCCCTATCCTGCGCCTGTTTTCCAACCACAACCATACCGATCTTTACATGCGGGCTGAAGTGAATTACCTCGGCACCAAATTAGTTACCACTGATCCCATCCATGCCCCACCCGGCTGCGGTTATGTAATCCTCCCGCCCGTGGAACTTCCGCCCAATATCCTGCTGAACGAGGTTGCGCCCCCCACCCTGGGCTTTAAAATCTATGCCCTCCGTGAATCAGGTGCCAGCACCACCATCGAAACCGATTGCATCACCCTGTTTCCCGCGTCTTCTTTTGTTTCCTTCTTGGGCTATTTCTTCATCGGCAAGGATATGATCCTGATTGACGATTCCTCGCGCCTGCGCCACAATTTCCGTACCACCGCCGCCGCTGGCGAATCGATCGCACATGCACGCATCGGTCCACCCCTGCTTATTCCACCACAGCACAATGCCCGCCTTTTCACTTATGTTTCCGGCAACCTCAATGTCATTTATCCTGGTTACATTGCCAACCTTCAGGTCTTCTACTACCCCCGCCACAGGCTCCTATAATGTTCAACCTCACCTTCTTTTCCCGCAATTTTTCTGCCCAGCCCCCGCTCCCCGGCGTCCACCAGGTGAAAAAACTCTCCTGGTCCATCGAAGGCGGACCAGATGAAGCGCTGATCATCACCCACACATCCCCCCAGCACTTGTTTAATTTACTTTCCATCCTGCGTTTTCCCATCATTATTTCCGATTGTTTTTCCAATCCCGTTTGGTGGGGCTATATCAGCACGATCGAAGTCTTTTTCCAGCAGGTAAAGTTCACCCTGTCCCTCGAGAACCTCTTCAACAAGGTTAAAGTGGTCTATTCCATGCTCTCACCCAACAACCATCCCTCAGCCGCTCTTTCAGAAACGCCGTTTACCCACGCGACCTTATCTCAAACAGAATATGGCATCAAAGAACGCGTTCTCTTTCGCCAGGGCATCGATGATGATTACGCCCTCGCCTTACGCGATACCTTCCTGCACCAATGCTCTAAGCCTCATGCCATGCTTAATCCGCACAACCTGACAGACCCTCCTCGTATCCACCTCACCGCTAAAGGTTGGTTCCACACCCTGGGCTGGCGTTTCTGTCAAAATCTCAATGGCTATTGGGCTAATCATGGCCCCGGCCCAGGCATCCAGGCTGTCTGTGATGGCACCACCACTGCCGTTGCCCAGCGTTTTCGTTACTTCGGCACGAATATACCCCGACTCAAACATGTTTATTTTCGTCTTCGTAGTGTCGGGGCACCCGCCTACAACCTTCAAGCCCGATTATATTCATATAGTTCAGGTAATCCCGATGCCACGCTTGAAACATCTGCCAGTGTTGATGCCAGTACCCTCTCTAACTACACTTACAATTGGATTAAGTTCACCTTTCCGGGGACGACTTCCTTCACAGATGCGGTCTCCTATTGGGTCGGATTAATGGGGTCAGCTTCCAATGCAACCAATTACATCCTCATGAAAACAGATGAGCATATATCTTTTTCTCAACCAGATTTAAACGCCAAGCGCTATTCTCCCAACGCTTGGAAGTTCCTTACCCCCAGCGTAGAGGCTAACGCCAGACCCGATCTCTACTTTCGTGCCGTCTTCATCGAAGATTCCGGTCAAACACTCCAGGCCTTATCCACAGCGACCGGGGAGTTCTTTACCCATATTCAAACTTTATCCACAGACGTCGAATCGTCTCCCTACAGAGATCACGGGCTGACCACCCTGGAAGAAATTCGCAAGTTGATGAAACATGGCACAGCCAACCAGCGCCTCGTCCTGGCCAGCGTAGATTCTAACCGGCGTCTCAAATATAATGAAGCGCCCGATCCTTTAAAACCAACCGCATTAATGGACCCACGCGGCCGCTTCTATACCCTCACCCACCAGCCCATCCCAGCCTGGAACCCGCCCATCGGGCAGTATATCATCCTCGTTGGTGCGGATGGCTTCAACCCGCCTTTTGATTTACATCAAACACCGCTTTTCTTCCTTGACAAATTCGTATACAGAGGTGTTTCTTGATGATTCAGATGAAAAAAATGTTTTCAGCAGTTTTCCAGGCTGAGAGGTAAAATTGCGTATAATGACATTGTATAAAAACGATCATGATCTTAAACAGTTTTTTTGAGGTGAGAGAAACATGCCAAAGGGTACTTATTATTTCACAAAAGGCTTTATGTGGGGCACAGCAACAGCAGCCCCGCAGGTCGAAGGCTTGAATGACCTCAATACCTGGTCTGCCTGGGAGAAAGAAACCGGCCGTATCATCAACAATCACCAATCCGGGTTAGCTTGCGATTGGTGGAGCGGGCGTTGGCGCGAAGATTTCGACCGAGCCCAAGCCAGCGGCCAGAATGCCCACCGGCTGTCAATCGAATGGAGCCGCATTCAGCCTGCACCTGATCGATGGGATGAAAACGCCCTCGATCGCTACCGTGAGATGTTGATCGGCTTGCAAAACCGTAAGATGACGCCCATGGTGACTTTGCATCATTTTAGCGAGCCCTTGTGGGTGGCGGAAATGGGCGGGTGGGAAAATGAAGCCATCATCGATCTGTTTGCGACGTTTGTTAAAAAATCGGTAACTGCCTTGATGCCCTACTGTCATCTCTGGGTAACGATTAATGAACCCAACGTCTTTGCTTTTAACGCGTATATCGATGGGGTTTTCCCGCCGGGAAAGAAGGATATAAAAGCTGCCCTGAGCGTGCTGCAGCATATGGTTCTGGCCCATGCACGTGCTTATCATGTGATCCACGAATTGCAACCCGAAGCGAAGGTTGGAACCGCGATCAATTACCGGGGCTTCAAACCTGCCAGCTGGCTGCCCGCCGACCACTGGATGGCAAAACTCCACCATCACTTGTTCAACGATCTGTTCGTTCAGGCCCTGCACACAGGTGAGTTTAAAGTGTTAACAAAAAAACAAGCTTTGCCGCAGGCGGCCGGCACGCAGGACTTTTTAGGTTTGAACTATTACACCTGCGATCACGTGCGGTTTAACCCCCTGACCCCCGGCCAGTTTTTTGCGCACCGTTTTTTCCCCGGGGATGCCTTGTTGAGTGAATCTGAGTTCATCTCGCATGATCCGCAGGGGCTAATCGATTGCGTGAAATGGGGCCATCAATTTGGGGTACCCATGATGATCACTGAAAACGGCGTGGATGATTCGGAAGACCTGCTGCGACCGCGTTATATTTTAGAGCATTTACATGCCCTGTGGAAAGCAATCAACGATAATTACCCGGTTGAAGGGTATTTCCATTGGACGCTGGTAGATAATTTTGAGTGGGAACGCGGCTGGACCCAGCGCTTTGGTCTGTGGGAGCTGGACCCAGAAACGCAGGTGCGGGTACGACGCCCCAGCGCTGACATGTACGCGGAAATTTGCCGTTTAAATGGGATCTCTTCCGCGATAACGGGAAAATATGCCCCCGAGGCCTTAGCAACGCTCTTTCCCTAGATGGGTTCCGCGAAGGTGGGCCATGCCGGCTTTGTTTAGGTTTAAGGACAGGGTTTCTTCCTTTTAACGCCCTCAGATGCATTTCAGTTATAATTACGTTAGCTAAGCTGAATGGTTTTATTTTTTTATTCAATTTATAAAGGAGTTTCAATGAAAAAGGTTGCAATTATCACAGACAGCACCGCTTATTTACCGGATTATTTGATTAAAGAATTAGGAATTCATGTGGTTCCGCTGACCCTTCATTGGGGTGAAGATACTTACCGCGACGGCGAGGATATTCGTGCTGAAGAATTTTATGAACGCCTGGCTAAAGCAAACATCATTCCCACCACCAGCCAGACTTCGGTGGGCGAATTTACCCAGTTGTTTTCACGCTTATTAGCAGAAGATTATGCCATTTTAGCGATATTGATCTCGAGTGGGATTTCAGGCACTGTTGATTCCGCCATGCAAGCCCAGAAGGCTTTTCCCGATGCGCCAATTGCTGTCTTCGATTCCCAGCTGGTTGCAATGCCCATGGGTTTCATGGTGATGAAGGCAGCCCGGGCCGCACAAGCAGGCGCCAGCCTGGAGGAATGCCTGGCTCTGGCTAAAGCCGTTTACCCGAAAATTGGGGTGTATTTCATGGTTAATGACCTTAAATACCTCCACATGGGCGGCCGCATCAATACAGCCAAGCGTCTGATGGGTTCAGCGCTGGATATCAAACCGATCATGGAGCTCAGGAATGGGAAGATTGAACTGGTGGAATCCGTGCGCACACGAAAAAAAGCACTGGCTCGGATGCTCGATATGGTCGAGGAGGATATTGCCGGGAACCCGGGTGTGCGGATTGCCAGTTTTCATGCCGCGGCAGAAGAGGAAGCTCAGGCCCTCCTGGCAGAAGCTACGGCGCGTTTTAACCCGATTGAGACGGTTACAACGTTTGTCAGCCCGGTCATTGGCACGCACACCGGCCCAGGAACAGTGAGCATCGCCTACCAGATGGAATAGGGTTACATCCAACCACGCAGGCTGTAAATCAGCATGCCAAGATATTCTTTAAGCACATTGGTGGTCAAATTCAGAGCGCTGGCACTGGGGAAAACACGGATCACAAATTCGCCCAGGCGCGGATGAAATGTGGTGTGCCAATTATGCTCGGTGATCGTAAAATCCGTTGGCGCCGGGATAACTGTCACCCCCAGTTTCTCAAAAACCGCTCTTGAGCGAGGCATGTGCATCGCTGAAGTGACGAGGATGACCGTATCGATTTCCTTTTCAGCCAAGATCTCAACTGAATAAAAGCCATCTTCGTAGGTGTTCTGGGAGTTGGGCTGCTGCCAGATGGCGCTGGCTGGCACGCCCAGCAACAGGAGTAGTTCGGTCATTTCCGCAGCGGGGGTGGAAGTCCTGTCAGAAGAGAACTCAACATTACCACCGCTTACCAGAATCACGGGGGCAGCGCTCTGTTGATAAAGATAAGCCGCATACAGCACCCGGTCTCCAGCGGCATTTACCTCGACCATAGGTCGCGGCGTATCGCCAGGCTCTGTCCCCCCGCCCAACAGGACGATCACCTCAGCCGTGGGGATGTTCTCCGAGGGTAAATGGCGCCATTCGAGCGAGCGTGCAAAACCGTAGCTGACCCAGCGATTACCAGCCAGCCACAAGATAATCAGTCCGATCCTCAACAACCAGCGCTGAAGTCGTTCTCGTTGCTTGAAGACCAACGCCAGGATCACGGTCAGAGACACAACCCCCAGAGGATAAAAAAAGAGCGGCAGCAATTTGCTGAGATAAACAAACATACACGACCTTCCTTAATAAGCGTGGTAAAGTATTGAAAAAGTGGGGCTCGCGATTTCAGGGCATATATTGAACGATCTCGCTCTCTTGAACGAAAAAAATCCATTGGTCAACAACATAATAACCATCGGGGCACGTACCATCTTTCACCCGCTCAAAGATTACTGCTGAAATAACCTCTGGCAACGTCTGTGGTGTGACCAAGTATTCTCCCAGATCGCACGTGGCAGCAGCGGGTATCTCATCGCTATTATTGACAATAGCCGTGATGGCGTTGGAAGAGATAGAAATGCGCGGGACGTGCCAGCGTGAGAACGTCTCGGCAAACGGCGCCTGGACAAATTTTGCGCCGCCAGCACCGTCACCTTCAATAATGGCCCTCACCGGGGCGCCTTCAGGATTAATGTAATTGTACAACACCTGCTTACCATCCTCTGTTTCAGGCCAAACCACGTATGGCAGGGCAAGGATATTGGGCAATTTGGTAATCAGGTCTTCCCTGTCAATGGATGCCAGGGCTTCACGAATCAATCTGTCGTTTTCTTCCAGCTGATATTGAATTTCAGATACTGAAATCTGGCTTAGAAAAGGGTGTTCATAAAAGTGGTTCATCGGTATGGCCCCGTTTTCAACACACCAGGCAATCGCCCGGGCGCGGGTCTCGCGCCAACCCTCACCGACACTGAAAACGCCGTT
>JAAYKH010000036.1 GCA_012522475.1 Chloroflexota bacterium | reverse complement strand
TCTCCGGGGTGTATACGCCCGATGAAGGTGATATTTATATTGGTGATCATCATTTTAAGAAATTAACACCCATTGAATCAATTCGTGAGGGGATTCAAGTCATATACCAGGACTTCTCGTTATTTCCCAACCTCAGTGTTGCTGAAAATATCGCCTTGAACGAAATGGTTATGGCTGATAAGAAATTAGTAAATTGGCACGAAGTACAAGACTTGGCCAAAAAAGGCCTTGATAAAATCAAAGTGGATTTCCCATTGGATGCCCTGGTGGGGGATCTTTCGACGGCTGACCGACAGTTAATCGCGGTGGCGAAGGCTGTTTTATCGGATGCCAAGCTTATCATCATGGACGAACCCACGACTGCGCTGACCCGGCGAGAAGTGAAGGCGCTCTTTGATGTAATTCATGATTTAAATGCTCAGGGCGTGGCGACTATATTTGTCAGCCACAAGTTAACCGAGGTCAGTGAAATTGGGCACAGGACAATTATTTTCCGCAATGGCAAAAAGGTCTGCGATCGGGATGCAAAAGAGCTTGATATCCATACGATTGAATTCCAGATGACGGGAAGAGACATCCACGCCAGCGACATTGTTTACAGTGAGCCCAAAGCCGTGGAAGTATTATTTAAAGTTGAAGATTTAAATTTGGAACGCGGCTTTTTTGACATCTCCTTTGAACTGTATCGCAATGAGGTGCTGGGAATTACAGGCCTTTTGGGGTCTGGCCGCACAGAACTCGCTTTAGCCTTATTCGGGCAGATGCCTGCTGATTCAGGCAGCATCTTCCTTGAAGGGAAAGAGATTAAAATCAAAAGTATTTTTGATGCAACCTCTCACGGCATTGGCTTTGTTCCGGAAGACCGCATAAAGGAAGGGTTGTTTCTGCCACAAACCATCAGCGATAACATTGCTGTCAAAGTGATTGACACCTTACTGACAAAGCTTAAATTCTTTGATCGCAAGAGAAAGACCTCACTGGCCAATGAGTGGATTGAAAAACTGGATGTTAAGACCCCGACGGGGGAATTACCGGCATCCAGCCTTTCCGGTGGCAACCAGCAACGCCTGGTGCTGGCAAAATGGCTGGCTTTTAATCCTAAAGTACTGATCTTAAACGGGCCAACGGTTGGCGTTGATGTTGGCTCTAAGGTAGCCATTCACAAATTGATCCGTGACTTGGCAAGTGAAGGTATGGGCATCATCTTAATGTCAGACGATATTCCAGAATTAATGCAAACCTGTAATCGGATTTTGCTGTTGAGAAAAGGCCGGATCATTGAAGAATTCGTTCGTGAAGACACGGATGAAGACGAGTTAAATAAAAAGTTGGTGGCTGACGAAGTTGTCAACCAGGGAATACGGCAGGGATGATATGATCAAAAAATTAGTAAAATCTAATGAATTTATTCCTCTTGTGATCATCATCGTATTGAGTTTGGTGGTCGGATTAATTAACCCGAATTTTCTCACGATAGCCACATTGTTTGACCTCGTTCGGGCATCCAATGTTTACATCATACTTGCGTTAGCCCTTTTGCCGGTTGTTATCCTGGGGGGTGTGGACATTTCGTTTGTGGCGATTGCCGCGGTGGCATCTTACAGCACACATATGTTTTTGTTGGCCAGGGGCTACCAGGGCGGTATGTTGACCTATGTGATTATGGCCTGTGCCATTGGCGCGTTTGCCGGTTTGTTCAATGCGTTTTTCGTTAATAAATTTAAATTGCCTATCTTCGATGTATCGCTGGCGACCCAAACAATGTGGTATGGTTTCACCTTGTTTTTTGTGGGCGCCACATCAAACTTTGATATCCCTGAAGGCCTGGTTGGATATTATGCCCGCTACCTAACCCGGGTGAGCGACCCGATCACAGGTGAAACCGGCCTGCATATTTCAATCCTATATGTGATTGTGATCGCCATCTTTTTGTGGTGGTTTTTAAAGTATACGATGATTGGCCGCGGCATTTATGCGATTGGCGGCAATAAAGAGGTCGCTGAAAGAACCGGCTTCAACATTAATCGGATTCACCTGGTGGTGTTTTTAATTATGGGTGTCTTATCTGGCTTCGCCGGGGTTTTGCAAGGTTCATTTAGCCGCAACTTTAACCCCACATTGTTTATTGGTCAGAACCTGGACGTTTTAGCAGCCATCATCCTGGGTGGCGCAGCCATTAAGGGGGGTCGTGGAACGGTCATTGGGACGATTTTAGGTGTGGTTCTAACGCAGATCATTAACCGAGCTTTAGTACTGACTCAAATCCCTGCAGAATGGCAGAAATTTGTTGTCGGTTTAATCCTGATCATCTTTACCTCTATACCAGCCATTAAAGAAAACCGCAAGAAACAAGTGGGCCGAACGACAGAGCTGGTGGAAGTGACAGTTGCGGAGTAATAAAATGGAAAAACAGAAAAGAAATTTCCTGGACGTCATTAGAAAACTTCCCATAGAGAGTCATACGCTCTTGTTGATAATTATCCTGATTTTGGTGATTATTTTCTTTTCAATCGTCAATGCCGATAAAGGGTTCTTGTCAGCACGATCAGTCAATTCGATGGGCATCCAGCTGGCAGAAATTGGGATATTAGCCATTGCGATGATGGTCACCAGCCTGGTGGGCGGGATTAATTTATCCGTTAACGCCACTGCGAATTTAGGGGCTGTATTATCTGGGTATTATTTGTATAAACTATTTCCCCCGCCGCCAACAGGTGGGATTGCAGCAATTTTCACCCAGATTAATATGCCAGAATCGGTAGACCCGTTCATCCTGGTGGTTGCCTTATTGATTCCCCTGGTGGTTGGCGTGATTTCCGGCATATTGAATGGATACCTGGTTGGATACATTGGGGTGCCGCCAATTCTGGCCACCCTGGCGACCATGTCGTTATTTACGGGCCTGGCAGCCGGACTGACCAAGGGCAGAACGATTACGGGCTTTCCAACCCAGTTTGAATTTGTCGCCAATCAATCGCTACTTGGTATACCGCTGCCCTTCCTTATCTTTGTGGTGTTAACCGGGATCACCTTTGTTCTTTTGAACAGAACCACCTTTGGCTTCAAAATGCGTATGCTGGGCACCAACGAGGTCGCTTCCCGATTCTCGGGCATTAACAACAAAGATGTCATCATGAAAACCTATATTTACAGCGGTTTTCTGTCATCCATTGCCGGCATCATTGTGATGAGCCGTACCATGTCTGCAGCCTATGAATATGGCGCCACCACTTATGTATTACTGACTATCCTGATCGGCGTTCTGGCAGGTATTCAGGGCGGCTTTGGGAATGTGATTAACATCTTCATTTCGATGCTCATCTTGCAGGGTTTGTCGACGGGCTTTCAAATGCTTTTGCAAGGCGTGCGCGGCAGTGCCTTTTTTAAGGATTTTTCCTGGGGCGTGCTGATGTTAATTATTTTTGTAATCAATTTCTTTACTAGAAAGAGCGATAGGAAATCGGCGAAAAGTTGAGCGTTCAGCTTTTCAAGAATAAATTTTTATATATATAGAGAGGAAATGTTAAACGATGGATAAGCGATGGGAACAACTTGGAGATTTACTGGTAAATTACTCAACCAAGGTGCAACCTGGTGAAAAAGTAATGATTGCAATGGTGGAGTTAGAAACTTATCCATTGATGTACGCTATTTATGAAAGCGTAATTAAAGCCGGAGGCTACCCACAGGTACAGTTTCTCTCTGAAGAACTCAACAGGTTGACCCTGAAAAGCGGCACTGATGAACAAATTAGCTGGGTTCCCGAGGTTGAAATGTACGGCATGGAATGGGCCGACGTCTATTTTGGTTTGCGCGGCGCCCACAACCTGAACGTCTACTGGGATGTGCCCTCGGACAAGCTCTCGTTGCTGCGGGGCGCGATGGGCAAGGTCTCTAGCGCCAGGTGGGAAAAGACTCGCTGGATGTTGTTGCGGGTGCCCAACGCCGCTTTGGCGGAACAGGCTGAACTGGACGAGAGAACCGTTACAGATATGTGGTTCAATGCCTGTCTGCTCGACTGGCCTGAAGTCAGCAAACAATGGCAGGTATGGGCAGATAAGCTCAACCAGGGCAAAACTGTTCGGGTGCTGGGTAAAGGCACCGACCTGACCTTCTCGGTCGAAGGACGCACCTGGTCGGTTGCTAACGGCATCAGCAATATGCCCGATGGAGAGATCGCCACATCCCCGGTGACCTCCACCGTGCATGGTGTTATTAGCTTTGACTTCCCGGGTGTTTTGGGTGGGCGTTTGGTTGAAAATATCCGCCTGGAATGGGATCATGGCAAAATGGTTTCAGCCACATCAACGACCAACCAGGATTTCTTGCAATCGATTGTGAATACGGATCCCGGCGCCAGCAAGATCGGTGAATTTGCCATCGGCACAAACCCGGGCGTGACGCATTTCTGTAAAGATATCCTCATTGATGAGAAGATTGACGGCACGATCCACATGGCACTCGGGCGCGCTTATCCTTCGACGGGTGGTAAAAACCAATCGGCCATTCACTGGGATATTGTCAAGGATATGCGTGAAGAGGGTGAGATTTACTTGGATGGCAAACTAATTTACGAAAAAGGGAAAGTGTTGCTGTAAAAAGGAGTGCTGAAGCGTATGGCAACTGGATATTTACTTGGGGTTGATATTGGCACCTACTCGTCGAAAGGGGTTTTGGTTGACCTTGAAGGGACTGTGGTTGGTTCGCATGTTATTCCACACGGTATGTCAAACCCCAAGCCGGGCCATTTTGAGCATGACGCAGACGGCGTCTGGTGGCACGATTTCGTCGAGATTACAAAATTCATTCTGAAAGAAACCGGGGTTAACCCGAAACAGATTCTGGGTATTAGCACCAGCGGGATTGGCCCCTGTGTTTTGCCTATTGATGAAGATGGCAAACCCCTGCGC
>JAAYKH010000035.1 GCA_012522475.1 Chloroflexota bacterium | reverse complement strand
GATATGATGGTTTCCATGTGGTTTTAGCAAGCGGACATTACGTAAGATGATGAATGTTTCTCCACGTGTGGAGATTTTCACAAGAAAAAATTTAATTTTAATAAAAAATAACCATTTATCCATTATAAACTTGATCTGAGTGCCTCGATGCTAGCGACCTTATTAGAATTTGTTGGTTAATCATGGGTTTATTTTAGTGAAATATTCTTTTTTTTATATCCAAAAGTAATTTGTAAGCGGTTTCTTTTTAAAACCAAAGTCATTTAGCAAACATCAATTAATATTGATTCTCCATAGATCCATATTTAAATAAGGTGCACATCCTTCAAAACCATAAACTTCTCTGTAATCGCTATCAGCAAGCAAAACAAATAAGCCTGTGAACTCTATTTGATCTTCATCAGTTCCCAGGTATTCACTATCTTTTATAATATGTTCAACTTCCAAGGAATCGGTAATCAGGATTAGATCTTCGCGATCCTGGATGTTTTTAATTTTTCCGATGCAAGTGACATTAGGCTTTAACATGGTAAATCTCCTTTCTGTTAGAAAACTGCCTTTTAATTAGGGGTATTGCACTAATGTTACGGATACTCATCCTACAAAAGTAATTTTTGCTAATGCTATATACATACTCAGTGTGTGTAGAGCGTAGAAGCGTAGATTGTAGGAGTGTAGGGGCGTAGGATGTAGGGGCGCAGACAATTAAAGGTCAACAAACAACGAAAAAGGACACTTCTCTACGCGTGGAGAAATGGATTATATAAACCTATTACACCTTTAAAGTATTTGGTTTAGACAATAGTTCTATTCTTTCTAAATTTAATTTCTCCTTTTTATATAATTAATACGCCAGAGGTTTTTGGAAAGATAAGGAATACTCCCTTCTAAACCATACACCTCCACAAAATCCCCATCCCAGACCAAAACGAGCAACCTAGAAAACTCAATAGAATCATCATCATCGGGCGCGGGGTATCCAAGGTAATCCAGGATATATTCAACCTCCAAAGAGTCAGTAATCAACATTAGGTCTCGGCGATCTTGGATGTCAACAATGGTTCCAACATAAGTGACTATTGGACTTTGCATTGTGTTTCTACTTTCTGCTGGAAATCAGCCTTCCAGCCAGGCATAGTGGATTATTAAAACACAAAATCCTCCCTTCTTTAGTTAGACCATAGACAGTATTCAAACTTGTAAATGTGTAGAGGTGTAAACGATTAAAGGTCTTATATTAGTGAACAAAATGCCACTTTTTCCCACGCTGTGGGAAAAACCACAATGAAAACCGCCTATGTTTTACAGCTACGGTGCAGCTACCACAAAAAACACAATGGAATTAATGTACATAATGCACTTTTTAACCCCCATATATAGAACGTAATAGACATAACACCCCTGTATATACGTATAGAACAATCGTTCTCCGAACTTCGAATCAGTTGGTTGGGCGTTCGAGTCGCCTTGGGGGCGCTATATATTGCGGTAAATACGTTATAAGCCCCCATATGTATGGGTAAAAAGAGCCTTCACAAGTTGAGGGGTCTTTTTTTACTGCAACCTTACTGCAACCCATTTCGATTCTCCATCTCCACAAGCATTTCACTAATATCAATTAAGGCGGTTATTTCATCCATCTTTTCGGCAACTTCCTCTTGCATACCAGGCATCACATGGGAATAAACGTTCAAGGTCATCGCTGCATTACTGTGTCCCAAACGTTCTTGAACAACCTTGATTGAAACCCCTTGTTTCAACATCAAGGAGGCAGCCGTATGCCGCAGATCATGAAAGCGAATGTTAGGGAGCTCAGCCTCCCGTAATAATTTCTTAAAGTCGCGGTCGAGATTGCTTTGGCTCAAAGGAGTTCCAATTGAAGATGGGAAAATCAAATCATGGTCCTGCCATCTATTGCCCATAAATTCTCGTTCAAACCACTGCCGCTGAAGGTGCTCTTTTAGTGATTGCAGTGTATCTGATCCTAAATAAATCATTCGACGACCTGCAGCAGTCTTCGGTTGTGAATACTTTAACCCTTCACCTGGTACTCGTTGAACCTGACGTTGCACATTGAGTTGATGTGTATCCCAATCCAGGTCACCCCACTTTAACCCAATTAACTCGCCTTTCCTCATACCGGTGGTAATAGCTACCTTGTAAAGCGCTTCGTGTCTTTTACCTCTCGCAGCTATGAGCAGCGCTCTAACCTGGCTTTCATCGAGGATATTCATTTCCCTTTTTGGAGCTTTAGGTTTGTATACGGCATCAGATGGATTGCGATAAATTATCCCCAACCTCAGGGCGTGATTGAGGGCACAATGTAATACAGAATGGATTAATCCAACTGTCCTGATCCCGGTGCCTGACTCAACTTTCTGGTTATATAAAGCTTGAATTTCTGCTGGTTGGAGTTCATTGATCTTGATTTTGCCCAGAACAGGGTTAATATGTTTGTTGATGATTTGCCGGTATTGGAAAAGGGTTTTTGGTTTTATCGATCCCTCACGCGCAACCAACCATTCATCAAAATACTCGGACAGGGTCAACTTTGGGCCAGCGTAAAATAAGCCCCTTTGGATTTTTTGCAGTGTTTCAATTCGCCAGGTGTTAGCCTCTCTTTTAGTTTTGAAATACTTGGTAATCCGTTTTCCACCTGCAGTCAGCTGAACCATATAAGATCCATCTTTTCTTTTTGAAACACTACCTTGATTCTGTCCACTCTTTTTCGCCATATTTCCTCCTTATAAAAGATTTCAAATCGATTATTCTCTCTTAAAACATAGCAATAGAAAATACATACAAAATGGGAAAATTTTCCCATTATTTAAGGTCCTCTACACGTGGGCAAAGTGCTTCTATTAATAAACTCTTCAATATCCGCTTGACGAACACGCTTCAGACGTCCCATCTTAACGATAGGGAAATCTCCACGACGCATC
This sequence comes from Chloroflexota bacterium, assembly GCA_012522475.1. GTDB lineage: Bacteria > Chloroflexota > Anaerolineae > Anaerolineales > Anaerolineaceae > Brevifilum. The sequence continues at coordinate 7,765 of JAAYKH010000035.1, read as the reverse complement.
ATCACATATACTTGCGGTTTACTAACCCTTAATCTTTCAGCAATGTCCTGAGCGTCAAGCAGTCGATCTTTGCCATCAAAAGTGAGATCTAAGTTACTCATCATTATCCTCGCTTAATATTGGTAACCGTTGCACAGTTGCATGCAATTTGGCAAGAGCTGCCCATTTTTTTTCTAACTCCTCTGGTGAAGGAAAAACAGATTCATCATCTGGAATTGCTTTGCCTAGAATTATTTTTTTCCTCTTCCCATTTTTAGATTCCAGGTTATCCAGAAAACCCAAAGAAGTTGCCTCTGCAACCCTTCGACTTGTGGCGGAAGTACTTAAGCCAAGTTTTTTAGCCAAGGTGGTGTTATCAACCCATTTTTGATTTTGTTCTGATTCGTTAGAAAAATCAGTCTCACCACCATTTTTTTCCAACAACAATTCCCTGACAGCGTTTACAGTCTGACGGATGCTAGGTTTAACTGAACTCTCAACAGCATAATTAATTGAATCTGAAGACAGGTAGTAGATTTCACGATAATCCTCCAACGTAGCAATAATGGAGCCCTTCTCATCTTTCTCCCTCTGATGTTGATAAATTATCGCGTGAACACTTATCAAGTTAATTAACTTAGAAAAATCTCGGCGCATTCGCACGGCCGAAGAATTCGTGTTGTCAGCAAGAATTTCTGCATATGGAATAATGACTTCTTTGATTCCTAGTTTTTCAAGCCATGATTGATATGCAATCATACTTTCTGGTACTTCCAAGATCGGCTTTCTACCCATAGAATTTTTAGCAATCTTACACATGACCGCTCTAGTTTGGTCAGGTGTATCAGTGACATTAATTGATAACAGCCTTGTTTCATTTTCTGGATGTAAGTTAATTTTTGTGGTCGTAGTAATGAACCCTGTTGGGCCCTCTTGTTCTAAAACTCGATCTTGCATGCCAGATTCGGTTTGCTCTACTGTGATGTGTTTTATATGACCTTCACTGAGTAGCGACCTGATAATATAGTTAGAAAAATCAGAGGATATCCCTGCTTCCTCATACATTATTAAGAATCGATATTTAAGGGGTTCTTTTAAATAGAACAAAGCCTTCTCGCTCATCGAAGAAATCTCATAATAAGCGGGTTGGGGAAACAATTTTAATACCTGTTTTAAAATGAAAGACTTGCCAGCACTCGAAGCGGCTTTTACTACAATAGATACTGGCTTATCCGTTATTCTTGAAGTCAATGCCAAATAAAGTAGTTTTATGTTTCCTTCTTCACCAACAACACCTAATCTTCTGCACAATTTGACAACCTCATCTAATACATCACTATGAAAAACAGGGGATGCTTTTTCGGTTATCATGCTTGTTTCTTCAACGTATCTATCATTTACGATTTTTGAATAAGGTGTTGCTGATTCCATCAATGCTTTAATATAATCCTGAACATTACCACCGGCAGTGTGATATTCGCTTATATCCTTGTATCCATCGGTGGGACTCAAAATCATAATTTCTGGGAAATCCTGACCAATTTTATCAACCAATTGTTTCCCCCCTTCACCCGGTTCTTGCCAGACATATACCATCTTCCCGGTCAAATGTTCTTTCCATTCAGGTTGCCAAACTGTTGCGCTTGGAACGCCTAGGCTTGGAATGTCATAGAACCAGAGCGTTTGAGCATCACTTTCTCTCTCAACAAGAATAATATAGTTGATGCTCTCCCCGTTTCTCATGCAATCGTGCAATGGTTCATCCATCCATGAAAGACCATAGAGGGTGGGTTTACTTCCCTTTGACCAAATGAATTGGTTAGAATCATTCAAGGAGGTCCGTATTCGTTTTCCAACTTCTGTACCATCCTTATCAAAGTAAGGTATATAAACCTGTGGAATGCCATTGCGTTTACGTTCGTAAACCTGTAATGATTGTAAGAAATCTAATGGTAACTTTTTGTTAGTACAATATTCTTGCAGGGTAAGACCCTTATACGGCTCTAATGTAAGAGACCTGTTCTGCTGGTCGTCATGAAATGGGCAAGGTGCCCAATATTGGCCCTTGGCACCGGGATATAAATGAGTGCCACCCTGAGGAGGATGAAGCTTCTCAATTATCTCATTGAAGAGATCGTCATTTCTGTTGGGTTTGGTGTTATAATACATAGCAGCCTCCTTTATAGGCTAAATCTTCATTTTGCCGATGACATTCCTTGGCCGGAGCCCATCGGCAATTTTTGGATCGTAGAAAAATATTCATGATTCAATCCTCTCTTCCGTTATTAATCGAAAATGGTACAACGTTGCGTTGTACCATTACTTTACACCGAGTCATTTACGGCTGTAAATTTACGACAGTTACGATTTACCTTAAAAAATCACATTTTTTAAGGTTTTCTATGCTTAGGCACTATATCTTCTCCGTATTCTTTCCGTAGGAGACGAAGTCGATCGTAAACAGTTCGATGTGATCCATCTAGTTCTCTACCGATTTTTTTTGCATCCCAACCTTCTATCCACAATTTCAATATTGTTCTATCATTATTTTTATCAGGAATTAAAGTCCATGGCTCTACTGTGGGTGGTGGACTTCCATCAGACAATTTGAGATTCTTCACCAAGGTGTTTGCTAAACCAGCCCAATACGTGAGGAATTTCGGATCATTACAGAATAATTTGACCTGCATTGGAGAGACACAATCAATAAACAATGGAATGATCTCGATGTGTCCATAAACCACGTCATCTTTCCCCCATTCTTTGGGCTCCTCCAAATAACCCTTCCAGGCCTTACCTGCACTTTCTTCTACAGTTTCAACCCTCAACACAGCATCAGGCCTAATCTTTATTAATCCATTTAGATAATTATCGATTTGTTCAACAATTTCTTCCAATGGATGATCAAACAATTCGTCAAATGTTATTAGCTCAAATTTCATTATTTATTATTATAAATGGTTATCGTGTGTTTAGGTACAATACTACCGATTATGGATAGAATTCTTATTTGATATAATTTAAAAACATTTTGGGTTATCTATTCCATATATCAAATTGATAACTTGGATAATTTCGTGAGCTCTCCACTGGGTGGAGAACTTTTAAAACAATAATTATCAGGAATCATGGTCTATGGCAGTGATAATCTTATTGGCTGTCGTCAAAATTGAGTCCATGTGTGACAAAATTTCTTGTGGCGAAACCTCAAAAAAAGTGAGGTAATTGCTGCTATTCAACCCACTTGTCCCAAAATATCTGCACACCACATAAGCCACACTTTCTGCTTCTAATTCCTTTATAGCCCTACTCTCAAAATTATCCTCGTCTTTATGCATCAGCTCATGGGCAATCTCATGGACCAGTGTCTTGGTGCCAGCACCGTGATCTATTTCAATCGCTCCGCCTCTGGAGATCCCTTGAATGTCGCCAGGGAGGGTTTTGAACGATACAACAATCCCCCGACTTTTTGCAAATTGAATTAATCGCTGGCTTAAGTCATGATTTTTCTCAGGGCTTTTCCAATCTGGTTCGGGCGGGAGCGGCTCACCGTCCGTTTGTGAAACATCAAAGACATAGACAACCTTGAAACCCACCAGGTGCTTTGTTTCAAGGCCGTCCTGCTCCTCACCTTTGACCAATATCGGTGCCAATATCGGAATGCCTTTCTCCCCTTTACAAACCCAGCGGCCTAAGCTTTTCCATAATGATTTGAGGGAGCAGGCATTTCGCCCACTCCCGCTTTGGTAGTTTTAGATGTGCATGCCCATTGGCAGCTCACCTTCACGCATCATTTGTGCCAGCTTTTTTGCCGTTTCAATCGCGGTCTGGTTGCGGGCGTCGGTGTGTTCCTGTTCCGAAAGCCCCATAATCAGTCCCAGAGCAAAGCAAATCACCAGTCGTTGCAAGGTGCGGTGGGTATGCCGCAGGTGCAAGCCCACCAAACGTCCTTCATTGGTGCCCTTCCCTCCATAGTTGAGATAATTGTCAAGCAGCCTGGCAAACTTCTCCGGCGTGATTGAACGGGCAATCACATGAATTGAGACCAGTTCACCGGTCGGTTCGCTCATGTGAGTCTCGGAGTTCCATGCTTTTAGAGCAATTGTGTTTGTGTCCTTCATTGGTAGCACCTCCTTTTGATTACAGGTCCCAATCGTCCCAATCCTCAAAGTGAAGACCGTTACGATTGTTATTGAGTTGATTTGGCCGGGGGAGTTTGAAACTAATCATGCAGCCCAGTGAGTAACCGCCAAAGCCGCTGCCCGTGAGCAGGGACACCCGTCCCCGCACCGGGTAGCCATAGGCCTGGAAGTAGGGGTTCAGGCTGGCGGCCAGATGACGGTTGAGATAGCCGATTTGCTCCCCGTTTTCCCGTGACACCTTGATAGCATTGCGGTCATAAGGATTGTCTGGCTCCCTTTCCAGCCAAATCCGGTCACCCCGCTGCAAGCGGGCAACCACCTCCTGGCGCCCTTCGAAGGTGACACCAACCACTTTGGTCGTGACAACCCGCCCTTTGACCCGCGCTTGCGGATAGGACCCTTGCAGTTTGGGGGTTTCAATCTGGTGGATGGGTGGGGTAATTTTTTCTATCACGTCTTGATTTTTCATTTCCTTTAGCCTCCTTAGCTTAAATAAAAAAGGAGGGCTGCTCAAAAGCGAACAGCCCTCCAGGGTGGATGGTGGTTTGTGTGTTTATTGGTCCAGACTTTGCAGGATAAGCACCCCCGGTTGGGGATTGCTTACTTGCACCTGGCTGCCGGGCTTCAAGCCTGCTTTGATAAGCCACAGACCTTGCAAACGGATGTGGGGTTTGACCTCCTTTTTGAAATAATCACCGACATCCTGGACTGTGAGTTTTCTGGGGAATGTAGCTGCTGACTTTTTCATGATTTTTTGCCGTTGCACCAGCCATCTTCCCAGCGGTGAGAGTGCCAGGTGCGCCCATTGCGTGCCCATTTCTGCATCTCAACGCCATGCAGTGGACACACCGGGTTTTTGGCATTGCCTTCGGGTTTGACCAGCACCGTGTTCCCAGACTGTTTGCTGGTGTTCTTTTTGCTGCCCCCAGGGCTGTCTTTGCGCAGAGGTGTACATTGGGCCTGGCTCAGGTGCGCCAGCACGCTTGCAGCCTTTTTGAGCGCTTCTGCACCGTTTTCTGCCTGCAGTGACAACATGCACTCAAAACCCGAAGGGTCCACATAACGGGTGGACCAGGTGGCACTGGCGTCACCATAGTCAATAAAATGCTCATTTGTATTGTCTCTACGATTACTCATGGGAACCTCCTTTTAAAGCAAAAAGAGCGCTCCTCCAAATCAATGAGGAACGCTCAGGGGATAAGTTGATGATGCGCTTGGACTAATCCAGGATTTGACCGCAGTCGTCGCACACATCCTGGATATCATCCCATACATCACCGGCTGAGAAGTGGAAGCCGCCCACCTGCGAGACATTTGCATGGGGACACTCCAGACCTTTGAGCAGTGTCTGGAACTCGTGCAGCGTAATCCACTTCTCCGCTTGGCCAGAACCTTTGCAGATTGGGCAGGGAAGGTAGCGTTGATAATCCACGCCCCCTGGAATCCGTGCCCCTGGCTGAAGGCAAATAGGCCTGGCCGTCACAATCGTCACATGTGCTGAGAATCTTCACTTTTATCTTATCCATAGAGCTCCTTTCTTGGGTTAAAACAAAAAGCCCGCCTCATCTTGGCGGGTGAACCGCTTGCGCCAGCTGGACGCACATCAAAGCAGGTATTCAATTGTTTTCAATCCCCCCCGAGTTCACTCCTGGCCAGGCTCACTCAAGATATAACCAGCGTGCACTTTTACAGGGAGATTTTGCTGCGAAATCCTTTTCAATAGCGTCATCCGTTGATGACCGTTCATCTGATGCTAAACTTCAAACGATTACCATGATGGGGACAAAGTGTTTAATCAGGGTCATCAAGTGCACGCCTTGTCTCAAAAATCCTGCATGATTACATGCACCAAGTCTTTTCCTACCGCGTGGGAAAGGTTTTTTTAAAAAATTATTGTTTCAATGATGGAAATAGACCGTCATCTTAATCCAGGAAATCGCTCACCTTTTATGGGTATATTCCTGAGATTGGAGGTTTTAAAAGTTAGGATTTCCCACCCGTGGGATGTGAGTTTTTGTCCCGAAAGTGCTGGATTTCATAGGTTTTACGCTTAACGCTTTACGACAGAAAAACCGCTTTAAGGGGCTATTAAAGCCGTGTAACCAGGCTACAAAACCAGTTTTATCTGCATATTTTTCAAGTATTAACAAAACACCTGATTAATGGGCATTAACATTTGTTGAACGGGAGCGTTTAAATAAAAGCACAGAATAGGTGCGTGTCAAGAGCTTATTTTCACGGGGGTATGATGTTCATGAACGACTACAATACAAAATCGTTTTGTAAAGCATTGTTCTTTCCCAAAGGGGCTTTCCAGGCTATCTTGTCCTTTTTTACGTTCCTTTCCCCAAAACACTCTTTGATCATCTCCGGCAGCTAGTGCGCCCAAGGTGTGAATATTTTAACACTCGGAAGGATTCTAATTAAAGATAAATGGGTTTTCCTACACGTAGGAAAGAAAGCTTCAGCACTCCGAAGAGCTTCTTGGTGATTACACCCAATAATTCCCACGGCGTGGGAAGAAAGGGTTTATGATGACAAGTTTCAATGCCCCCAAGGACTTTTGGTTATTGCCATCTTGTGAATGCTTATATATGGCTGCACAAGTTTTATCGATTTCTTCAGGCATTTTGGGGATTGAGAAATAGCCCTCAGACAACATCTTCAGTATCTAAATCTTCTTTATAGCCATAGCCCATCTTTATTTGTTCCAGTGCATCTCTTAGTGGCACAGAATACAAAACCTTCCCATGTGTCATTGCTTGAAATTCACAAGAGACCTCATCCTCTCCTGTTGAGAATATAAGTGATAGACTCTTCATGTCGGGACTTTCCACCAAGCTCATCATGATCATAAAATCAGACCTTTCCGAATAGTAGATATCTTCCCGTGGGAGGTAGACAACTTTCGAGGTATTTTCTTCGATCATATACACTCCTTGATTTGTTCCAGTATTCTTCTCATGCTGGTGGCATTGCTGTCACCTCAATATCAGCTGGTTCACCCATGCTTGAATATGCGCCTGAAAATACACTGTCAAGCGTAGCTCATAATCTAAATTTCTGGGCAAGGCTACAGGTAGCTTTCCCAAACGAGGGACTCCCCTGCCACCTTTGCGGCAAGGAAGGATCATCAATCATCTATCACAATGCCCGGCCAGACTTTGTGCACCCGCTATGGGGGCTGTTTGGCTTTCAAATGGCTTTGGTGCTTCTTTGCTTTGCTGGCTTAATACCACAACGGATATGTTGTATTCCAAAGTAAACCCCTTTAGCTTTTGAGCTATCTCTTCAGGTACCCTCGTGCTCTGTGACCAAGGCTTCACGACCCTCCATATTATACGCCTCCACCTTCCATAAGATAAGCATTTATCCCAGTTTATTGATGTTAATGTCGGAGTTTACGGAAATCGTCTTTGTCTAGCTTATAACTCCTGAATTATGTATGCTACACCCGTTTCAATACCCCCAAGGGCTTCTTGGTGATTACACCCAGAACTTAACACCTCCTCCTAACCCAATTCAATTTTTTCGATTTCGTGCACCAGGGCCTGCTTGTCGCTTTCCAACAACTTCATCATGTCAAACACTCTCTCGGAAAAACCAGCCAGTGCATAGACGTTTTTCTCTGGGAATTGCAGCGT
>JAAYKH010000004.1 GCA_012522475.1 Chloroflexota bacterium | reverse complement strand
TATACCAGAACGGCTCCTTCGGCGGCGCTTACCGGGGTGACCCAGCCATTATCGATGCGGTGTTTGCTGCCTTTTTAGCAGAGGTGATTAATCTGCTAGACTTCACTGTTGTTCGGCCTTAGAACGATGCTTCTGACCGGGTTTTGTTTGCTCAACCTGTGAGGGCGCTGTCGGGCTTCCTACACAGACCCCGGTTCGACACTGGGATGTTATAATCAAGTGTGAACTCATCGATAGCTATGAAAGGTGTATCCTTGTATGTCTTATTTTCAGAATGAAAAGAAAACTGTAGCGACGGATAAGGCGCCCAAGGCGATTGGGCCCTATTCGGTGGGCGTAACCACTGGCACGATGGTGTTTACCGCCGGCCAATTGCCTGTAGACCCGACGACGGGCAAGATTGTTGAAGGTGGCGTCCAGGCACAAACCAAGCAAGCTCTCTCCAATCTGCGTGCTGTCCTGGAAGCTGCGGGTAGCAGTTTGGAACAGGTGGTCAAGACGACAGTTTTCTTGCAGGATATGGCTGAATTTGCCCTGATGAACGAAGTTTATGCCACTTTTTTCACCGATAACTACCCTGCCCGTTCGGCAGTGCAGGTCGCGGCGCTCCCGCTGGGCGCCGCAGTGGAGATTGAAGCTGTTGCACTGCTGCCCGGTGAATGAGGTGGGCACGAGCCGGTAATTGTTTTTATCAAACGCAGACTCCGGGGTATTCAACCTGTTAAAGGTGGATGGGTGGCGCCCTGCAATTTGCGACTCAACCTCAATCGTTCCGAATTGAAACCTGAGATAATTACAACTACACCTGAGAAACATGCTTCATCAAAAAAAGAGCTTTGAAACCTCGATCATCGTCCCTTGTTACAACGAGCGTGCGACGATTAACCTCTTGCTGGATGCGCTCTACGAGCAAACCTATCCGCGAGCGGATATGGAAGTTGTCATTGCGGATGGCGGGTCAACCGACGGCACCCGGGAGGTGATCCACGCATGGGGGCAATCCCACCCCGACTTGGTGATAAAGGTGGTGGATAATCACGCCCGTATTATCCCGGCGGCCTTAAATACGGCCATTAAAGCCTCAGTTGGCAACATCATTGTGCGTCTGGATGCCCATTCCCGCCCAGACCGGCACTATGTTGAAAGGTCGGTTGCAGCCCTAATTGAAGGCCGCGGCCAAAATGTAGGGGGTGTGTGGGATATCCAATCCAGCAGTGACCAGTGGATGGCCCGCAGTATTGCTGTTGCGGCTGGTCACCCCATTGGTGTGGGTGATGCTCGCTATCGTTACAGCGCCCGGGCTGGGTATGTGGATACGGTTCCTTTTGGTGCCTTTAAACGCGAGTTGTTGGAACAGGTGGGCCTGTTCGATGAGACTCTGCTTTCGAATGAGGATTATGAATTTAATACGCGTATTCGCCAAGCCGGTGGCAAGATCTGGTTTGACCCCCAGATCTGCACGGTATATTATGCCCGACAAAACCTCGTCGAACTGGCGCGCCAATACTGGCGTTATGGGTACTGGAAAGCACACATGCTGCGTCGCTATCCGCATACCATCCGCTGGCGGCAGGCGTTGCCGCCTTTATTTGTCGCTTGCCTGATTTTATTAACGCTTTTATCCGTGTTTCTACGCTGGGCAGGCTTTATTTTAGCTGGTGTATTGGGTGTGTACACATTGATTCTGATGCTGACCGGCCTTCAACTCAGTGTAAAGTATAAATCGATCGCATTATGGCTGGGCGTCCCCCTGGCGATCGCCACCATGCACTTTTCTTGGGGTACGGGGTTTCTGTGGAGTTTGGTTTCACCCCAAAACAAAAAAAAAGGTTAAAATAACGTCTATGAATTTAAATCCACGGCCAAAACGTTGGCAGCTACGTGCTACTGAGCGTGTGGCAATCCTGTTAATTGGCGATTTCCTGGCTGCAGTCGCAGCACTGTTTTTGGGCTTGTATCTCTGGGCTGCTGGTGATGCCTGGATGAAATTCTCACTCGAGTTTGTCGTTGATCGGCCACCTTTTTGGTATTTTCTGCTGCCCTTCTTTTGGATCATCCTGCTGGTTGAGCTTTATGATATTCATCGCGCCAGCAACCGCCGTGAAACCTTTAAGGGGATCGGTTTGGCGGTATTGATCTACGTCTTAATCTATTTATTGATCTATTTCACCTCAGAGCCCAATTCGCTTCCCAGGCGGGGCGTTTCGGTGTTTATTTTCCTGGCCGCGATGATTACATTGTTATGGCGGCTGGTTTATATCCGCATCTTTACTGCGCCGCACCTCCTGCGGCGGGTGTTGATTGTCGGTGCAGGCAAGGCCGGACACACCCTAACAGATGTAATTTCGGATTTGTGGCCGCCGCCATTTTTCACGGTTGGGTTGATCGACGATGACCCCGAAAAGCTGGGCAAAGACATCGGTAAATTCCGTGTTTTGGGCACCTCACAACAACTCTTGGAAATCATCGAGCAAGAACAGGTGACAGATTTGGTCTTGGCGATCAGCGGTGAGATGAAGGGTAATATGTTCCAGATGATCCTGTCTGCCCAGGAAATGGGCGTTAACCTCTCCCCCATGCCCCAGATTTATGAGGAACTTTTAGCCCGTGTGCCGATCTTTTTGTTAGAAGCTGAATGGATTGTACGGTCTTTTGTGGAAAAGACGCACACCAGCACGCTCTACCAGCTTACAAAAAGCCTGATTGATTTTTCTGGCGGATTAATTGGGTTCGTGGTCATGGCTGGTTTTTTCCCTCTAATCAGCCTGGCGATAATCCTGGAAACTGGCTTTCCAATCTTCCTTGCCCAGGAACGTCTTGGTCGGGGCGGTCAACCCTACAAGATTTACAAATTTCGCACCATGGAGCGCGATGCTGAACGAGATGGCAAGGCTCGCATGGCAGAAGAAAATGACGAACGCGTGACCAAAGTGGGTTGGCTTTTGCGTAGAACACACCTGGATGAATTGCCCCAGTTTATCAATGTGCTGCTCGGCGAGATGAGTCTGGTTGGGCCGCGGGCAGAACGCCCCGAAATGGTGGCCAACTTCCAAAATGAAATTCCCTTTTACCGGGCGCGTTTGCTGGTTAAACCCGGCATTACGGGCTGGGCTCAGATCAATTATGGCTATGCTGGCACGGTTAAAGAGACCGCGATTAAACTGGAATATGACTTGTATTATATTGAACATCGCAGCTTCTTTATGGACATTGCCATTATTTTAAGAACTGTAGGCACGGTCCTCGGCTTTAAAGGACAATAAACCCACTGGTAAACCCTCATGCATATTTTTAGTCGGAAGATCCGCAATCGCTATTTGTTACTGGGGGATATTTTCCTAACCCTGATCGCTGTATTGGCCAGTTATCTGGTGCGCCTGGAAGTGATTGCCATCTTCCCCACCTATCAATACAGCTTGCTCTGGATGCTGGGTTCAGCAATGTTGATCAAACCCCTGGTGTATTATTTTTTCGGAATTTATCGTCATGTTTGGCGCTACGCCAGCACGCGAGAATTGGCGCTCATTTTCTCTGCGGTGACCACTGCGTCGATGATCCTTTCCGCAGTGATGATCGGTCTGCGCGCGGCTAACACATTTTTTGGTTTTCCACGTTCTACACTGGTGATCGATTGGCTCTTCTCGATGGGGTTGATTGGCGGGGTACGGTTTATTTTCCGTATTATGGCCGAGAGAGGCCCTTCAACTGCTGGTCGACTGAGTATCCCTGGTTTGGGTCGAAAATGGGTATTGGTGATCGGCGCAGGCGATGCGGGGGCAATGGTCGTCAAGGAGATGTTAAAAAACCCCCAGTTGAATATGAAGCCGATCGGGTTTTTGGATGATGACCTTTCTAAACAGGACAGCAAAATCCACGGCATCCCAGTTTTAGCGCCGCTGGATGACATCGATCAGGTTTTAACCAAACACCATGTCGATGAAGTGGTCGTGGCCATTCCCAGCGCTTCTGGCAGGGTGGTGCGAAAGGTTACCGAGGTCTGCAGGCGACGAAATATCGCCTTCCGTCCCATGCCGGGTATCTACGAATTGTTGGGTGGTGCGGTGAGTGTCAGTCGTTTGCGAGACGTGGATATTTTCGACCTGCTCAGGCGTGAACCGGTGACGATTGTAACAGAAACCCTGGGAGAAGGGCTGACAGACCGGGTGGTGATGGTCACCGGTGCCGGCGGCTCCATTGGACAGGAGCTTTGCCGTCAGATTGCCCAGATTAATCCGCGCAGACTATTGATTTTTGGGCATGGTGAAAACAGTATTTTTAGTGCATTGATGGACCTTAAAGAGCGTTTTCCCAGCCTGGAAATCGTCCCGTTGATCGCTGATGTTCGTGACAAGCCGCGCCTGGAAACGATTTTTAACCGTTGGAAGCCAGAGGTGGTTTTCCATACAGCAGCGCACAAGCATGTGCCGCTAATGGAAACAAATATTGAAGAAGCTGTGACCAATAACATAATTGGCACACAGAATATTGTCAATTGTGCCCTGGTGCATAATGTGCAGCGTTTGGTGATGATCTCCACGGATAAGGCGATCCGACCGATTAGTGTGATGGGCGCCACCAAACGTATTGCAGAAATGCTGATTTTGAATGCTGCCCATGAATACCAACGTGCCTTTACGGTGGTGCGGTTTGGGAACGTATTGGGCAGCCGGGGGAGCGTGGTGCCGCGCTTTAAACGACAAATTGCTGCTGGCGGCCCGGTTACGGTTACCCACCCTGATATGAAACGCTATTTTATGACGATCCCGGAGGCTGTGCACTTGGTTTTACAGGCTTCTGCCATGAGCACCGGCGGAGAAAGCTATATCCTCGATATGGGGCAACCTGTGCGTATTGTTGACCTGGCGGAAGATCTGATCCGCCTCTCTGGGCTTGAACCGGGGCGCGATATCGAAATTGTGTTCACCGGCATCCGGCCGGGTGAAAAGCTCACCGAAGACCTTTGGGATGCGGGCTTTGCTTATTCCCCCACCGACCATCCTGATATCCACCGTGTGGACAGTGAAGAAGTGCTCTCATCTGCGCATTTGAAAGACATTGTCGATCAATTGGTTCAATTTGCCCAGGCGGGTAAACCTGAAGCGATCTTATCGCTCTTAGGTGAAGCGATCCCCAATGCGGTCATTCAATCGGTGGGGACTACCCTGGAAATGGTTGATTAATCGCAACCACACTCAAAAACGGGGTAAGATCAAGCCAAAACAACTGTTTTTCTTGTCCTGTTGACCATCAAAGGAGACAATGCAACACCTGACACCGCAGGCATGGGATCAGTTTATTGAAGACCATCCCAAAGCCCATATTTTACAAACCAGGCCCTGGGGAGAACTGAAATCGGCTTTTGGCTGGAAGCCACGGTATGTCCAATACCAGGACCTTGGCGCGCTGCTTCTCTTTCGCCAGCTGCCGTTAGGTTTAAGTATAGGGTATCTTCCGCGCGGCCCCATGGGCAGCGGAAACTGGGCCCACTTTTGGCCCCACTTAGACGCTTTGTGTCGAAAAGAGCGCGCTATCTTCCTGCGCGTGGAACCGGATGTTTGGGAGCCAGCCCAGCAAGATTTTGCTCAGAACCATTTGCCCGGATTTATTTCGTCACGCCAGACGATTCAACCCCCGCGAACGATCTTGATCGACCTGCAAAAAGACGATGAGACGATCCTGATGGAGATGAAACCCAAAACACGTTACAATATTCGCCTGGCTGAACGCAAGGACGTGGTCGTTCGCCAGAGCGATGATATCGCTGGCTTTCACCAGATGATGCTCACCACGGGACAGCGCGATGCTTTTGGTGTTCACAGCCAGGAATATTACCAGCGTGCTTTCGATGCCTTTACGCCTCTGGGTGCCTGCGTGCTTTTAATGGCCGAATTTAATGGTGAGCCGCTGGCTGGATTAATGGCTTTTGCGCATGGTGATACTGCCGCATATTTTTATGGCGCCTCCACCAACCAGGAGCGCAATCGAATGCCAACTTACCTACTACAGTGGGAAGCCATGCAGTGGGCCAAGCGCAAAGGCTGTACGGTGTATGACTTGTGGGGTGTGCCGGATTATCCTGAGCAGGAACTTGAAGAAACTTTCCTCGAGCGTTCCGAGGGTTTGTGGGGCGTGTACCGCTTTAAGCGTGGTTTCGGTGGGCAGCTTTGTCGGACAATTGGCGCTTGGGACAGGGTCTATCAACCCCTTTTGTACAAAACCTATCAGCTTTGGGCCGACCGCGGTCAGTCTGCGCCGGCAATTTAAGGAGTTCCCTTTGGAATTGTTAAAAATCCACGATGCCGACCAATGGAATACAGCCATTGAGCACCTTCCCGGAGTCCATGCCCTGCAAACCTGGGAATGGGGACAGGTGAAAGCGCGTTTTGGATGGGAGCCCTTTCCGCTTGCCTGGCGGGATGCCTCCGGCCAGTTTAGCGCAGCGGCTTTGCTCTTGTTGCGCAAGATTGCCGTGGGTGGGTTGAACCTGCCTCTGAGTGTGTGCTATATCCCGCGCGGGCCTTTGTTGCGGTGGGACCAGGAAAACTTATCTCGACAAGTTTTGGATGACCTGGAGGAATTTGCGCGCAAACGGGGCGCTATCTTCCTTAAACTTGACCCTGACCTCCCGCTGGGCTACGGTATCCCGGGCGAGGAAACGGCTGAAGCGTACCCGTCGGGTTTGTCCATCCGAAAGACGTTAACCGACCGGGGTTGGGTTTTTTCAGATGAACAGATTCAATTTCGCAATACCATCCTTATAGACTTGACCGCAACGGAAGATGAACTTTTGATGCGTATGAAGCCCAAAACTCGCTATAATATTCGCCTGGCTGCCCGCAGGGGGGTCAGCGTCCGGGCAGGGGGCAGCGAGGATATCGACCTGCTCTATCAGATGTATGCGCATACCGCCATCAGAGATGAATTTACCATACGCACCAGAACGTATTACCAAACGGTCTGGGAGACCTTTTTTAAAGCCGGGTTGGCAGAGCCTTTGATTGCTGAAGTGGATGGTCAACCGATAGGCGGCGTGGTGATTTTCCGGTTTGGTGGTCGAGCCTGGTATAAGCATGGTATGTCTTTGGATGTGCATCGCGAAAAGATGTTTAATTACCGCTTGCAATGGGAAGCCATGCTGCGCGCCAAAGCAGCCGGGTGCCATACCTATGATTTGTGGGGCGCGCCTGATACATTCACTGAGGCTGATCCACTGTGGGGTGTTTATCGGTTCAAAGATGGGTTTGGCGGTCAGGTTGTGCGCACCCTGGGCGCATGGGACTACCCGGTACAGGGGTTGGTTTATACCGGCTATTGCCATATTCTTCCTCGGAT
This sequence comes from Chloroflexota bacterium, assembly GCA_012522475.1. GTDB lineage: Bacteria > Chloroflexota > Anaerolineae > Anaerolineales > Anaerolineaceae > Brevifilum. Next base: position 5,439 of record JAAYKH010000004.1, on the reverse strand, counting down.
ATTGCAGATTATGCGGTCACGTGGAAAAAAAGCTACGCAAAGGAGTTTAAGTACATGAAGCCACGCCTGAAAATAGCCCACTTACCCACCCCGGTCGAGACCTTACCGCGCCTGACTGCTGAATTGAACGGGCCCCACCTGATGACCAAACGTGATGACCAGACCGGGCTGGCTTTTGGTGGTAATAAAACTCGCAAGCTGGAGTACCTGTTATATGCCGCACAAGCGGCAGGTGCCGACACCCTGATCACCGCCGGCGCTGTACAATCGAACCATTGCCGCCAGACGGTTGCTGCTGCAGCGCGACTCGGATTGAACTGCACGCTGATTGTGGTTGGAGATCCGCCCAGCCCCCCGGACGGAAACCACTTTTTATTTCACCTGTTTGGGGCTGAATTGGTGTTTGCTGAAAGAGATGCTGTCCAAGCAAAGCTGGTGGAAATTGATCAATCTTTGTGCGCAGCCGGTAAGCGACCGTACCTGATCCCTTATGGTGGCTCCAACCCAACCGGCGCGCTGGGTTATATGAAGGCCATGCTGGAGCTGGCCAAACAAGATGCCGCCCCGGATTGGATTGTTTTTCCCAGCTCATCGGGAGGCACCCAGGCGGGGATGCTGGTGGGTGCTCGGTTGAGCGGGTTCCAGGGCAAAATTCTGGGCATTAGCGTGGATGAGCCCGGGGAACGTTTAAAAGCCCGTGTGGCCGAATTAGCCTCAGAGACCGCCCGCTTGATTGGTCAAACGGATACATTTACAGCCCGCGATGTGCTGGTGAACGATGAATATCTCGGTGGCGGTTATGCTGTCATGGGTGCCGCAGAGGTCGAAGCGATTCGCCTGTTCGCTGAATGTGAAGGTTTGCTCTTAGACCCCGTTTATACCGGGCGTGCCGGGGCGGGATTGATTGACCTGGTTCGAAAAGGGTTTTTCAAACCCGATGAAACGGTCTTATTCTGGCACACGGGCGGCGGACCTGCTTTGTTTGCCAGTAAGTATCAGGGTCAGCTTTTAGGATATGCCTGATCCATTTAAAACCTGCATAAATTAGTAAAAGCATCTAAAAAATCCTGCTTGCTGACTCTTTCCCAGGGTGGTATAATCCGTTTTCGTGTCTGCATGGACAAGGTATTATCTTTTGAAAGGCAAGGAACGAAAATGAATCAGGCTGAACTCTTAAAATCAGTTGAAGCTCCAGTCAACGAAAACATCCCGCAGCTTTCGCCCGGGGATGCTGTGAACGTTTATCTAAAAATTAAAGAAGGTGATCGAGAACGAATCCAGGTCTTTAAAGGGACCGTTTTGTTTGTCCGTGGCAGTGGCAACAATGCCTCCTTCACCGTGCGCCGCATCGCCAGCAATGGCATTGGTGTTGAACGCACCTTCCTGATGCGTTCACCACGGATTGAAAAGGTTGAGGTTGAGCGCCATAACAAGGTGCGTCGGGCTCGTTTGAACTTCCTGCGCGAACGCACAGGCAAGGCTGCCCGCCTAAAACAACGCTTTTAATAATTTAACAGCAAAGTTTAATCCCCAAGCCGAGCTTGATAAGCGATGAACCACCTTGTCTGGGTGCAACAACAATGGCCGACCAACGAATGTTGTAGCTGGATGAGGTGTTTCTGATCTGGAGAACGCCATGTCCCTTTCACGACAACCCATCATTGGCATTACCAGTGATGTTATTCTAAATCCCGATGGGGTGCCGATTTGTCAGCTGGCCGACGCTTATCCCCGGGCAGTTTTACGGGCTGGTGGCATCCCACTGGTCATCCCGCTTGGCCTGGATGAGAACAAGATGGAAACACTCCTTGAGGAGCTGGACGGCCTGATTCTATCTGGCGGGGGCGATATCGATCCGCAGCGTTTTAATGGTACACCCCACCCGAGGGTCTATGGTATTTCACCTGAGCGTGATGGCCAAGAATTTTTCCTGGTGCATAAAGCACTTGAGCTGGATAAAGCTTTGCTGGGCATTTGTCGCGGGTCACAGGTGTTGAATGTAGCCCTGGGTGGAAAACTTTATACGGATATTGCCGACCAGAAATCGCAAGCTCACAAACATGATTGGTTCCCCGACTACCCGCGTGATCGACAGTCACACACTGTTAACCTGAAAAAGGGAAGTAAGCTCAATCAAATTTATACGGCGGATGAAACTCGGGTGAACAGCCTGCATCATCAGGGTATCTTCGAAGTAGGTACCGGGCTCATCGCCACGGCTTTTGCACCCGACGGGTTGGTGGAGGGATTGGAAGTACCTGCAGCAAACTTCGCCGTAGGTGTTCAGTGGCATCCGGAGTGTTTACCCGACGACGCGGGTTCACAGAATCTGTTCCTGGCATTCATCCAGGCCAGCCTAAAAAAATAAGAACGAACTTTTTATAAAATCAGCCTCGTTGAGGAAATTAATCAGCTAAGTTAATTAATACCAGGGATGCAATCTGTAAAGGTTGCATCCCTGGTATATTTACGGGTTGTTTTAAGAACTTGTGTTGCCTGATTTCACTCCTGATTGAAAAAGAGCGGGAATATATATTGATTATCAAACACATAACCTTGTGTATAAAGCGCCGCATAGCCTTTTTGTTGATTCCCTGCTTTATCAACGGCGGTGAGGGTGAACACAACCAATTGTTTCGGTTTCACGTTGAAAGTGTACGCTGTTGTCGTTGGGGGAAGGTTGCTGGCCAGGGTTTGAGCGCTGCCGCTGTTGACCCTTACTGAGAGCGCATAATTGTTCAACCCGGACAAATTGTCACCACCCTCCCAGGTAATAGTTACAGCATTTTCTGTGACCGGTGAGGGCACCGAATTCATAGTAATCCAGGGGGCAGTTCTATCCACCATTGCGTTAAAAACTACATCCACGCCCTTTCTACCGGCAGCATCGGTTACCACAGCAAGGATAGTATAATCTCCCCCGTCCTTCATCTTGGAAGTGTTAATGGGTGCAGTCCAGCCATTGGTGGCGCTGGTGTCTTTGCCAAGAAAAACCCAGCTATCTTTTGACCAGTCAGGCCCGTGAAACCAAAACTCAACCGAAGTAATATTGCTACCAGATTTACCCTTTGCCACGGTTGCACTGACAGTACCGTTCTCTGGCAATAGCAAGATATTGTCGTTCTTTACCAGGCTGACCGATGGATTGGTGCCGGCACTGCTACATTCAAGATCTTTGATTAATTTACGAGGTGTTAATACGCCAGAAGGATTGCCCTTGTTATCCCAAACCCGGAGGGCCAACTGAAAAGGGCCGTTGGGGATGGATGTATTACATAGATCTACCGTCGTGGTAAAGGGATTGGCGGTTTGTTCAGTCCCAATTTGGACCCATGCGTCGTCATAATTGGCCAGGATTTCCAGCTTGACCACGCCCGCATTTTGTTGTCCCCACCCTGAAACGGGCAGGTTACGGTTGGTGACATGGGTTTTGGTGGCAGGAGCGGTTAAACCACCCGTCGGAGCATTGGCAGGCTTATTTCCAGAAACGTAATATGTTCGCCCAACACCGCCATAAGATGCCGCTTCATAAGCCAGGCGCGGGCGTCCGCCCTGAGTGGGCGCGTGCCAGTTAATATTCACGTCCCTGAAGGTGATATCCTCGGCAACCCCCCATACGGATTGCATTCCGGTAGAGAAGTAGCGTGTGTTTTCAGTGACGACCATAAAATGAACGTGGTGACCTGTGCTTTGCCCGGTGTTATCTACTGTGGCGATAAATTGACCTTGTGTGACTGGTGCACCGACCTGTTTTAAATGGGCAGGCACACTGTTATTGGCAATATGCAGGTAGATCTGATAGGTCCAGGGAGTGGTGGAACGATCCTGTAGGGTGATGCTGTTGGTGCAGGTTGAGGTGTTATTTGGACATGAATCCCGCCAGTGGAAAACCGTCCCGCCTTTAGCCGCGGTGATAGGAAACATGGTGCCATCCGCGAAATCAAACGCGTGGGTACAGTAATAGGTGGGAACACAGGAGGTATGCCCCACAGACCAGGTTAAGCGTTTTTCTAACCCTTCAGCCCAGGGTAAAAAGTAACCGCCAAAGACCGTCCCCGATTTGGGCATCGCATCGGATGACTGTACCAGGTCACCCTGGACGTTCATTTCGGCGTACTGAAAATTACTGAAAGCTTTGATAAACTTCGGATCGTCTTCCAGCAAGACCTGCCAGTTACTCTGTTCATCCGCGATTGCTAGGATCAATTCTGGCTCACGTGCCAGTATTTCGCCTGTGTCTGGGTCTTGGGCGGCTAACCACACGATTGCCATCTGTTCGTCATCCTGGTATTGAATGTGTTCAACCTGGTAATTTAGAACTTCCCATTTACCAACGGCACCTTCCAGGGCAGAATCGACGGCTGAAATGAGATCGGGGTTTGCCGGGACCTCGTCAGGTGGTGTCGGGTTTTCCGGGAGGTCGGATGAACCTTGCCCGGCAGGTGGGTTGATCAGGATGATCGCAAATAGCGAGGCAGAGAGTAAAACCAGAATTACAATGCCAAACTTAATCGATTTAGTCATAAAACAATTCTCTTTTCTAATCGGCCAGTTTGTATGACGAGAAAATTTCTCAGACGAGGAGATGATGATGTTTCTAACCTCGTCGCCTTCTTGATTGCAACATTTATGCCACTTAAGAGCGGCCTTCTAAGATATTATCTAGGTTCTTTACCGGCTTGATTGCTTTGCGATTAATTAAAAGCGACTTAATTCGATTTAAAATTAATTTTTTTCAAATTATTATATACTCATAAATTTTTTGCATCAATATTCAATTTTTAACTTGCATCACGCTGGTATATGTGATAATATAAGGGCCTACAAATATACATCACTATTTTCTGATTTCCGGTTTGAAAGAACTGCGGGGAAATAGCGAGTTTTTTTATTTTAAGATTAAGAACAAGGGGAAATCCCCGGGAAAAATTGCAAGATCGGAAGGAAGTATTTATGCCCAGTTCATATTTAACCAAAGAAGGGTTTGATCGACTGCAGCAGGAGTTGGAATATCTGCGAACGGAGAAAAGGATTGAAGTCGCAGAACGTTTACGCGAGGCGCTGGAAGATGGTGATCTGATTGAAAACGCCGAACTCGAAGCAGCGAAAAATGAGCAATCTTTTGTTGAAGGGCGTATCAAGGAGCTGGAGATATTGCTCTCTAATGCCCGCCTGATTGATGAAACCTCACAAACAGATAGCATCCAGGTTGGTTCTAAGGTGCGAGTTCAGGAAGAGGGCTTGGAGCCGGAAGACTATGTGATCGTTGGAGCAGTCGAAGCAGACCCGCGCTTGGGGCGCATCTCTAACGAGTCGCCGCTTGGTAAAGCGTTGCTTAACCATAAGGCCGGTGATACAGTTAAAGTTGAAGCGCCACGCGGTGAGTTTGAAATTGAAATCCTTTCGGTAGGATAGTAGAAAATCAACAGCAGATTTCAC
>JAAYKH010000034.1 GCA_012522475.1 Chloroflexota bacterium | reverse complement strand
GGTCAGGGATAGATAAACCCCTCGCCAGGGGCCAGCACGTGCACCTGGGCATCGGTTTCGGCTTGGACGCGCGCTGCCCACGCATGGGGGTCTTGGGCGATTAATCCCCAGGTGCTGTAGTGAATCGGAATCACGTGTTCCGGTGTGAGCAACTTCACCGCCCGCAGTGCGTCATCCGGACCCATGGTGTAGTTATCCCCGATGGGTATCACCGCCAGGGTTATGCCCTCCTCGCCAATTAATTGCATATCGCCGAATAAACCGGTATCGCCGGCCATGTAGATCTTTTCCCCGGTGTGGGTGGGTAGCAAAAACCCGGCCGGGTTACCGCCGTAGCTGCCATCTGGCAGGGCCGATCCATGCAGTGCCAGGGTCAGTTTGAGGTAGCCAAAGGGGTGGTGGAACCCGCCACCGAGGTGCTGGGAATGGACTTTGATGCCTTTTTTCTCCAGCCAATTGCAGATTTCGAAATTAGCAATCACCATTGCACAGGTACGTTTGGCGATCTCGATCGTGTCGCCAAGATGATCGCCGTGCCCGTGAGTCACCAGGATATAATCAGCGGCGATCGCGGCGGGGTCGGCACTTGCAGTCGGATTCTGGCTAATGTACGGGTCGACCAGCACATGGTAACCGTTGGTCTCCAGAGCCAGGGTAGCATGTCCGATCCAGGTTAGTTTAAAGGCCATTGTTCGTTCCTTTCTTTAAAAAGTGTCACTCTCATTGATTATACAGGACATCAGGAATCTTTAAAAGCCTGGTGAACACAGGCGAATTAATTGACCCGGTTATGCTAAAATACGGCTATGAATTTGCTTATGCAGGGAGAGCCCAAGCCGCTTATTGATAATGAGAATCAATTTGAAGCGTTGGCGGTGCTTTCCCGTCTACCCTTCTCTCATATGCGTCGATACTGCCGACAATGAATTTACACAGGCCTCTTTGCGCAGCAGGTCAGTGGCATGCCGGCGGGGGCCTCTTTCCTGAAGGTGGATTAAGTCAACTTTTTTTATTTGGCGGTTGCTCAAAAGGGGTGGGTTTGAGGAGCTCGGTGCCGCAATTGCGGCAGTAATTGTCATCAACGCCGGTACGCATACCGCATTCCTGGCAAAAGAAAGTCAGCCTTTCCGGGTTAATGATGACCTCGTTCCGGCCGATGTAATTGAGCTGATCAGCTCTTTTCTTCCTAAACCCTAAATAATAGAAAACAACGACGATGATGATGGCCACGCTCAGTAACAGCATCCACAGGATGACCAGAACAGGCAGGTAGGCTCTGCCGGATGTTTCTTCAATCGGTGAAGCGGGAGATACCGAGAGTGCAGGGTAGGACAAATCGCTGGGGTCTTTGTGATATTCAATTGAAAGTGAAAATAGTTCACCAGCGGGTATGTTTCCAAAACTCGATGATACGACCGGGTTGCCATCAACCCCGGTATCCAGGTTTTCCAAATGAGGTTCGCTGTGGATGGTGCCGGCGCCCAGGGGCTGGCGGACATATACGATCAGGTTAGACACCGGGTAGATAGAAAGCCAGCGAAAATCGTATGATCTGAGATGCTGTGATTTGACCAGGTTGGGATCTTGATACTCTATGCGAATGTGGTGATTCGTGGCGGTGAAATGCAAGACTTTCCAGTTACCGAGGCTGGTTTCTTGAAACACCAATTCAAAAGGACGATCATTGGGTGTGAAGTTGATCACATTGAGCACCACCGCATCTGCCGGGATTTCAAAGGTGAACACCTGCGGAATGGGTCATGACTCATGCAGGATGATCTCGTAAACCAATAAAACCGTTGGCTGGATATATTCCGGCAGTAACGAGACGCTGACCGTATCTAATTGAAGGTCGGGTTGGATTTGAGCGTAACCAACCTGGTAGGACAACCCTAACAGGATCATCAAAATTAGGAGGGCAATGCCTTGAAAGTGTTTCACAAATCAATCGTCCTAACGCTGAAGATGATCTTTGAATCATACCATAAACTACTTTGCGCTGAATCCTGTGGTTTTGGGGGCGCTTATATCTTTCTAAGATTCAGAGGGGAAAATGCGTATCAGTTATCCCTTCCGGGTGACGATTAACCCGGTTTCAAAAGGGTATAATGCAAACTTTAGTAATTATAGAATTTAATCAAAAGAAAGTGAAATCATGGTAAAAACAACCGTTTCATGTCCCCAGTGTAACCAGCCTGTGGCCGTTGAGCTTACCCGTTTATTTGATGTGGCGGAGGATCCCCAGGCAAAGCAAATCTTGCTTTCCGGGGCGTATAACCTCATGGCGTGCCCCAGCTGCGGTTTTCGCGGCCAGGCACCTTCGCCGATTGTCTATCATGACCCGGACAAAGAGCTCTTATTGACCTTCTTCCCGCCTGAACTTCACATCCCGGTTAATCAACAGGAGCAGATGATTGGGCCATTAATCACCAAGGTGATGGAAAGCCTGCCAATGGAAAAGCGCAAAGCTTATTTCCTCAACCCCGAGACGATGCTCACCCGCCAGCGCTTGGTTGAGCGCATCTTAGAAGAAGATGGGGTGACCCCGGAAATGCTCAAAGCCCAGCAAGACCGGTTGAATCTCTTACAGCGCCTGGCAAGCACATCTGCCGAAGCACGTCCTGAGGTGATCCGTCAGGAAACAGAGCTGGTTGATGAGGAATTAATCATGATTTTGCAGCGGCTGATCCAGAGTGCGGCAGCCGCGGGTGAAGAAGAGAGCGCCAGAGTACTGGTTGAACTACAACAGGATCTCTTGGAAAACACCGAATTTGGCCAGGAAATCCTCCGCCAAGCCCAGGAACAACAGGCAGCCATCGCTGCCCTGGAACAGGCCAGCAAAGCCGGGCTAACACATGAAGTTTTATTGGACCTGATCATCGATGCGGCTGAAAATGAAATCCGCCTGGTTACCCTGGTCAGTATGGCCCGTGGCGGGCTGGATTATAGCTTTTTCCAATTGTTGACCGATCGGGCGCAGCGTGCTTCCGGGGAAGAACAGGCCAAGTTGACGGCATTGCGTGACAAACTGCTGGAAATGACCCACGAGATTGATCAGGCCATCAAGGAGCAGGAAGACCTTGCCGGGCAATTGCTGGATGAAATCCTTGCGGAGCAAAATATCGAAGAGGCTACCTTGCAAGCATTACCTGGAATTAATGAAATCTTCCTGGAATTGTTGCGTGTTCGGATTCAGGCGGCGCGTAAAGCTGATGATCAGAATCTGCTTACAAAACTCCAGCAGGTGGCCGGCGCCATTCAAAAGGTAAGTGCGCCGGGTGCCAATATCCAATTGATCGAAACATTAATCCAGGCGGAAGATGACGCTGCCATCCAGTCCATCCTTGATGAAAACGCAGATGAGCTCACGGATGATTTTTTGCAGTTCCTGTATAGTTTGGTTAGCCAGACGCAGGCCCAGCAAGGCCAAGAATCAACTGCGGAGAAATTGCAGCATGTTTACCGTCAGGTTCTGCGTTACACGATGAAGCGTAATCTGGAAAAACAGGATTGAGACCGATCAGGGCTGTACCAGCGGTGGGTTGTCGAGACGCAATCCATGACCCCGCACGGTGACGATATATTCCCAGTTAGGGTCAATTTCTGCCAGACGGTCGCGCAACCGGCGGACGAGGGCGTCCAGGGCCTGCTCGGTGATGCCTTCGGAAGACCGCCCCCATACGGCCTCAACGATTTCTGTGCGCGGGATGACTTCGCCGGTTTGAGCATACAAAGCTTGCAGTAAATTAAATTGTGATGCCGATAAGGGCGGATCGAGCTCAATTTCCAATAACCACACGCGGCGCCCCCCGGTATCTACTCTGAGCCGCCGTTTTTGCATTTCAAGTGGCAGACTCTCCAAGGGCATCGTTGCATCCGAGCTAAGGTAGATGAAGTGCTGCGCCAGAGAGATTTGGATTTCGTCTCCGTCAACAAGGGGCTGAGGCTCCTGAACCAGGGCGCCATTCACATAAGTACCATTTTTACTGCCCAGGTCTTCAATTACAATCACATCCTGGGTGTCGGGCGCTATCCGGCTGTGATGGCGGGAGACCTGGCGCAAAGGTATGATGATATCACAATCCTTTTCGCGTCCCAGGGTCAGGGATGCTTTGATTTTCCAACGTTGCCCTTCAAGCGGTCCCGTCTGGGCGATCAATAAAGGGTATTCCTGATTATTTTCCATCATCATGTCCCTGTTTTAATTATTCATGTGCGTGCATGCACAAGCAGGTCGGCTGTGATGTGCGAGCCTCTGAAATATCATTATATACCACTTGCCACATTGAGGCACAACGGGATTGTATCGGCACGCTCCACCTTTTGGGCAGTATTAACATTCCATAATAAAGCCGACAGGCATGTTCCTTTTGGGATAAAGTTAGGTAGAATCACCGTAGACCTTAAAAAGTGAGATAGATTGCACACATTAATTCTTGACGATTGTATTTTGAAGTTGCAAAGGTCTACAACTTCCCCCTGGAATCGACTTAGGCATCACTATTTAATAATCCAGGTGTGTCGTTAATTACAAAAAATATATCAAGGAGGTTAACCGTGGCTGGTATTGAAAAATTTTCACCCAAAGCACGACACGTGCTCAGCCTGGCTCAAAAACACGCAGAACGTTTACAAAAGCCTGAAATCAGCACGGAACACCTGTTAATCGCATTAATTGAAATGGAAGGCAGTGTTGCCGGCCGAGTTTTACGCGAACTGGGACTGGAGACAGACCGGGTCACCGCGTTGGTTGAAAAAGAGCTTGGGTTTGGCGATCATACCGGTAAGGTCTCCCTTTCAGCGGGAATGCAGCAGGTGATCCCGTTTGCAATTGATGAAGCCCGTCAAAACGAACAAAAATATGTTGGAACAGAACATCTCCTGATCGGTTTAACCCGCCTGAGCGATTGTGAAGCGATGATGATCCTCAAAAAACTCGGCCTCTCTGCTGAGCAGATCCGCCGGCAGGTGGAACGGGTGTTGCGAGAATCACAATCTGAGGCACGACCTGCACTATCTGGCCGTGCGAGCACTCGTCGACAAAAGGCAGAAAAACAGGACTCGGAGAAAACCCCACTGGTCGATCAACTGGCGACTGACCTGACCGCGTTGGCCGAAGCGCACAAACTCGACCCGGTCATTGGTCGTCAGAAAGAGATTGAACGTGTCATCCAGATTTTAGCGCGGCGGACCAAGAACAATCCTGCCTTGATCGGTGAGCCGGGTGTGGGGAAAACAGCCATTGCGGAAGGCTTGGCCCAGCGCATCATTGAAGGTGATGTGCCGGCGCCGTTATTGGACAGACGTTTACTGCAATTGGATGTCGGTTCATTGGTGGCGGGTACGATGTACCGCGGCCAGTTTGAGGAGCGCCTCAAGCGCGTGATTGACGAACTCAAATCTTCCGATGCCATTTTATTCATCGATGAGGTGCACATGCTCGTCGGAGCAGGCTCTGCCGGCTCCTCTGTGGACGCGGCCAATATCCTTAAACCCGCGCTTTCGCGGGGTGAACTGCAGGTGATCGGTGCGACCACTCTGGATGAATACCGCAAAAATATCGAGAGCGATGCCGCCTTGGAGCGTCGTTTCCAACCTATTATCGTCACCGAACCAACGGTAGAGGAGACGATTGAGATTTTGCATGGTGTCCGTTCTGCTTATGAAAACCATCATCGCCTGCGGATTCAAGATGAAGCACTCGAATCGGCTGCCAAACTTTCTGCACGCTATGTGAGCGACCGGTTTTTACCCGACAAGGCTATCGATTTGATTGATGAATCAGCCTCACGGGTGCGCATGTACAAAAGCCCGGCGGCGATCAACGCAAAGAAAATTATTGGTCAGCTGCGTGACCTGCGCAAAGCGATTGAATCTGCCAAAGAGGAAGAGGCCTATGACAAGGTTGAAGACCTGCAAACACAGGTCGAGGCGCTGGAAGGCCAGCTGGAGGAAATCCGCACCGTTTGGGATCGTTCCACCAGTCCGTGGGTGACCACCGAGGACATTGCCGAAGTGATTTCCATGTGGACCGGTGTGCCCTTGATGCAGCTGGAGACCGAAGAATCGGCCCGCCTGTTGAACATGGAAGCAGAATTGGCCGGACATATTATTGGTCAGGGCGAGGCTATTGAAACAGTGTCTAAAGCGATTCGCCGTGCCCGGGCCGGGTTGAAAGACCCCGCCCGCCCAGTGGGTTCTTTTATCTTCATGGGACCGACGGGTGTGGGAAAGACCGAGCTCACCAAGGCTCTGGCGAAATTTATGTTTGGCAGCGAGGATGCACTCATTCAACTGGACATGTCGGAGTTTATGGAGCGTCACAGCGTCAGCCGTCTGGTGGGCGCGCCCCCGGGGTACGTGGGTTACGAAGATGCCGGACAACTGACCGAAGCCATTCGGCGGCGGCCGTACTCAATTGTCGTCTTCGATGAGATTGAAAAAGCGCACCCTGAAGCCCACAATATACTCTTACAAATTATGGAAGAGGGTTACCTCTCCGATGCCCGCGGTCATAAAGTTGATTTTCGCAATGCGATTATCATTATGACCACCAACGTCGGCGCAGATATGATCCGGCGTCAGTCGAACCTGGGTTTTTCTCTGACTGTTGACGAAGAGCAGCAGGCGATACAGGCCTATGATGAGATGCAAAAGAAATTGATGGAAGCTCTCAAACGCACCTTCCGCCCCGAGTTCATCAACCGTTTGGATAACGTGATTGTCTTTCGAGCACTTGATAAAGCCGATATCCGCGAGATTGTCCAGCTGGAGCTGGATAAGGTCAACCTGCGCTTGGAAGAAAATAATATCCACTTGCGGGCTACGGATGAAGCGCTGGAATTTATCTCTGATGAGGGCTACAACCCTGAAATGGGCGCCCGACCGCTTCGGCGAGTCATCCAGCGAAAGATTGAAGACCGGCTTTCCGATGCCTTGTTATCCAAGGAGTTTGAAGACGGTCAGAGCATCCTGATTGACGTTCAGGAAACACAACAGGATGGTACCCTTGTGAAGGATATCGTCTTACTGCACGACCCCCTGGGCGACCAGGAACAGGAACCGGATTTAGCAGCGATGGAAATCTAACCGATGGCGAAAACCAGGACGCGTTACGTCTGCCAGGAATGTGGGCGAGCTTTTCCAAAAGCTCTGGGACGCTGCCCCCAATGCGGGGCCTGGGACCGGATGGTAGAAGAAATTTTAGAAGAACCAAAGACCGCCTTGGGGCATGCCAGTGTGCATGGCCTGGGCGGTTTTTCGATTCCCAAACGCCTGAGCGAGATCGAAGGAGAAACAGAAGACCGCATCCCGGTGCCGCTGGCGGAGTTTGCGCGGGTTCTGGGGGGTGGGGTGGTTCCAGGTTCTATCGTCCTGGTGGGCGGAGACCCCGGGATTGGTAAATCAACCCTGATGTTGCAAATGACCATGGAGATGGCGGCACAGCAGCGGGTTTTGTATATCTCGGGCGAAGAATCGGAACGGCAGATTAAAATGCGGGCCGCCCGCCTCCTGAGAGGGGCGCAGGGAAAACTGGACGCACTGCCTGACGAGCTTTATCTGGTGACAGAAACCAACCTGGATACGATCCTGGCGCACGTTCAGGCTGTTAACCCACGCTTGCTGGTGATCGACTCAATCCAAACGGTATACCGACCCGAGATGGAATCCAGCGCGGGGTCAATTTCCCAGGTACGGGAAAGTGCATCCCGATTGCGGGAACTGGCCAAAACCTCCGGCATTGCGGTTTTTGTGGTTGGGCACGTGACCAAAGAGGGTGTGATCGCCGGCCCGCGCGTGCTGGAACACATTGTGGATACCGTCCTGTACCTGGAGGGTGATCGTTACCAGGCTTACCGTTTGCTGCGCTCGGTGAAAAACCGCTTTGGGGCGACCTCGGAAGTGGGCGTGTTTGAAATGCAGGAGCGGGGAATGATCGAAGTCGCTAACCCCTCCGCAGACTTTTTGGCCGAGCGTATGGTGAACGCCCCCGGTTCCGCGATTGTCGTCACCATGGAGGGCACCCGTCCCTTGCTGGTAGAAATTCAGGGCCTCACCAGTCAGACCCAGTTTGGCAATGCTCGACGCACGCCGAACGGGGTTGATTTCAACCGTCTGCTGTTGATCGCCGCGGTGCTCTCGCGGCGGCTGAACCTCCGTCTGGCGGAGCAGGACATCTTTGTCAACGTGGTTGGCGGTTTGCGAATTGCCGAACCGGCGGCAGACCTGGCGGTGGCCATGGCCATTACCTCTTCCATACGCGATCAACCCATCCGAGCCGACCTGGTGTTGATCGGCGAGCTGGGACTCTCTGGTGAGTTGCGCATGGTGAGCCAGATGCAAGCTCGGTTGAGGGAAGCAGCCAGCCTGGGCTTTAAAGAGGCGATTGTACCCCGCCGCTTAGGGCAAAAAGAGCCCTGGCCCAAAGGAATCGCCGTTCAGGAGACGCGTTCCCTGGCAGAGGCGCTTAAGCTGGCCTTGTTGCCGTAATTAACAGCACGTCCATCTTTTCACAGCAGCCGTTATAATGGGTTCAGTGTATTTCGGTGATGATAAACGTCGAAACACGGACCACTATAGATTCAGGATATCCTTATGAGCACATCTTTCCTTGATTTACGCCCTATTTCCCGTACCCGCCGCAATCACGGCCTGGAGCATGCCACCCTGCACGTTCTCAGCCAGCGCTTCCCGGGCCTGCGCCTGGGAGGAATTTCATCGCCGCGCGGTTATACCATTGTCGGCAATGTTAGCGCAGAGGACGTGGCTGAAGCAGCAATTGAGGCCTTAAAGCGCTTGCGGGCAGGTGAGGCTGATCTGGCTCAGCACCCCAATTGTGGCACCAACTTTGCTATCCCTGGCGCCTTTGCCGGCCTGGCAGGCTGGCTGGCCACCCTGGGAAGTGATAAGTCCTTCAAATCGAAGTTGGAGCGTCTGCCGCTGGTGATCATCATGGCATCTGTCGCCCTGATCCTGACCTATCCCCTGGGGCCTGTCATCCAGAAACGTGTCACCGCCTCTGGTGACCCCCAGGGGTTGGAATTGGAGCGTGTTGAAACCAGCATCCGGGCTGGACTGCGGTTGAACCACGTCACGACCCGCGGTTGAGGCCGGGTATGGCCGGGGAAAAACCGATTGTATATGTTTTGCTGGGGGACGATCGCCAGGCGATTAAAACCCACGTGGCAAACTTTTTTTCTAGCCTGGGCGCTGCTGACCTGGCTGAAATGAATACTTCGCGGCTGGACGGTAAAACCATCGGTATCAACGAATTGGAGTCAGCGGCGCTGGCACTGCCCTTCCTGACAGAGCGCCGCCTGGTGATTGTCGAGGATGCCCTGCACCCCTATGCAGGACGCGGCAAGCAGGAGTACCGCAAAAAATTTTTAGACCTGCTGGAAGGTCTGCCGCCCTCAACCGCACTGGTGCTGGTAGTTGAGGACCATCAAAAGTATTCATCTCGCTCGGGCACCTACTGGGAGACGCTCAATAGTGCTCATTGGTTCATCAAATGGGCGCAAACCGCTGCCGGGCGGGCGCTGATCATCGGTTGTCCCCTGCCATCCGAGGCGTCCATGCCTGCCTGGATCAACAAGAAAGCACTTGAACTGGGCGGCGAGTTCACCAGAGAAGCCGCGGTGGTGTTGCGAGACTATGTCGGCATCCATACACAGGTTGCCCTGCAGGAAATTAACAAATTGTTGGCTTACACCAATTATGAACGCCCGGTGACGGTTGGCGATGTTGAGAACTTGTCGATCCGCGATCGGCAGAGCGATATTTTCGCCATGGTTGATGCGATTGGCAATCGACAGGGAAAAAAAGCACTGGAGCTTTTGCACATCCTCCAGGAAGAAATGGATTTTATCCCCCTGTTTGGGATGGTCGTCCGGCAATTTCGGCTGCTGTTACAGGCCCGGGAGCTCTTGGATTTGGGGAGAAGCGAAAAAGACCTGGTTGAAGTGCTGGGGTTACACGCCTTTGTGGCGGGAAAAATCTTTACCCAGGCGCAACGATTTAACCTACCGGCTTTGGAGGAGATTTATCAGCACCTGCTGGAGATTGACCTGGGTGAGAAGACCGGCGGCATGCCCGGGGAGATCGCCTTGGATATGCTTATTGCCCGGCTGGCGAGTTGAGAGTGTATAGAGGCGAAGCAAATGGGAAACAATCTCATTTTTATTACTTGTTAGGTCAGGGCAATGTAAGCAGGTGTAATCCACATAGCGTCGAAAAATCGCTACAAAACAGCGTCCTTGCTGTCTATAATTCATGTAAACAAAAAAAAATAACTCCAAATATTCAAGTCACCATTTGAAAAGACAAAAATTAAAACAATTGTCTTCGCAACGGAATTAATCAAAAACTCATGTATAATTCCCCTAACGTATAACACGATTTTACGTAGTTGCTCTAAACCCCTTTAACATTCATTTATAGCAATAATTATCGGTAAAAATTTAATACACAGAACCCTATAGTTAAAGCGATGGGGAGGCCATTGTAGAATGATCGGGTTTGATTTGTTTTTCGCATATCAAAAGGAGATTACAATGATTAAAAAACAAAAATTCAACATCATAATTATTTTAGCCTTGCTGATAGGCTTACTGGGCTGGGGCATTTCATTAACCTCAATGAAAGCACACGCAGCAGCGCCCAAATATTATGTAAGATCCAGCTACAGCGGTGATTGTACATCCTGGGACACAGCTTGCGACCTGCAAATGGCCCTCAGCAAAGCTGGGGAGGGCGATATTATCTGGGTGGCAGCGGGGACCTACAAGCCCACCACTGGCGATAACCGAGAAGCCACCTTCCAGCTTAAATCCGGTGTGGAAATTTATGGCGGTTTTCCAGAAAATGGTGGAGGGTGGGAACAAAGAAACTGGAAAACCCACCACACTATTTTAAGCGGTGATATTGGTGCAGAGCATAATAGCTACCACGTGGTCACCGGCAGCGATGTGGATGAGAGCGCGGTCCTGGATGGTTTCACAATCACTGGCGGGAATGCGGATTTTGAGAATCTTCATGATTACGGTGGCGGGATGTACAACATAGCAGGCAGCCCTTCCCTGCGTAACCTGATCTTTATTAAAAATGTAGCGGTTAAAGGAGGCGGTGGGATGTATAACGCTTCCGGAAGCGAGCCAATCTTGGAGGAAATCACCTTTACTGCCAATACGGCAGAGTATGGCGGCGGAATGTATAACAGGCATTGCTCTCCCAGCCTGACGGAAGTCAATTTTACTGATAATACGGCAGAAGATGGTGGCGGCGGAATATACAATAATGGTGGTAGCCCAAGCCTTACAAAAAGTTACTTTACCGGTAATACGGCCGAAGATGGTGGTGGAATGTACAACGATGGTAGCAACCCGAGTCTCACTGAGATTAACTTTTCCGCCAATACGGCAGAGTATGGTGGTGGAATGTACAACGATGGTAGCAACCCGAGTCTCACTGAGGTTAACTTTTCCGCCAATACGGCAGAGTATGGTGGCGGAATGTACAACGATGGTAGCAGTCCCAACCTGATGAAAGTGGTACTCCCCACCTGAAACAAGTAACCTTCCGCAAAAATTCGACTGATAAAGATGGCGGTGGGATGTGCAACAAAAACAGCAGCCCCATCCTGACGGAGGTGATTTTTAGTGAAAATTCTGCACATCAAGGCGGTGGGATATCCAATGACAAAGGCCATCTAACTTTGACGAAGGTGATCTTCAGCGATAACCTGACAAGCGGTGAATTATTTGTTTATGGTGGTGGGATGTATAGCGCGGGTGTTGGTTCTGCCGCCACCCTGACGGAGGTGAGCTTTAATAACAATTCAACGAGTGGTACGAACGCCAAAGGCGGTGGGATGTATTATAAGGACGGCAGCATCACCCTGACAAACGTGACCTTCAGTGGAAACTCAGTAATCGGAGAGAACGTCGCAGGCGGGGGAATGTGCCACGAGAGTGAAAGTGGCAGCATGACCCTGACAAACGTGACCTTTAGTGGGAACTTGGCAAATGGTCAGCTTGTCATCGAAGGCGGTGGGCTGTACGTCGGGAGTGAAAATGCCGCCCTGACGAATGTGACCGTTAGTGGAAATTTAGCAGGTGCTAAGTCTGGCAACGGTGGGGGAGTATATGTCGGGAGTGATAGCGTTACTCTCATCAATACAATCCTGTGGGGAAATAAACCTGATCAAATTAGTGGCAAAGGCAAAGCGGATATCTCGTACAGCATTGTTGAAGGAAAAGAAGTATATCCAGGCGACGGCAATCTGAATGAAAATCCCTTATTGCTGCCCCTGGCAGATAATGGCGGCTATACGCTCACCCATGCGCTTGAACGTGGCAGCCCGGCCATTGACGCCGGCAGTCCAGACATCTGTCCACTGACGGATCAGCGTGGGGTTAGTCGACCGATCGATGGCAATGGGGATGGTGACCAAGTCTGTGATATCGGTGCGTATGAATATGACCCTCCTCCTTTCCGGAACTTGACAGTGACCATTAATCCTCCGGGTATGGGAAATGTGAGCATTGAACCCGACTTGCAGTCTTACCATGATGGTGATGAGTTGTTGCTAACTGTAATTGCAAAACCGGATTGGGTCTTCTCGCATTGGAGCGGTGATGTTGATGACGGGAATAAATATGATAACCCCTTAAAGCTCACCATAGAAGGCAATACTGAGGTTACCGCTCACTTTACCCAGGAAAAATATAATTTGACCTTAATTATCGACCCGGTAAATGAAGCGGGTACGGTGCAAGTTGATAAGTCCGGCCCATATCTCTTTAACGAAAAGGTCACGCTGACCGCTGTAGCCAAACCTGGCTGGTCCTTCTCGCACTGGAATGATGATTCTGGTAGCACAAACGAGGTGCTTGAAATCACGATTACCGGCGACACCACGGTTACTGCGCACTTTAAAGAAGCCGAGGATGAAGGTTTTAAGATCTTCTTACCGCTGATCCTTGGGTAAATAAAAAAACAGCAAGCAGGGTGCGCGGGGAAATTCCGCGCACCCACGCACTATTTAAGCACATGCGCTTCCAGGGATCTCTTCGCCCCGGCCCCAGCTCGTTGTCCCTGGCTCAGGATAGATGGTAACACAACGTTTTCCTTGAGCAACCTGTCATTGCGAGG